>JBDGQN010000076.1:698-3466 GCA_042219055.1 Salinibacter sp. | reverse complement strand
TTTGCAACTTCGACCACTGTGTCTCGGCTTCGCATTCGCTCACCAAACAGGTTCTCAACCCTTAGTTCGCGGCGGCATGCAGGGGGAAGGACGGAACCGACACGCGAAACTGCTCCCCGTCGGCTCGCTGCACCAGGTAGTTGCCCTGCACGGTGCCGTTGAACGACTCGATCGTGCAGGATCCGTCGTGGACGTGGGTCTCGCCGGGGGCAATCACCGGATGGGGCCGGAGGGGGCCATCCCCCGTCATATCCTGTCGGCTGCCGTCCGCCTCCTCAATGATCCATCGGCGCTGAAGCAATTGCACCTCGTCCGGGCCGGTGTTCTCGATGGAGATGGCGTACCCGAACGAAAACTCGCGCTCCAGAAGATCCGACGGCTCATCCAGGTAGATGGGACGAACGGTTACGGTAATGCCGCGGGTGGTGGAGGCATAACTGATCATGACCACATAGGCGGGCGACTAGGAAGATCCAAAGGCGTACGGCAGGCTAGAAACGTACGGTAGGAACGGGGGATTGGCAGGGGATTGTACGCGCACATTGTTATCGAATAGCAAAGAATTGTTCAAAGGGACAGCCTTGGATTTCACAAAAGCCCTTCCACGCGTCGACTGGTTGACGAGTACTCTGCCGAGTCCTTGTTTTGAATCGGTCCCGATCCGTCCGGACCGTCGTCACCTGTCTCCAGTGCACTCGCGTCTCCCACCACCGGTTTCGACTGTGTCTGATGGATTCCTCCTCCGATGATGGGTCTTCGCCCTGGACGAGCACGCGGATGGCGGCCCTGAATGCCCAGTTTGAGCCCCACGGCCCCAAGGCCATCCTCAACTGGGCCACCCACACCTTCGGCGACGATCTCGTGCAGGGCACGGGGTTTGGCCCCTCGGGCATCGTCATCATGCACATGCTGGCCGACCTGCGCCCCGGCACGACGGTCTTTTACCTCGATACCGACCTGCTCTTCCCGGAGACCTACGAGCTGTGCGAGGACCTCGACGAACAGCTCGATGTGGACGTGACCCGGGTTCACGGGGGGCTCTCGCTCGACGAGCAGGCCGAGCAGGAGGGGGAGGAGCTCTGGAACCGGGAGCCGAACCGCTGCTGCTTTCTTCGCAAGGTAAAGCCCCTGAAGAACTTCCTGGCGGACCGTCGGGCCTGGATCACTGGGGTCCGCCGTGATCAGTCCGAGCAGCGGGCTGACGCGGACATTCTCTCGTGGGAGGCGCAGTACGGCGTGTTCAAAATCAATCCGCTGGCCAACTGGACGCAGAAGGAGGTCTGGAAGTACCTCTTCGACCACGACCTCCCCTACAACCCGAAGCACGACCAGGGCTATCCCAGCCTCGGCTGCGTGCCGTGCACCGAGCCGGTCGAGGGCACCGACGGCTACTCGCGGGAGGGGCGCTGGGGCGACGACGACAAAACGGAGTGTGGGCTCCACACGTCGCTCGTGGAAACCGAGTCGCACGCGGCCGGGTCGTAGTCCGGGCAGGCGACCTCGACCGGCGCGCCTCCGGCGGCGTGAACCCTGATTGAAAGCAGCGGCGGAATTGCGACGCGCGAGCCCTCGCGTCCGAACCTTCGGGCGGAACTGAGCGTTGATAGTGTTGCCAATTTAGAACGGATCTAAACGCCATCGATGAGCGCGCCTACCGCCGACACGACGGACACGAAAGAAATTCCCGAGGCCACCGTCCTCTTCGCCGGGGACTCCGGGGATGGAATGCAGATCACCGGGTCGCAATTTACCCTCGCCTCCGCCTACGCCCACAACGATCTCGCGACGCTGCCGGACTATCCCGCTGAGATCCGGGCGCCGGCCGGCACTACCTTCGGCGTGAGCGCCTTTCAGCTTCACTTTGGCACCAGCGAGGTGCGCACGCCGGGAGAGAAGGTGGACCTGCTCGTGGCCATGAATGCCGCGGCCCTGAAGGTACACCTGCACCGTGTGCGGCCGGGCGGCACCATCATCGCGAACGTCAACTCCTTTGAGGAGAAGGACCTGAAGAAGGCGGATCTCGACAGCAATCCCCTCACGGACGGCACGCTGGACGAGTATCAAGTGCAGGAGGTCGCGCTTACGGACATTACCCGCGAGGAGCTGTCCGACACGGACCTCTCCGTTCAGGAGATCGACCGGTCGAAGAATATGTTCGCCCTCGGGCTGGCGCTCTGGATGTACGACCGGCCCGTGGCGCCGGCGCAGGAGTGGATTGAGACGAAATTCGACGACGAGCCCGAGATCCGCGACGCGAACCTGCGGGTACTGAAGAAGGGATACCACTACGGCGAGACGGTCGACGCCTTTGCGGTGCAGTACGAGGTGAACGAGGCAGCGATGCCCCCCGGCACCTACCGGGCCGTGCGGGGTGCCGAGGCGCTGGCGCTGGGCCTCGTGGCGGCGAGCGTGAAGAGCGACCTTCGCCTCTTCTACGGCTCCTACCCCATTACGCCGGCCTCGGACATCCTCCACGAGCTGAGTGAGCACAAGAACTTCGGGGTCATCACGTTCCAGGCCGAGGACGAGATTGCGGCCGCCACCTCGGCACTCGGGGCCAGCTTCGGCGGCAACCTCGGCGTGTGTGCCACCTCCGGCCCCGGCGTGGCCCTCAAGACCGAGACGATCGGCCTCGGGGTGATGACGGAGCTGCCGCTCGTCGTGATCGACATGCAGCGCGGGGGCCCCTCCACCGGCTTGCCCACCAAGCCGGAGCAGGGCGACCTCCTGCAGGCCGTCTACGGGCGCAACGGCGAGGCGCCGCTGCC
>JBDGQN010000076.1:0-688 GCA_042219055.1 Salinibacter sp. | reverse complement strand
GCTCGCCGCCACCTCGCCGGGCGACTGCTTCCACACCGCCTACGAGGCGTGCCGAATCGCCACCAAATACCGCACGCCCGTCATTCTGCTGGCGGACGGCTACCTCGGCAACGGCTCCGAGGCGTGGCGCATCCCGGACACCGACGCGCTCCCGGCGTTCGACGTCGACTTTGAGACGGAGGCGACCGAGCGCACGATCCACGAGGACCAGGACGGCAACGATCAGTTTCTGCCGTACGCCCGCGACCCGGAGACGCTGGCCCGCGCCTGGGCCCGGCCGGGGACGCCCGACTTGGAGCACCGCCTCGGGGGATTGGAGAAGGAGCACGAGACGGGCAATGTCTCCTACGACGCCGCGAACCACCAGAAGATGGTGGAGCTGCGGGCGCAGAAGGTGCAAAACGTGCAGCAAGAGATTCCCCCGACGCGGGTGCATGGTCATGCCGACGGCGACCTGCTCGTGCTGGGCTGGGGCTCCACGAAGGGCGCGATCGAGGAGGCGACCGAGCGGGCCTGTGAGAACGGGCACCGCGTCGGCAGCGTCGTGCTCCGCCACGTGTGGCCCCTCCCGGCGGATCTCGGCGACGTCATCGATCGCTTCGATCGCGTACTTGTCCCCGAGCTCAACAACGGCCAGTTGATCCGCGTCCTCCGCGACCAGTACCCGACCCGCGACTTTACGCCGCTC
>JBDGQN010000075.1:0-3194 GCA_042219055.1 Salinibacter sp. | reverse complement strand
CCGGTCTCTTTTGGGACAAAAGTTCTCCGGATCTGACGGAAGAAGATTGTCCCGGAGAGATTGCTCCACGACTGTCGACTTCGGTGGATTCGGGGAGGTTTCTCGACCCCGCTACACTACGCTCGAAACCGCGTCCTCGATCACCATCGGGATGACTCTACCTCAAAGGAATGGCTTGAGACTGCACCAACCAGGACCGCCACAGGCCTCCCCGACCTCAGAACCTGTTTGGCAGATGGGTGCGAAGCCGAGACACAGTGGGCGACGTGCCAGAACGGTGCCCAAACGAGCCCTGTAGTGGAACTACCGGGCGAGTGCAGAAGCCGTTCTGCACGAAATCCACGAAGTCGCAGGCCGCAGACAGTCCGCCAAACAGGTTCTCAAGTCAGCCCACGGCATTACTCGGAGGGAGTGAGGCCCGCAGCCTCCCAATCGGGCCGCTTGGTGCTGCATTCTTGGAGGTCGATTCGGAGGCCCTCATACGCGGCGGCACACTCGACCTTCGTGGACGCGAGCCGAGCCTGAGCCTGTTTCTGGAGGGCATCGATTTCGTCGTCCGTACGGGCGGGATCGTGGTGGAAGAGAAGCAGCCCTCCTACCTCTGCCTCCGCCGCCAGCGTGCAGGCCTGGGAGGCGAGGCTGTGTCCCCACCCCCACTTGGCGGGAATCTCGTCGGGGAGGTACTGTGCGTCGTGGCACAGAAGGTCAGCCCCATCGCAGAAAGCCACAACGTCCTCGAAGGAGCAGGGCCCGTTCTCTGGGGGGCGCAGCTCATTGTCCGGGAGGTGGACATAGCTGCATCCATCCTGGTGCAGGCGATAGCCGTAGGCACCCCCCGGATGATTCACGGAGAGGCGTTCGATGTCGAAGCCTTCCCGTCGGAGGAACGCCAGTCCCTCGTCCTCGACGTGGTGGCAGTGGGCCGGAACGTCGTCGGGGGTCAGCGGAAAGTGCGTGCCATCAAGCAGGGAACAGGGAGACCAGGACCCGTTGCGCCCCGGCGGATGATAGTGTAGCAGATGGAGTGTTCGGTCGGGGTCGTAGAGGGGCTGGAAAAACGGAAAGCCCTGGATGTGGTCGTTGTGGAGGTGAGTAAACAGGACGTAGATGTCTCGGTCGTCCTCCAACAGGTCATTGCCGAGTGCACGAATGCCCGTGCCGGCGTCGAGGACGAGCACACGGTCCTTGATTTCAACGCACACGCATGAGGTATTGCCACCGTAGCGCTGGGTGGCCGGACCCGGAGCGGGCACGGATCCCCGAACGCCGTAGAAGGTGATGGTCATGGGAGGGGGGCTGTTCGCCGATCAAGAAAGGCTCATCCGGGTCCTATCCGCATTCCGGCGTTCGACGATTCCAAAACACGCAGTCCCCCCGATCAAAAACCGCATACAGAGTGTGTGTAGTACGGTTTCCGGTAAATCCGGGGGACGAGCACGTCGCTCGGCGGACCTCACAGGCACGCTGAAGGCAACGTCAGAGACGACGCGGAGCATGGACCACCAGGTGTGTGTAACGGCAGTGCCGCCTACGGCTCAAAGCCGTTGCAGTCCTTCGTTTTTCCACTGGACCCCTCCCCCACCGTGACGACCCTCGTCATTATCCCCGCCTTTAACGAAGCCCGAGCCATCGCCCAAGTCATCGGGGACATTCCCGAGGGGCTGGCCGACGAGGTGGTCGTAGTCAACAACGCCTCCACCGACGAGACCGAGGACAATGCCCGCGCCGCCGGGGCCACCGTCATCGACGAGCCGCGACCGGGCTACGGCTACGCCTGTCTGCGGGGCATCGAGTACGCGAAAGCGAAGCAGCCGGACGTGGTGGTCTTCCTGGACGGCGACTACAGCGATCATCCCGACGAGATGCCACGCCTCGTAGCGCCTATCGCCGACGACGAGGCCGACTTCGTGGTCGGCTCCCGCATTCGGGGCGACGCGGAACCGGGGGCGCTGCTCCCGCAAGCCCAGATGGGCAACCGACTGGCCTGTACGCTCATGTCTCAAATCTGGGGCGCCTCCTACACCGACCTTGGGCCGTTTCGGGCCGTCCGGTTTCGCGATCTGCGGGCGCTCGACATGCAGGACAAGACGTTCGGGTGGACCATCGAGATGCAGATCAAGGCCGTAGAGGCGGGGCTTCGGGTCACGGAGGTGCCGGTCTCGTACCGTCGCCGGGTTGGGGTCTCCAAGATTACCGGAACGCTTTCGGGGACCGTAAAGGCCTCCGCCAAAATTCTCTGGACCATCGGTCGCATGGCGGCCACCCGAGGGCAGCGTGTGCCGCGCCTCCGAGAACGAGTTGAACAGTTCCGGGCCGGTGTGCCTGCCTCTCAGATCGAGGGGTGACCCCGGGGCTCTGCTCCGGAGGCGTTCGGCGGCGAAACGAACCTTTCCCCCCGGGCGCCGTTTTCCTTTCAGTTCGTCATTCTATCCCCAGACCTTATGCCCTGTACGTCGCCATGGAGCCCGATATCTGGTACAACGGAGAGTTTATTGACCACGACGATGCCCAAATCCACGTTCTTTCGCACGTCATTCACTACGGCTCTTCGGTCTTCGAGGGCATCCGCTGCTACGAGACCGACGAGGGGTCGGCGGTCTTTCGGCTGAAGGAGCACATGGAGCGCCTGGTCGATTCGGCCAAGGTGCACCGCATGGAGATTCCCTACACCCTCGACGAGCTCATCGAGGCCGTCGTCGACACCATCGAGCGTAGTGGACTGCGCGAGTGCTACATCCGGCCCGTCGCGCTCCGGGGCGAGGGCCCGATGGGCGTCAACCCGCTCGACAACCCGGTTGAGACCTTCATCGCCGTCTGGGAGTGGGGGCAGTACTTGGGCGAGGAGGCCCTCGAGAAGGGAGTCGACGTGGAGGTGGCCAGCTGGAACCGCATGGCGCCCAATACCTTCCCCGCCATGGCGAAGGCGGGCGGCAACTACCTGAACGCTTCCCTCGTGAAGATGGACGCCGTAAAGAACGGCAAGATGGAGGGCATCATGCTGAGCACCGACGGCTACGTGGCCGAGGGCAGCGGCGAGAACCTCTTCGTGGTGAAGGACGGCATGCTCTACACCGCGCCGGTTGGGCTCTCCATCCTGCCCGGCATCACGCGGGCCTCCGTGATCGCGCTGGCCGAGGACCGCGGCTACGAGGTCGAGGAAAAGAAAATTCCCCGCGAGGCGCTCTACACGGCCG
>JBDGQN010000074.1:0-22135 GCA_042219055.1 Salinibacter sp. | reverse complement strand
CGTTTCGATGATGACGACGAAGCGACTGACCTCCTGTACCACCTCGATAAGAAGGCAGACGAAGTAGAGGAGGAGGCTGGACGTGAGAATGGGGAAAGTATCACTGTCGATCTTCCAATTGCTGCGGAGCGAATTTTCACTCACACTGATACCGTCAAGAAGGGAGTCGCGCTATTACTGGAGTCGATGATGACGAATAGCAACAACGAGAGTCCGGAGATTGAAATAGATATTCGGAGCGGAAATACCGGGGATAGTGAGACGGACCTCAACACGGTCATCGTCGAAGTTCTTGAGGCAGACGGAATGATCAGAAAGGATCCGAAGTTGAAGTCTCTATTTGGCGGAAAGCTGCAAGCTGCCCTGAGACACCTTCGAGGGTACGCCGACTGGAGATTGAGTGCTCCCTTCTCGAATAACTGCTCCTACCGCTTCAACGTGATGACGAACGAGCGTAGTGAGCCATTGCCCGAGCCGCTCTCAGGCATACGTCACAGGCTGATATTCTACCAGTAGAGCCGAAATGCAACCGATCCTAATCGTTGACAACCAAGGGAGGGATCCCTACGAGACTGTTGATCTTCAGTCGTGGATTGACGGAGGTATCGTCGATTTTCGTACATCACTCGACTGTACGGATCACATTGACCCGAGTGAGTACGCAACTGCATTCGTTCACCAGAGCAATCAAGAAGCGTACGAGTGGGCGAAGCGCCAATTTCAGCCCGTTTTTCTCTTTTCAGGTGGCCGCGTCGGAGACCCTCGTCCGAAGCGGCACATGTATTTTATGTCCCGGCGATTCTTCCTCGAACGACTACCCCGAGTGCTTGAGGAATACAGAAGTACGGGTAGCGTTGACAGAGACATGTTCGAACAGCCCCTGAGTGACAAGGGCCAACCGGATTCAGCAGTCGATTCGACGGATTCACATCGTAAAGGAGCAATCACATTCACCTCTGGCACGGACTCCGAAGGACAGTCCTCCTTTCCCATTCGAGAGGTCGAAGAGACGGCAGAAGTCGACTTCGTGCAAACGCTCCGTCCCCTGCGCGAGATCGATTCTCCTCGTCCTATTTTTCTGAAGGAGACATATAGTTCACCAGGCGACGGACTAGGACTGCTACTCCGAATCAGACTGGGGTACGGCTTCGGAGGGACCTTTTCCCGTTACCCGATTTATATCAAGCTGGAAACGCCTTTGCAGAGGCTCCTGGAACGCAATCTCAAATACGCAATCCTCTGCACGCAGGGGGTGAACATCGTCGAATCGTTTCCTAACGTGGGTGACATCAACGTCAAGCCGTTATCCCCGACGGAACTGGACGCAATTCTCGACCAGTTACCGATCCGTCCCGATCCCCAGATTGATCATCATGACCTGACGAACGCATGGGGGGCGCTTCGATTATGGCAGGGGTACCAGCTCCTTCAAGGAGGGAATCCCCAGATCTCAGAACCCCTTGCTCAGCATCGCGACAAGCTACTTCAGCGAGAATATTACGCCTACTTGGCTGCTCGGTCACGGCTGAACCAGCATGGGGACACCGAATCGGACCCTCCGGAATCTGGAGGAACTGAGGATTGGAAGCAATTTTTAACCGCGCACCACGAGGATCACGGTAGGCCACTTCAAATTCTTCTGATCGACGATGAGGCCGGAAAAGGATGGGAAGAGGCCCTTTCCCTCACACTTATGGCTGACGTGGAGGATGGAGCCTCGCTGACCGTTTACCCTCCTTCGGGAGCCGAATTCGACAAGGATAAGGCTCTCGAAACAGCTGTTAACGAGGATTGGGACCTCGTCTTATGTGACCTTCGACTAAACCTATCTCGGGACAAGAGTCTCACGGCGGACTCGGATCCCTCGAAGCGGGCTGACTACACTGGAATCGAACTGGTACAGTCAATCAAGACGCAAAAGCCTACAACACCGGTCATCGCTTTTACTGCGTCCAAAACGACATGGACGACGCATGCCGCCCAAGAAGCCGGTGTGGACGGGTACTGGGTAAAGGAAAGCTCCGAGCGCTCCTTAGATAAGGGGTACTCTCAACAGAGTGTGCGCAACCTGTATTCTCTGATCCAACGCTCCGTCCGGAAGCGAAGACAGTATGCATTTCTCTGGACTCTCATCGAGAAGGTGCGAAGAGCCCAGAAGGACTCGGAAATGCTCTCTCAGATATCTGCCTTCCAGGGGAACCAAAGTACAGAGGCACTTGCCGATGTATACAGGCGTATCGAGCATCTCCTACTTCGAGCGTACGGATACCTCGATGTCAGAGTGACTTCGTTCCAGAAGAATGCATTCCGGTACGATCCAGCAGGCATCGCCTTCATCCATCTCTGGGGATGCCTGAACCAAATCACGGAACTTCGATTCCGATTTGATCGATCGGAGGCTCGGCTCCTTGCACAAGGATATCAGTCGAAGCGGATTTGGGATTGCGGTCAGCCGGAAATCTGGGAGGATTGGGTTTATGATTCTTTTCTAAGTCACCTTCCGAGTGGAATAAGCATGGATCCATGCAGAAGTGAAAACTCAAAACGGGGTCCAGATTACGTTTACTCGGCACTGCTGCTTGCAGACACGGGTAAGAACCGACTCAGCCGTCGCCTCTGGGATTATGAACTTGATACCCCACTGAAAGAGATCAGAAATAAGTTAGACTTTATTCACGGACGAATTTCGCTTTCCGAAATACAGAATGGAGAGAGCGAGAGAAATAACACAACTGATGATTGGGTAAATACCGATGTCGAAGGGCAGGTTGAGTTGAACGACATAAAGGACCTAACGAAGATTATAGACACTGGCCTGTTTCCGGCCATGGATTATTGATTCTGCATCCAGTTCTGGAGCGTCCGTCTGCTCTTGTCGCAAAGGGTTTCGGGATCTACTCCTCGTCTTTGGGCAATTCGTCGCAATTCTTCGGCCAAGTAGTTGTTGAGACTCCTCCGAACTTGGTCGGTGTTCAGTTCGCCATACGTATCGACGACTGAATCGAGAGGATACTGGTTCGCGAAGGCCTCTGCAACATCTTGAGCCATTCCTCGCTCTGAGGAGGCTGAAATGACATCAAGTCCCTCATCTATCGCGTGCTCACAGGCCTCTCGGGGCGATCCTGTGTAGTCCGTATCCTCAAGAAGAGCGATGAGGTGGTAGGCAATTCGGAAAAGCTCCCGCAGATTCCCAGGGAGCGGGTGTCCGGCAACCTCATTGGCAATAAACGCGTGATCCTCCGCACGCAGTGGAAGTGTTGCAGGCTCTACGTCAGCACGTTCAGCTGCAAGTTCGAATACACTTTCCCACAGCCAGTCAAGATCCTCCGGAATTTCCCGCAATGGAGGCATTCGAAGGATGAACGTACTGATTCGATCCATGAAATCAGCGTCGAGCTGATCCTTAAGCTCGTCCAGAGGACGATTGGTCGCAGTGAGGAGACGGAAATCGCTTTCTTCTGGAGATTGCGCCCCCACGCGATAAAACTTTTTGTCCTCCAGGGCCCGGATGAGTAGGCGCTGAAGGTTCGGGGAAATGTCCCCGATTTCATCCAGAAAGAGTGTGTCTCCGTCGGCCGCGTGAAGAAGTCCTTCGGAGTCCTTATCAGCCCCTGTGAAGGCCCCTTTCACATAGCCGAAAAGCTCCGATCGCATCGTCTCAGCGTCGTACTGTCCGCAGGGAACGGACGGCCACGCTTGATCCTGCTCTTCGTCACGGTATGGACTCGTATTCCGAATCCAATTGGCCAGCGTTGTTTTTCCTGTGCCCCGTTCACCGAGAATCAAAATCGGCACCTTCAGGGATGCATATCGCTTCGCCTGAGCGAAGACGGATTTTAGCTGATCGGATTTGAACTTTGCAGGATCCCATAGAACACGCTCTTCCTCCGAGGCCACCTCCTGGGGCTGGGAACTCCGATACGCCTTGTAGAAGGTCTCGATACCGATCTCAGCCGAGACTGTGGCCGGACCGCCATTGCGGTGGGGTTCAGGTACAGTCTGTACCACTGAAAACGGTTCGTCGATAAACCCGGTCTCGGCCATGAGCATCCAGACCGTGTGCATGGCCGGTGTGCCCGGACTCACATTAATGACGAGTTCGCGGCCTGAAAACTGACGCCGAATCTGGGGGATCCGTCCTCTAAGGAAGTCGAAGAGTTGACGGTGATCCGTTGGGTCATCCCCATTCCAGTATTTCAGAGTGACATCGATGTCGCTGTCATGATCGGAGACGACCCTTTGTAGGGAGTGGCCGATCTCCTTGTCTCGTGAATGAAGAAGGATGACGGCATCTCCAATCAGGCCCTTGTACGGAGATGCTGAATCAAATAGTAGGGTGATGGTCGGCCCTGGATTCGTATTCTTCTCGTCCCGGTATGGATCGTTGTTGCGGGCAATCCAGGAGAGAAGAACGCCATCGGTGTCAGTTGACTGGGCTGTCATTTCTCACTCGTTCGCAGTATACTAGGCGCTACTCGTCTTCAAATTCGAACTGCTCAAAGTCCAAGGTGTGCGCGTTTTCGGAGATGACCCGAGCAATATCTTCCGGTACGCCCTCTGGAATCTCGGCCTGAATCTCAAGCGTGATGGAGACATCAGCATCCAGGCGACTCACAAGGTGCTGAACAATCTCCTGTGCAATTTGGCCAGCATCACGGCTCATCCGGGTAGAATCAAGGGATACCGTACCGTAGAAACGTTTCGGCTGTGAAGGCTCTGAATCTGTTGATGAGTCGGCTGCATCCTGGTCTCCGGAGCCACCGTCCTGCGTAGAAGTCGGTTCGTCTTGCTCGTCCTGATCCGTTTCGGTCGTCTGCTCACGTTGATCGGCTTCTTCCTCTATCTGCTCCTGAGCGGCGTCGGGCTTAACGAGAACACTTTCCCCATCCATATGGACACTCACAACTTCTCCGGCCCGTAGAGCACGATAGCGACCTGCGTCGGCGTCCCACGCCTCTGCGTACGCAAAGTTATCGGACCACGTGGTCTGACTCACTCCCTCCTGAATTGCTGTAAGCAGCAACTCCGCGTCTTTCAATCGAGGGAGATACACATAGCGGGATAGATCTTCCCAGAGTTGCCTAATTGGGACATGACTCTGCTCCCGCCAGAGACCATGCCGATCTATCGCCATTCGCAGACGAGTGGCCGAGAAGACCGTCAGCAGCTCCTCTTCATTCTGAAGCTTCTTCGCCGCCCGCTTCGGAAGCGGGTCATGGCTCCGAAGCCGACTGTCTTCCCAGTCCAGTTCACTAGATTTCGGATCCTCCTGAACCGGGTAGAGAACCCATCGATATGTTTCGCGGATTCGACTGTCGACCGTGTCAGAGGCCTTATTGCACTTCGTATCTGCCTGATTTCGAGAATGCGTGTCCAGGTTCAGCTCGTCCTTCTCTTCGACGATCGATGACCACGCCAAATAAGACGCGACAGCGTCTTCCAGCTCTGAAAGCCGGGCCGCGTCCGGCGCCAGGAAGACGAGCATATTCCTGTACGTCCGCTGCTGATTACCACGGTCTTGGAGAATGTTCTTTGCGGACTGGATTGCGGCGCTGTCCGTAGTTCCACTGATATGGGGATCATCGGGCCCGAAAATAACCAGTCGGGCTGACGGTTCATCGACGACCTCTGACGACGATTGGGGAGCTACGTGGACAGCGTTGAATGGACCTTGTCGATTTCCTTCTCGACGAAGGCGCTTGACGATCTCTTCCCGTATCAGATGGGACTGCTGCTCTTTAATTTGGGCAGCACGGTCCTTAGCCGTACGGGTGACAGTAGGTTGTGTACTGTACCAATACTGGTTCTGATTGACGTAGAGGTGAGTGGCATTGTCAGATAGTCGTCGTAAGGCGTCCCCAAAGGTAGCTGCTGTTTCGCCCGGCTGAACGGACCCCAAACGAATCTGACGATCGCTTATGCCACGCTTTTCGGTTCCCTCCTTTGGAGCCGACCCGAGAAAGATGGTTCTCGATACACGTCGGGCCGCTGAATAGCGTTTCAGTGCTGGATTTTCCTGGTCAAGGCGCTGAGGGAGGGAATTGGCTCCGTCGATATCCTTTTCGATGACAGGGCGCCAATTATCTGTCAGGTTGTTCATGATCTCCGTCTGCACCGGTCCCGAGTATAGGGGAACGGTCGACGGCATGATTAAAAGATTTTGGTCGTCATTCTCCCAGAGATGATGAATGACTTTGGCCATGAGCCGAAGTACGCCTCTGGTGCGCTGGAAGCGCTCTAAACTCGACCAGTCGTCATAGAGGCGATCAAACAACTCTGGATGGATCGGATAAGCTGCCTTCATCCGCCGCTCGTACTCCTTCTCCCGAACGTCAGACGGGAATTCACTCGGATTCTCCTGATACATCTGAGAGAAGGACCGGATGACGGCGTCACGCTCTCGAAAACGTTCGGGAGGGATTTCCTGAAATAACCGCCGTCGCACGATCTCAAAGCTTTCTTCAGCGGTAGCTGGTCGCCAGGGAGATTGTGCTCGCTTTATGATATGCTTCAGCCGAGTTAGCGCCTCCTTCCCCCGTTCACCGCCAACTTCTATGTCGGAGGAGGGGACGCTGACAACCATCAGGGCCCCTGGTGTAGCTTTTACTGCCTCTGTGAGGGTCTGCGCGAACGTAAATTGCGTGTCGAAATCTCCCCCCGGCATTGTCGGGTCATCATGCAGCTGACGGGCGTAGGCAACCCACTCGTCAATGAGAATGAGACAGGGATTAAATCGCTCGAATAAAGCATTGAGACTATCACCTGGATTGGTCGCTCGCTCGTCATCGGCCGCAACCATCTCATAGGCTTCTCGGCCCTTTCCTTCGATACTTTCACCCAGCTGCCAGGCCAGCTCCCCCCACAGGGTCCGCACTTCTGTTCCGTCGGGCTTTGTGCGGGGTTTACCAGGCGAAATCTTATTTCCAACCAGAACTGCTCGATGAACATCCTCTGGAGGAGTGAGCCCCGCCTCGTCAAGGGTTTGCTCAATATTAGGCAGTTGGGTCGGGTCGGCATCCGAGAATAAGTGGTAGAGAGCGAGAAGAGAGTGCGTCTTCCCTCCTCCAAAGGTCGTTTGCAGTTCGATGATCGGATCTCCACCGTTCTCTGTTAAGCGGCGGAGAGCGTCAGTGAGGAGCTGATCGAGCCCCTCCGTCACGTACGTGCGGCGGTAAAACTCCACGGGATCACGATACTCCAGGCTCCCAGACCCCTTGTACACCTCCCACAGATCAGCTGCAAACTCGGCTTGGGGATAGTTCCCGGTGCGAACGTCGGGATGAGGTTCGACGATGTCACGCCACGAAGAAAGCCCACTTTCCGGCTCGCTGGCAATCGCAATATCTTCTGTGGCCTTGCGTTGCTCGTAACGCCCCTGCTCCTCGAAGCGCTTGCGCATGACAGCATTTTTCGACTCCTCCAGTGTCTTCGCTTCCTCCGGAGCGGAGACCGCTTCAAGCAAGCGGTGCATGCTGTCGAGGGCGCGGTACGTATCCTCAGAACCGAACTGCTTGTTGTGATGAGCCCAGTCGTTCCGGACCTCTCGGAGTTCACTGATGAGGCTCCGCTCAGTATGCCCCAAAGTCTGTCGGAATACCTGATTCCAGAAGGCCCACATCGCCCGGAGCAGTTGATGAGGATCTTTCCAATTGGGCTCATCCTGGTACTCGTCTAGAATTTCGCCGGCGGCTTTCTCCTCCCATCCCTTTCCCAAGCCTCGAAGCATCTCACGCTCGAAGAAGGGCTTGAGTCCTTCCACCAGCGTCTTAAAACCACGGTCGATACGCTCGCGATTTGTGAGTGCCATAACTTCGTCGCTTTAGAAAAGGAAGTGGCTCGTATTCCCCCGACTGGGTATCAAAAGTGTGGCTTAGTCAAAGATCTCTCCCTGTTCCGGCGTGCTCATTTCCTGCGCCTTTTCCTGTGCAAGCTGCTCGATCTGTGGCCAGGCGACGATGAGACTATTGTAGTCCAGGGCCTCTTCCGAACGATCTTGCTGATCGCAGAGGGAGTACAGCCGATAAGCCAAATCACGAGCCGCCTCGGCCGTGGGGGAACTCTCATTCTCCAAAGCTGCCAGCAGTCGCGCAGCATCTTCCTCCCCGCCTTGATTCAACGCACGGATGAGATGCTGCGTGGCCTCCCAGACCGTGAGTCGATCGTCTTCCGCGGGGTGCCAATCGTCTTCCATTTCATCCCGAGTGAGAAGGCGAACTGTACCTCCTCCGGCGTCCAGGAAACCAGCGTCTTCCATCCCTCGGACACTCGTGTTCTTTGCTTTGCTGAGCGTCTCGGCCTCGCCGTATTCTCCAGGCTCGAATCCAAATTGCTCGTACCAGGCAAGAGCCCAGCGCGTATCCGCGTCGTACTCGGCCTCCTGCTCGGCCAGATACTCACCCAGAACCTGATTAATCAGGGATAGTGCACTGCGGACGGACATGGACGACCCATCCGCTTCCACGATCTCTGAGTACCGCGAAAAGACGGCCATCCCCGGTCCGATACAGGCTTGAGCAAAGTCGACGGGAGCGATGTGTCCTTGCTGGAGTTCACGAAGTGCCTCGGGAAGCTCATTCTTCAACTCCTTGAGGAATTCTCCTCGGGTGATGCGGGACGCATCCTCCGGGCGAGCGCGACACGCGAGTACGATATAGGAGGCCAGGGAATTCGTCCCCATCGCACCCATGCGCCACTTTTGAGATGCCCGAACAGGCCACGTAGCTGTGATCTGAAAGCCGTTCGAGACGAGGGCCTCCAGGAACGTTTCCCAACCGGTGGTCAAGGTGATTCCTCCTCCTTCACCGCCAAGATCAACCTCCTCGTCCGACTGCCGAAAGGCGTAGTAGACCGTCAATGGGAATCTCGGGTCCATGCGCTCCTTCAACTGAGAGAAGGCCTCCCGGAAGCCCTCCTCAAAGTGCTCTTTCGCCTTCTCTTCGCTACCATCAAATTTGTACGGCGAGGCAACCAGCTCATCCCGTTTCGGAATGAGAATCGTTTGGAATAGGTCAGGATGAATGTCGTGTAGAGTGTGGCGGAGCCACACGTAGAAAAAGTCGCTGATATCCGCGTAGCCGATGTTATCGTAATAGGGCGGGTCGGTGCTTACAAGCACCCCGTCCTTTCCGTCGAGCGAAGTTGCGGCATCTTCCTGCCGAGCAATCCCTCCCGGCTCATTGTCGACAACAACAGATTCAATAGAATTCGCCACGTAGTCGACTGCTTTCGTCCAGGCAATCGAACGGTCCCCCAACACATTCGCCTCCACAAAGTCCCAAACCATCGGGATCGCCTGGCGTGTGAATACGTGCTTTTGCTGCTCTCCGCTCGGCACCCAAGTGCTGAGTGAACTGTTGTAGTCAGCTAACCGGTCAAGGGCAAAGGAAAGAAGCGTAGCAATGGAGTCTGCATATGCGGTTGCTCCAGTGCCTCCATCAGTAAAGGATTTGCCATCATCAGCCAGCCCAGATTCTAAGGCATCCTGGTGGACCGTGGTACGAATGTCACGAATCAGATCTGAGAAAGTATTTAATCCTACGAGCTGTCTGGGAGTAAACAGATCGCCGTAGGTCGTCATTCCGTAACCTGGTGGTGAGAACCATCGAGAATTATCGGATGGCATCTCAAAATCGGGTCGCCATGAAGGAGAAGCCTGTTCAGCGGCCTGTACGTGCTTCTCGTTTGGGGAAACATAGACCCGATGAGAGGGGCCATCCGCAGAAATGGCCATGAGCCGAACCCCGAAATTCCCCTTCTGCCCTTGCTCTCTGAGATAGTCCAGAGGCATGGGATCGCCCGTGAAGATGCACTTTCCCCCGGTATTGGAGCGATACGTCCCTTGAGGGGCGTTATTTTCCTCTCCTCTGCGGACCTCGAAGGAATATTCGAGGTTCTCGCGGTCCACGATTGGCTCGACCCAAACCTTTCTGTTCTTTTTCGTCGACAGCGAGAAGGACCGGATTAGTGGCACGTGCTTCCCGTCCACGGCGGGGTTCGGACTCGGTGCCGTGCGGGCCCAGAACCACGTGATGGCGTCCGCCTTTCCTCCTCCTTGTTCTTCCGGAAGGTCTACCTGCGGGAAAAGGTGGCCGATTCGGTCACGCGTCTCTTCCAGGATCTTCTGGCCGTAGTACCTAACGTCCTCGGCGAGGCCTCTCGTCCCCCTCCATTTCTTCTCCGCCACTTGTTTTTCGTGATTCGGACAAACGGGGGACTGGTGCTTGAACCGCGGTGCAATCTCAAGCTGCGCCCGGTTCAGGAGCACGGCTACCGGATTGATGTCACTACCTTTCGACTTCAGCCCCAATCTCTGCCCCTCCAGCGGAATTGAGCCTCCTCCCGCAAATGGATCGATTAGCTCCGGCACCTCTCCATCACACGCCCGCTCGATCTCTCGCTGAGCATCCTCGAAATCGTCCGGGCGCTGATACGGCTTCTTCTGCACCAGGTCCTCGATGATCTCGAAAAGACGCTCCCGTTCTTCCTGCTGCGCTTCCTCCGGTTCATCGGCGAAGTCTGGATCGTAGGCAGGATCGTCTACGAGCGAAGCGAACAAAATGGCACGGGCACAAGGGAGAGGGAGCCGTGCCCACCAATGATGCATCCGCTTGGGATGAGTGCCGATTCCAGGCAACTTGTCATAAGAGGAGGCATCGTTGATGGTGTCCAGAGGCAGAGAGACCTCAATCAGCTTCTTGGTTGACGTGTCGGACATGCAACAGGTGCGGCGTGGTGTGGAAATTGAGATGAGAGGCGGACAGACCGGCCATTTTGCACCGGTTAGAGCCACCGAGGTTTGAGGAAAATACTGGGGTCAATCGTCAGACCCGTGGCGCATTTCGTAATAGGCATCGCGGTTCTTCTGGAAGAAGTCGCTGTCGTCCTCGTACTGTTCTACGATCCAGTCGACGAGAGCTTTGCTGTACTGGGTCGATCCGAATTTCGGATCGTGACAGAAGACATCATTTTCTTTGATCTCGTGAACCTTGTTCATGGAGACGAGGTCGTATTGGTTGATCTCTACCCCCTCCAACCGCTGGTTGACTCGATCAACAACCTCTGTCATTCGATAGGGATGCGTTTCGTCAGGATCGACGAGACGTGAGGGAGTGGCGCTACCCGATTCATCTACGAGCCGTACAGCACCTTCGCTATGACCTCCGGAACCACTCGGAGGCACAACCTGAATCTGAGATCCTGCAGGGGCTTCCATAACCTCGCGAATGTTTTCGAGCCAAGCATCCCGACGGCGGTCAATATTTCGTTCAATGCAGTCGCGCAGATCGTCCTGAGTAGCAGGTTCGCTCTTCGCTCCATGACGAAAGTACACCGCTCCTCGACGGAAGGCCTTCTTGGGCTTCCCGTTCTCGTGGTAATTGCCAGTCTTCGTAAAGACAAGGGGGATCGGACTCTCGGAAATCTTCCAGATTGCAACCAACTGCCCCTTTTCCTCAACGGTGTCAACCTGGATCCCTGAAAACTGGCGTCCAGTGTACTTGTTGATTTGATCGACAATCTCAGCCGGATCCACATTGAGCACTGGGGACGTGTCCTGGCTGGAAAGCTGTCCATCGTCGTCTATTCCGAAGAGAATCATCCCCCCTCCGGTGTTGGCAATAGCGACAATCTCCTTAACGATCTCACACCAACTCCCCGTGTCGTCAGGATCGAAGGTCTCCTTATATTCGGTCGTATTGGTTTCGCCCTGGCCATTGAGGGCCCGTTGAACCGCATCCTGGGGCATACTGGATCACCTCGCACAGGTCATTTTGCCGATAACCGTGACTATTGAAGATTCACTTCCACCGAGTCGCCAAGCCCCCACAATTCCTGCCACTTGAAATTGACGCTGGTTTCGGCAAAACTCGGCTCGCGAAACGGGGGATCGTGGACGTAGCGAACACGCACCGAAGGAAGCACCTCGTAATCTACCTCGGATTCGCTGACGACGAATGAGTCTCCTTCAGGGAGGTCTTCCTCATTGGGGACCTCAACGAGCGCAAGGGTCCAGTTCTCAGGACGATTGAGGGCTGTCAGAATCTCGTTTCGGGTAATGGTCACCGTTTCTGCACCAGCGATGCGTCCCTTTACTTCGATAAATCGAAGATCAGAGACCTTAGACTCGGACTCGATATCATAGCCGAGATTCTGATCTTCCACGCTGCGAGGAGCGTGGCCAAGCTGACGCTCAGCCGTCATGACAGCGTTGACGGCCACGCGCTCAACCCGCTCTGTCTCACGGGAAAACGTCGGCGGTTTGGTCGACCGCTCCCCCCGCAAACGTTGCAGGAGACCCTCAGGGACGATTAGTGCTCCCCCCATTACGGAAGGAGGACGTGCCGAAAGTTGACGTTTCTTTTCGAGTTGCTCCATTCGTTTCTCCAGTCGAGTCTCCAACTCGTCGGCTCGCTGTCGAGCCTTGCGAGCATTCAGGTCCGCATTCGTTTTCCCCGCCTCCTCTTCAGCCCGTAGTTCTTCGGCCCGATGGTCCCAGTACTGAATTTCTTTGGTTAGTCGCTCCTTCACTGCGGCCATCATCTTGCGCACCCTCGGCTCTCGGGCATCCCGCACCTCGTCCATGTGATTTGGCACGATGTGCTGTACGGCGAACGAGATCGCCTCGTCTTCGAGGTCGAGGCCTTTCTGGAAGTCGTCAACGAGATCAGACAGGACCTCCTCCTCTTCCTCAGTCGGGCTACGATAGTTCAGATAAGGAGCAGGCCCAGCTTCTCGAATCGTTGGGTCGTCTGGAGAATTATCGAGTGCAATCTCCGAGAACTGAAACCGGCGGGAAGCGACTGCAGACGTGTCCGCATCACTCTCACGAGCATCCTCGATCGTGTGCTCCAGATAGACGAGGGCGCGGGGATCCTCGCTTGGATCCGACTCGTCGACGAGCAACGCTCCTTCATTGAGGACGGATCGGTGTCTCTCCAGAATGAGGTCGATCACAGCGTCGAGAAGTGAATGTCCTGGAGCAACAAGCTCAGCGGTGGGGCCGTCCTCGACTCGGATTTTCTCCTTTTCGAAGCAGATTCTGGAGTAACGACGGTGCACGTGTCCCCCCGATCGGATCTCCCTCGCTCGGTCGCGAATGCGCGCCGGTACATATGTGATCTCATACCGGCCTTTCTCGCGCTCGTACATCGTGCCGCCCAATTGCTCGAACGCTTCCCGGAAGAATGACGCGATGTAGTGCGGCTGTAGACGGCGAGTCTGTGCTCGCTGCATGTCTTCCTTAATGTCGAGGAGTTCCTCCGCCCCCATTACGTCCTGGGCCAATGCTTCATCTTCCAGAAGCTTCTCCAGCCGTTCGCGGTTCAGCTTACCTTCAACTTGCCTGGAGAGCCGATCACGCACCTCGGGCTGATCCCCATATCTGATCGCGTCCATCATGAGTTGACGAAGTTCCTCACCCTGGATCGCCTTGCCGAGCACGTCGAATACCGCACCGCCCAAAGTGTCGCGTGCCTGTTCCAATTTATCCAGCAGTGTTTGATATACGTCCCCCTCCCGCGTCTCCTCGGCAACGAGATTCCATAGATGACACACCTCGGTTTGCCCAATGCGGTGGATGCGACCGAATCGCTGCTCAATCCGATTCGGGTTCCACGGCAAATCGTAGTTGATCATTAGGTGAGACTGCTGCTGGAGGTTGATTCCCTCGGCAGCAGCGTCTGTGGCGACGAGAATACGCACCTCATCGTCGTGGGTGAAGGCCTCCTGGACTTCTCGTCGCCGCTGTCGACGCATCCCACCGTGAATCGTCACGACAGCTTCCGAGCGGCCAAGGAGCGTGCGAATGCGGTCGGCCAGGTAGAAGAGCGTGTCCTTGTGCTCAGTGAAGATGACGAGCTTACGACGTTTGCCATCAGGATCGAACATTAGCTCGTGATCCTGAAGGAGTCGAGAAAGCTCCTGCCACTTCCGATCCTCGCCACTTCGCCGGACGCGGTCTGCGAGTTCTTCCAGATGGGTGAGCGTCTGTATTTCAAGTTCCAGCTCTTCTATAGTCCGTGCCGCAGTCGCTTCATCGACCAACTCTTCCTCAATGCTTTCCCGCTCCTCCGCTGGGGCATCTTCGAGATCCTCGATCTCCTCTACTTCGAGGTCGGGTGTATCCGGTTGCAGTGTCTGGCGATCGCGTCTCGCCTCCTGCATACGGCTCTCAAGCCGTTCGCGCCGTCGGCGTAAGGATTGGTAGATCGCTTCTGGAGACGAGGCCAACCGGCGCTGCAGGATTGTCAGCGCGAACCCGACCGATCCACGGCGCCCGCCTTCGAGATACTGCTCTGCGCGGTTAAACTCTTCACGGACGTAACTGGTGACCTCCTCGTAAAGCGCCTCCTCATCGTCCGAAAGTTCGTAAGTAACCGTGTAGGCGCGTCGTTCTGGAAAAAGGGGCGTACCATCGAAATGCGTTAGATCCTCCTTGACCATGCGACGCATGAGATCCGACACGTCCGTCGAGTGCACCTCCGGGCGATACGTACCCTCAAAGCGGTCCGCATCGAGGAGGCTCATAAACTCTTGAAACTCACGCTCTTTTCCGTTGTGCGGGGTTGCCGTTAAGAGCAAGAAGTGCCGTGTGAGCCCCGAAAGCTGTTCCCCAAGCCGGTATCGCTTCGTGTATTCAACCTCGTTGCCAGAGTACGTAGCTGAGAGTTTGTGAGCCTCGTCGACGACCACAAGATCCCAGTCAGCCTCGTCGAGCATCGCCCGCAAGTCGTCCCCACGCGCCAATTGGTCCATTCGGGCAACGAGTCTGTTGTTTTCATGAAATGGGTTGCCTCGGGTGGCCTCCGCCATGTCCCGCGTAAAAATGTCGAAGTCGAGATTGAACCGTTCGTGGAGTTCGTCCTGCCACTGCTCGACGAGCTTGCCAGGAACGACAATAAGGCAGCGCTCCAGGTCGCCCCGAATCATCAGCTCCTTGATGTAGAGCCCAGTCATGATTGTCTTTCCCGCTCCTGGATCGTCGGCCAGTAGGAAGCGAAGCGGCTGGCGTGGCAGCATCTCCCCATAGACAGCGGTAATCTGATGGGGCAGGGGTTCAATGAGTGACGTGTTAACGGCAACGTACGGATCAAAGAGGTGCGCCCATCGAATACGCTGGGCCTCCGACACGAGACGCAGCAGCTCTCCGTCTGCGCTAAAGGACCAGGGCTGTCCACCTTCAACAATTTCTATATCATCCTCGTCGCCCCGAAATAGCAACTGATTTTCGACCTGTCCCTGCCCATCCTTGTAGATCATCTCCAGGGTATTCGTCCCGTGCCAATTCACGTCCACGACGGTGACCGGTTCTGGGGCGACGCCCTCAATGGTCACGCCAGATTTGACCTCCTCAAGTTGAGCCATATTCAAAAGTTCGCGTGTTCAGATAGTAGATCTCCAGCTATAGGTCAACTACAGGCGGATTCCCGTTCCTGCAGTCACACCCATACTCCGAAGCAGCTTGCCAATGGTGAGCTGCTGGGGACGATCTCCGCCGTCACTGATCCATAGCTCCGCATCTGGCATGTCTAGGGCGTCAATTTCGAGATCATGATACAACACAATCTTTCCCTGGTCGGACGGCCGCACGACAAGGTAGATGTCGCGAATGTGTTTTCGAACACCAGTCACGACAGTAGGGAATCGAGGATCGTCGTGCCAACTGCTGCAATCGTACGCAGGGTGATCGGTAAGGAAACGGCGAACGTCCTCCTTTCTCTGTGTAATTAGTTCGAGCCACCTTTTGAATGCCTGCCGGGATGACTGTGGGATGTGCTCAAAATGCCCTGGATGTTCGTCGACGAGTTCTTGAAAGTCACTCGGCCCTCCAACATTCTCTCCTTTAATCTGATCAGAGATCTCTTCGAAGTCTGGCTGCCCCTGCCCTTCTTGGATGTCGGTCAGGATCTTCTCACTCATCCCCCGAGATTTGAGGAGGTCCGGCAGATCGTCCGTATCCAAGCCGTGCTGCTCCAGCATATCGCTAATCTGCTCGTATTCTTGTGCCTTCTGATGGTCTTCTGCCAACTCCTCGTTCGAGCGGAGACGAATCCGGTTTCTGTACAGATCGCCGAATAGGTGCTCTGCCTGTTCCTCATTGCGACACATCCAGGAAAAGAGCCGGGCAGAGGCGTCCTTCATCTCATCCCGTTGCGATAGGTCCTGATTCTCGATCTGGTCTCGAATTGAGGACGCTACGTCTTTTGAGGTCCTCTCCTTGTGTTCAGGTAGATCCAGTGGAATGTGCGGGTGGAGGAGTTCGGAGCGTATTCCTATGCCCAGTGCCGATGCGATACTCTTTAACTCGTCGTCGATGTCGTCATCAAGAAAGAGATCCTGCTTCAGACATAGATTGCCCTTCTGGTTCGGTAGAATGGGGGACTTCTTCTTTTCCGCACTTCTGCCATTTCCAATCGTGAAGGGATCCAGGTACTTCTCGTTATTGGTGCTCTGAAGAAATTCGACGTAGTCGGCCAGCCACTGGATGGCATCGTCCCTCCCAGTATCGAGGAAGTCTGCTACCCCCTCAAGGGTCTCCTTCTTCGATACGGTATACGTGAGTCGACAGAGGTTGAGTGAGGGACAGTCTGCCCACATTCGCGATGACCACTCCTCAAGATGGGACTTCTTCGGCAGGTTCCCTTCCAACCACGACTGGGCAAAGTCCCAAATCCGATCCCGTAACTCCTCGTCGGCCGCACTGGGGATGTACGCATTTTCGTCACCGCTCTTCGTCCGTAGAGAGACCCGTTCACCAGTCTCCGTCTCCACAATTGGTGCTTCGAGAGCTTTTTCGTGCAGCGGTTCTCGGACATTATTGATGAACCATTTTTTGCTGAGCCACGAGTGATTGCCGGGGGGTCCGATCCCGGCTAATACGTAGAGATTCTGCCATTCCTGTTCAGCAGCAGACTCAAGTAAATCTCGGTATAGCTCAACAGCCTTCTCAACGAGCTGCCGATTCTGGGATGCAGCTTCGGTATCCTTCTCGGACAGCCAAATGCCGTTCCGCTCCTCCTGCGGATAAAAGTGCGAGCTGTTTACGACGACAGGAACTGGGAAGGACTCCGTGCCAATGAGAGGAAAGTCCAGAAACAGATGTGGCGTCTCATCCGGCAGCTCGGAGAGTGCGAGAGTGTTGTCTGACGCTTCCACGGGCAGTGCAATTGAAATCCTCTCGTCCGACGCAACGAGATATGAAAGCCGTTCAGAACGAGGTCTATCGCCTTGTTTGGCGCACCGCTCTATGTGGAAGACTGCGAGGTTATTGCCCACCGACTCTCGCCCAGCGGTCCGATACATTACGCCCTCGTGGGAGAACTCAACCGAAGTGATAGCAGGATTTAGAGCCAACGTAATGGGTAGGTCCCGGAAGGCATCCTCGATCCCTTTCTTGGCAGTCTTGAGCCCGTTCTCGTCCAGATGGTACGTGAAAGAGGTGCTGAAGGCATCGGGATCGTAGTCGTCGAGTGGGGGCTCGTCCTCCAGACGATTCAGTTCACTGAACGACGCCTCAACACCGCTAATAATCTGCTCCTTCCGAGCACCTTCTCGGTTAAGAGGAAGTGTGAATCGCTTCAGGACCTGTCCATTCTTAACCACTCCCTCTACCTGAACTTTTCTGGAAAGAAGATGCGTGGTCAGGAATCCCGTACCGAACCGACCGGTCGTGGAAGAACCGGACTCCCCTCCTCGATCCTTCGCTGAGTTCTGTTCTACGAGAAACGCAATATCCCTAGGTCGAAATGGTCTCCCATCATGGCTGAATGTAAGTCGTGGATTTCCCTCAGACGAATCCAGGGTTACACGGACCCGCAGGCCAGGTCCCGGTCTCGCAACGTCCTTTGCATTCTGTAGCAGCTCCCAGAACCAGCGTCGCTCCGGCTGGTCTCCACTCGCGTTCTCCAGATTCTCGATGCCGTCGAGAATATTCTTTGCGACTAGCTCCGCGTGCGACTGATTACGTGCCTGCTGTATTTCTTGCGTCAGATCCATCGGGAAGGACGAATATTGAAGGATGAGCGCCGAGGTATCTCGTATGCGCTCACTGTGAGATGCCAGTAGTATGCCAACCCACAAAGACTGTCTTTAACGCGTCAAGAGGGGCACTAAGATACGGATTACCTCGACCTTCCGAAATATAATTCGTGAGAGGCGAAAATTTCTACGCTTCCTCTGTTCTGTCGAGCTGCAAGACCTCCGAACAATACCCCTTCGGAGCTACCCTTCATAGATCTGCGTACCTCAGGGAGTTGTCCCCCGGGTTCCGCTAACCCGAGATTGTCAGGTATTGAGGTGGGCTATGCTAGCAATATTGCGTCGGCAGAGTGAGCGATCGTGGTTTAGAGCAGAAGCCCTAAGATTGCTGCAGCCAGCCGCCGTCCGACCGGCTCTTGCCGCTCGGTCTGCTTCGCAAGGCGCCGGAGCGTCTCGGTCTCAATCGGTTCGGCGATGAGGTGCTCCTCCATGTCTTTGATGCGAACGGGGCGGTTGTCCGGCTTCGCGCGCTTCCATTCTACGTACCGGGGCTGCACGATGCCGAGCCACCGTTCGGCAAGCCCGTGGAGGTCGACCGGCCGGTCCTGCGCTTGAGAGCCTGCTTGCTGGGAGACCGCGCTTCGCAGAAACCGGCAGACCTGTGCCCGCTCCGACCCGACCGGTGCCTTGGCCTTGTAGTCCTGGGCAAGCGTGCGGAGGAGCCCGAGCGCGTGCCGGGCCTTGTTTGAAAGCAGGTCCCGCTCGTTTCGACGGATGGCCTCCAGCATCTCGGCAAGGTCGCCTTCGGCGGTCTCCCAGGCCTCAGGAGTCCCGGCCCGACTCGTGGGCTCGGCCTTCGGGATGAGCGTCCGGAGACGATGGGCGATGGGGCCGAGGCGCGTGCGGTCGGCCCACCCGCCTTCGTCGAAGTCCATGCCGCGCTGGGCCCCTGCATTTTGGGTAGTGGGGGCCTCCTCTTTCGAGCCTCCCTCCTCGAGGAGGATCCAGCGGGGCGCCCGCCCATCCTGACCCCGGAGACAGAAAAATCCCCACCGGTCTTCAGACTCCATGACCGTAATCCGGCTCCAGACCGTGGCCTCGGCACTAGCAATCGTCTCGTAGGTGTCCTCATCGATGATCGGCCGGCGCTCCTGCTCTTCCGGGACTGGAAAGCCCGACCAGCTCTCGGACCGGCCGAAAGGCATCGTCGAGGCGGCGATCAGGGCCTTCGTGCTGGTGCTGCTGGTACTTTTCGATAAGGACCTCGGCTCCGGCCCGGCGCCCGGCCTCGCCGGAAAAGAGATCCTCTTCAGAAAAGAGCTCCTCTTTGGAAAAAAGCTCCTCTTCCCCGACAATCGAGTCGGGCAGGTCGATGTTGTTGCCCAAAAGCCGCTCGTTTACGGTGTAGCGCTCGATCAGGAGGTTGCGCCGGGTGGACTGAAACGGAGGGCTGTCCTCTGGCCACCAGACGACGATTTCGTCGTGGGGGCTGTCCATCCGGTCGATGCGCCCAACCCGCTGTTCGGCAATGCGGATGACGCTGGGCGTGTCCAGAAGGACCACTGAGGAGGCCCGCTGGAGGTTGAGGCCCTCGCTCATCGCGTCGCTACAGAGGGCCACAAGGCCCTCTTGGCCCTCCCCGCCCGGCCCGATAGACGTCTGCCTGCCGCCCCCGAGCCCCAGCTTCTCCATCACCGCTTTTCGCTTCCCGGCCGAGAGGCTCCCGTCGGCCACAACAACCTCGCGGTTGAATTCGCCTGCGCCCAGCCCATCCCCGGTCGGCGAACTGTCGTTTTGAGGGCTGTCGTTTTGAAGGTGGTCCCGGAGGGCGTGGAGCGTAAGGGGCTTCGCCCCGAAGGCCAGGAGGACCGTCTCCTCCTCGGCAATCTCTCGAATCTTCTCGGCCCGCGCCGCCGTCCGGGCCTCGGAGAGCACTTTTGCTCGCTGGCCAATCTTACGGAGCGTCTCCTGCTCCGCCTCCACTGTCTCCTCCAGATCCGCGGTCAGCCAGTCCGGGAGCGACGCTTTCTTTAGGTTGCTGTTCTCCGCTGGCGGGGCCGAAAGAAGCTCTGCGGCCCCTGAGAGGCAGTTCCCACTTTTCGTTTTGAGCTTGCTTTCCAGCCCGACCATTTGAGAGGCAGCCTCCGTCCCGTAGACTACCTTCAGGAGGGCGGCCTTCGAGGATTGGAGGGCACTTTGTATGAAGTGCGTCGAGAGCCCATCGGCACCCTTGACTCGCCCCTTGACGAACGTTTCCTCCCGCTCCTTGTCTCCCAGGTCCCACGGCGGCGCCTTAAGCTCCCGGAGCCAAAGGAGACCTCGTAGCTTTTCGGAAAGGTCGTTGATCTCGCCAGCAAGGCGCCGGTCCTCCTCCGTCTCGCCGGTGCGGTAGGTCCGGCAGGTGTGTTTGGGAAAGCGGTGGACGGTGCCGTCCTCGCCCGTGTAGCCCTCCGGGCGCCGGCTTACGACCTCGTTTAGATCCTGCTTCGTGCGCCGGATCGTGCACTGGCGGATGATCCGGCGGAGCTTCTTTTCGTCGTCGGTGGTGAGGCTAGTCTTCGTGCGCAGGTCCTTGTAGACCCGAAACTCCCGGTCTGAGAGGTTGTCCAGGCCCAGAAGCTCAATCATGCGAAGCAGGTCGCCGCTCCCTCGATTGATCGGTGTTGCTGTAAGCAGGGTAGAGTAGTCCGCTGCGCTGGAGGTGATCGCCTTGCTTCGCTTCGAAGTCCGAGAGAGGTAGTTGTGGGCCTCGTCGAGGAAGAGCACGTTGCTTTTTCGGACCTCCTCCCGCTCGGCCTCGGCGTTGGTTCCCTGCGAGAGCATCCCATGGGAGATCGCGTTCACTTCCAGGGCCTCCGACTTCTTGATCTCCTTCTCCCACTCGCCGGTTACCTGCGGCGGGCAGACGACCGTCGCGTCGGTGCGGTGCACCTGGCCTTGCGACCAAAGCCGGTTGAGGAGGCCGTAGAGGAGGTGCGTGCCGATGCGGGTTTTCCCCGAACCGGTCGCGTCAGCCACGAGGACGCTCCCTCTCGTGTCCAAGATCCAGAGGCCCTGGGCGATCGCTTGCTCCTGGTGGGGCCAGAGGTTCTCTTCCTGAAGGAGGCGAAAGGCGTCCGGGTAGCGGTCGACCCAATCCCCTTCCAGCACCTCGGCGGCCGCCCGGGCGAGGGCCTCCTGCCACTGGACGGGCTTGAGCAGGGCCTCGATTAATCTGGCCATCTGACCGGTACACTCCTCGGCGGCCTCCCGGCAGCGCTGGCCGATCTCAGAAAGCTCATCGTAGCGGTCGGAGCCAGCGCCGAACCGGGCGTTTGCCTCCCGCTGCTCGCGGAGCCCCTGCCGAGAAAAGTTGCTGGACCCGAGGACGGCCGACTCGTCGCCGATGTAGACCTTGGCGTGCAAGTTTTCGGCGGCAAAGAAGCGAACCTTCCCCTTCTCGATTGCCTGAAGCAGGCGAAGCGGCCCGCCGCCAGTGAGGACCGAGACGCCACGCTCCAGCCAGTAGTCGCGGGTCTGCTCGGCTACCGGTCGGGTCCCCTCGTAAAGCCCTTGCGGACTGAAGCTCGGTTCGTTGCCCAACACGATGTCGACCGTTCGCTCCCCGGGCGGGTGCTGGCTGAAAAACGTGAGGAGGTGCTCTAAAGACGTGTAGGCCGTGACAATGAGAAACTCAGAGGAGGCCTCAAAGCTCCTTGCGACCGTCTCCTCGACCGCGCGGCCCTGCTTCTCCACATTGAGGGGAAACCGCTCCTGAGGGGGCCATGAGCGCCCATCCTTGGATTCATCGTTCTCCGGTTCAGTGGCTTCTTCGGGTTGGTCGAAGAGCGAGGGGCCCCTCGACCACCCTGCTCCCATGTTCTCCTCTAGCTCGTCCATGATCGGGGCGGTCCGGCGGAAAAGGGAGAGAAAGGGGCGTCGCCGAATGCACGGCGGCTCTATGATTCCTCCATATTATGAGCTCGCCATATGTTAGGAAATATGCCCACCGACTACAATAGGGGGCCTCAAATGCGAGCTACCGTCTTGGATTGAAATGGCCGCCCCTTGCTGACAGTATGGCTCAGTTGGCGCGAAGCCCTCCGTCCGCAGAGGGTGCAAAAACGAAACATAACGGGGCCTTACCTCACGACCGCTGAGGGTCTGATCACCACCGAGGTAT
>JBDGQN010000073.1:20673-24765 GCA_042219055.1 Salinibacter sp. | reverse complement strand
AAGGTAGCGAGAGCCATGTCTCTATCCCAAATCCAAAACTCGCACACGGGGTTAAATACCCGGCAACGGGTAGTGAGCACTGGCTAAAAGCAGTTATTGCAAGGAGGGCCGATATTGTGAATATCTATAAAGTGAAGTCCTCGAGGTCGCGGATATTGTGTATTTGTTTAGCTCTCAACTTCCTTTTTCTTCTAGCAGCCAGCAAAGGCCTTCGTGGCGCAACCCCCAGCTGGTATCCTTTCCAAATCGCCGCTGACGGGACGACTATAAACTCGCAGATCAGTCCTTCGAATGAGACAATCACTCGACCCATTCGCGTTGGCGACGATGGGGATTTGCATTTGGACAGCTCAACCGGCCCGGAAATCAAGTTGTTTGGAACCGCGTTTGAGCGAAGCGCAGTTTTCCCAAGCCCTACAAAAGCTGAGAAGGTTGCAAGTCGACTTGCCAATCTTGGATTCAACTTCGTCAGGCTGTCTAAGTTTTCTAGCATCTTCGAGAGTAAAAACCCACCTCAATTTAATCTTTCTAAGCGAGACCGTTTTTTTAACTTTATAGGCGAACTTAAATCAAATGGAATTTATGTCAGCCTTACGCTTCCCAATTGTGGCAACTTAGTGACATCGCAGCCGAGTGGCATGTTTGTAGACAGCAAGATCCAGTGCCAGAAAGACCTCGCTAGTGCCCTGCTTGAGGAAGATCCTAATGTGAGTGGTCTGAACAAGCTTAAAAATGATCCCGTCTTGGCTGCAGTGAAGTTCAACAATGAGGTTTCTTTGTTCCTTAGTTTCATTGGTTGTGAATTAGATCCTAACCAAGGCTGCAACACTGCAGCCCCTCAAGAGCTCACTCAAGATCAGTCGGAGATTCTTGATACTAAATGGAACAATCGGCTTCAGTCTAAATTTAATAGCCGAGATGATTTGGAAGACGAATGGCGTTGCTCTAACAAGATTGGGCTAAGGGATAGCGAGAACCCTGCCGATGGAACCGTAGAGCGCATCGAGCACAGATATGATGATGGGTCATTCGCGTTTCAACATTTTTGCCTGGATCGCGTAATCGATGAAACGACGTTCTACTACCAAGTCGAACAGGAGTATGTGAAGGAGATGGAAAGCCATCTTAAGAACAATCTCGGCCTCGAGATTCCCATCACCACGATCGAAAACTACTACGGAATTCCAAGCAAGATGACACAGGCTGAAACCGGTACGATGGCACACCACGCGCCATGGGTCCATCCTTGTACGTTCTCCACTGAATGCAGCTCCGGCGGCTTCATGAATCCCCCATTTGAGTACATCAATTATCCCATGGTGAAAGGACCCGTGCCATCAGACAAACGGGGAGATGGCTTAGGCAACGGCTTTTGGCCAGCTTGGATTGAACTCCGCAACACCATCTGGCGTCTGACGGTCTCCTCTGCCGTGAAAGGCAAGCCCTATATCATCTCCGAATACAACCATCCATTGCCGAATGAATTCCAGGCTGAATTCCCGCTCCTAATCAGCGCTTATGCCCGATTCCAGGGTTGGGATGGCATCGTGCTACACTCCTACGCGGATACCATAACGTCAATTAGTTCATCAGCTGCTATCGATGCCAACACCAATAAAATCGAGAACGGGTTTGAGATCGGCGATAACCCAGCAGTGCTATCACAAATACCCGCCGCTGCCCGCGTTTTCCGCAACGGTTGGGTTTCCGAGGCGAATCAAACGGTCACAATCCCCTTCTGGGAAGACGGCAACTTTAATGACAACAATGACCAACCGGGTGCCATCAATGACTGGTGGGATTGCAAGGTCGGATATTACTGCTACTGGGAAAAATCTGGCTTTGATGGAGACCCAGGCCCTCAAGGCACTGTCGACCAGCGAATCGATCCGGCATTGTCCCTGATTCACAAAACACAAATGCAGTTTTCCGAGTCGCCGTCTTCGGCTTCGGGGCCCACTGACAGCGATGTGAATTCACCTTACGTAAGCGACACCAACGAACTCCGTTGGAATACCACAAAGGGGCTGTTGACCATCGACACGCCCTGGATCAACGCCGCCGTCGGTTGTCATTCCGACGGACCAAATGGTTGTACAAATACTGATCCAAACCTCTCAATGTTAGAGATAAACGCCTCAACGGATTTTGCTGCGATCAGCGCCGTGCCATTGGATAAGGAGCCACTTTCGTCAACCCGGACACTTCTACTAACGACTGTCGGCCGCATCAAGAACACGAATATGGAGCCAGCTCCTCCCAACGATCTCGGTGGACAAACCCTCACCGATTGGGGCGATTCACCGGTAAAACTCCAATCTATAAACGCGCAAATTACATTAACCCTTCCTCAAGCCCAACAATATCAAAGTTTGAATGTTTATCCGTTGGATGAACAGGGGAACAAGAAGAGCGCATTGTCAAACGTTACGCAGTCGGGGGATTCGTTCACCTTTGATGTCGGTAATCATCAAACGCCATGGTACATGGTGGAAATGACTGGAGACACGACGGTGTTCCGCGTCGAACGCACCACGGGCAACGTCTTTCTCGAAGGCAGCCTCAACTCTAATGGCGCCGACCTGGCCGAGCGAATTGAAACCAGTGAGCCGGTCGAGCCGGGCGACGTCGTCGCCATCGACCCGCAGCGACCGGGCCACTACCGAAAAACGCAGCATGCCCGAAGCACGCGCGCCACCGGCGTGATCGCTTCAGATCCGGGGATCGTCTTGGGTGCTGAGGCGTCCAGGCCATCGTTGGATATGCCGCTCCTCCACCTGACACTGCCGAACTGGATCTCGCCCAGCGTCAGCATGGGCGCCGGCGTCAACTTCACGCTGAGCGATCGGGGCCCAAGCCTCGCCGTCCCGCCGATCCGAACACAACCGAAGATGGCCCTCATGGGCCAAGTCCCGGTCAAGGCCTCGACCGAGAACGGCCCCATCCAGCCGGGTGATCTCCTGGTGAGCGCCTCAACGCCGGGCCATGTCATGCGCTGCGCGGAGCCCGAGACGTGTCAGGGTGCCATCGTCGGCAAGGCGTTGGAGGCGTTAACGGATGTGAGCACAGGCCGCATCCGCATTCTCGTGATGCGTTAGCCAACGGCGGGGCGGCCTCGGTCGTCGGCTTCACCGGGGCTGTGCCGTCACTGGGACAGAGCAAGGGGATTGACAACGCGCCGAACCCTCTTGACGAGTTCGGTCCAATCCGGATAGGATCAGGCATACGACGCCCGACTAAAAGGGGGCACCGACATGCCATCGAAATGGAGGACGCATCTGCTGGGAGGCGCAATCGCCGTTGCGGTCGTTGCCGCCATCGGCCTTATGGGGTTGAGCGCGACGCTGTTTTTTGAAGACTTCCAGAACCCGGCCGAGGGCTGGCTAGAAGGGCCGGATCCCAACGGGAACGGCGAATGGAGCTTCTCCGAGGACACCTATCGCGTGCTCGTCACCCGGCCCGAGGGCATCAGCCAGAGCGTCGTGCCCGGCGACACTGAGCCTGCCAACTTCTGTCTCGAGATCAGCTCTCGCGTGCTCTCCAATCGCCCCGCTGAGGTCGGGCTCATGTTCGGCCGCCAGGGCGATGACGGCAGCGCCAACACGTTCGGGGTCTTCGCCGACGGCGCCTATCGGCTGGGTCGCCTCGACGGCTCCACCATCGAGAACCTGCCTGTGACGACGGCGTCACGGAAGCTGTCCCCCGCTGGCACGCTCAACACCTTGCAGATCGTCGCGCAGGAGAACGTCGTCGAATTCCGCGCCAATGGCCGGTCGCTCGCGGAAGTTGATCGCAACGATCTGAGCATCGACCCCCGCGGCGAGATCGGCCTGTTCGGGCGAACGCTCGGCCAGCCGCTCGCCCAAGGCGAGTTCAACACGGTTCGCATCATGACCCCGGACTGCGAGCCCTAAGCCGATTCGTCGCGAGTTAATCCGGCCTTCTGTGCGCCCAGCAGGATCTTGTTCCCGCCCGTAGCACCGATGAAGGCCAGCACGATTCGACCCAGCAGTGGAAGCCAGCGTCGCGAACGATGGACATGGCGCAGCTTCGCGCCCAGCTTGGCCGCCGAGGTCGTCGTGCGCGAAAGCC
>JBDGQN010000073.1:16145-20663 GCA_042219055.1 Salinibacter sp. | reverse complement strand
ACCGTGAGTTTCCATCAGTCGACGCAACGTTCGCTCCGTAAAGTAGAGCCGGTGATCCGGATAGACGAAGAACCGCGCGACGTCCAGCTTCCCCCAACTCGCGCGCGTCACCGCGAGTGAGAGCCGTTTCACCCAATGGTTCCACGCCGGCGTCTCAAGGAAAAGCAGCCCGTCCTCGCGCATTTGTGACGCTAGCCAGCGCATGACCGGGTGCGGATCGTCCAGATGCTCCAGGACGTCCCACAGCGTGATCACGTCGTAGGGGGGTTGGCCCCGTGGATCGTCCAGGCGACGGTATTCGTCCAGCGTCCAGACGGGACGGCCCTGCGCTCGGGCGTGCGCCACGGCTGACGCTGAGACGTCAACGCCGCCGGCCGTCCACCCCCGTGCCTCGGCCCGCTCGACGAACGCGCCGGTGCCGCAGCCGTAATCGAGTAGCTTTCCCGTCGGCATCTGACATTCGATGAGATCGAGGTCGCGGTCATGTCGGGCCCGGTCGGCGGCGACGACGTCGGGATGGGCATAGACGTCGACGTTGCGCGTTGACCCGCCGGTCGCCCAGTAGTCCCAGGCCGCTGCGCCCGATCCAGCGAGGAAACGGAAGCCGCACGCTCGACAGGCCAGCAGGCGCTGGCCGGACGGATGGGCGTAGACGGAACGCAGCGCTCCGGCCCCGCAGAGCTTGCAGGCCCCCTCAGCTTGGGGCATCAGACGCATCATGGCGACAAGAGTGGAGCCAGCTCGCACCGCAACCGATTCCCGACCCGATCCCACCGATAGCGATCCATCACCAAGGTCCGCGCGTTGGCCCCCAGGCGCCGTCGTCGCTCGGGGTCCGCCAGCAGCCCGTCGATCGAGGCCGGCCAGGCCGCGTCATTGGGGGGAATCTCGTAGTGCCGGCCCGCCTCGCCCTCAATGCCCCGAACACCCGCCTCGCTCGCCACCACGGCCTTGCCGAGGGCCATCGCCTCCAAGACCTTGTTCGGGATGCCCGCTCCGTAGCGCAGAGGGGCCACAACCAGCCGCGCCCGTTGGACGAGCGCAAACGGATCGTCGCTGTGACCCGTGACCGTCACGCCGGGGATGTCCGCAAGAGCTCGGACAGCCGGCCGGGGTTGAGTCCCGATGATCCACAACCCCAGGTCGGGATTGCTCCGGCGCAGCCTCGGAAAAATCTCGCTCGCAAAGTGGCGGGCCGCGTCCACGTTCGGCGCATAATCCATCTTGCCCAAAAACGCCAGCGCCGGATCAGTCGTCCTGGCTGCGAGCGGTGCCTCGAGCAGCGACTCGCGCACGCCGTTCGGCAACTCGACGAGTCGATCGGCCTGGCGGACGCGCGATCGCAGATGGGCCGCGTCGTAGGGCGAGGCGACGAACGCCTTGTCGACCCAGCCCAGGACCTCCGCCTCGTAACTCTGGACCCGCGCGCGCTCGCTTTGATAGATCCGGCGCCACAGTCCCGTCGCATACGCCTGGGCCCCCTCGTAGAAGAGGGAGGCCGCGTCGATGAGATCGAGGGCCTTAAGCGCCGGAAGATCGGCCATATAGGGAGCCATGCGCAGGTGGAACCCGAAGACGAGATCATACTCCTGACCGTGAGCCGTGATCCAGCGGCGGAGACGCCGGCTGCGATAGTAGCCGAGCTGCAGCGGCTTTGAACTCGGCAGGGCCAGCGCCGCCTGCAGACGGGCCCGCCAGCCCCGGTGGGGAACGACTATCACGCGGCGGAAGAGTGACGCCAAATGGGCATGCTCATCCGTCGAAAGCGGTCTGTCATGGAGGCACAACAGGTCGACCTCGTGGTCACGCGCCAGCAACCGAGCCAGATGGTAGGCCCGCAATTTGAACCCCTCGGTGAGCGGGTATGGCGCCCGAAATGACAACACAAGGACGCGGGCCATCTTCACGCCCCCTCTTGACGAACGCGAGTGTGAATGGATCGCTCGGCGGTCGTCAGCCTACGATAGACGGCGTCGATCCGTTCGGCCGCCGCTGGCCAACGATAGCGGGCCCGTATCCGGTCCTGACCGGCGTCTCCCAGCTGGCGGCGGACTTCGGGATCACGGAGCAACTGCGTCAGTCGATCCGCAAAGTCGGTTGGGCTGTCCGCAATATGGAGGTGGCGACCCGCCTCCACGTCGAGCCCCTCGGCGCCGACCGACGTGGCGACGACCGCCTTGCCGCGGGCCAGCGCCTCCAGCAGCTTGATCCGCACACCACTACCGGCATGAAGGGGCACGATGACGACTTGAGCCCGATCCACAAACGGCCGCACGTCCTCAACCCAGCCGGTAACCGTCACCCTCGGGTCCGGCCATCGCCGGCGTTGCCGGGTGGATGCGGGCCCAACGAGCGTCAGCATCGCCGACGGGATGGCGGCCTGGACGCGGGGCCAAACGTGTCGACGAAACCACGCCATGCCCTCGGCGTTCGGCGGCCAATCCAAGGAGCCGACAAAGACAACGGAGCCGGGCTCCGGGGCAGAACGCGGAGAGCCCAGCCAATCCGCGTTCACGCCGGGCGGCTGCGCCAGGGTTCGCGCTTCCGGCGCCATTGCGCTGAGCCGACGGGCGTCCTCATCGCTGAGGGCATGCACGCAGTCGACCGACGCAACGACCGAAGCCTCGTACGCTGCCAGCTTCCGTCGCTGCATACGGAGATAGGCCCGTTTCACGGGATGGCGTTGGCGCGCGGCTAGCCGTTCCCAGAGCACCGATTCGACGTTATGCGACGTCATCACGATGGGAAGCGAGAACGCTTCGCGAATCCGATGCCCATATGAGGCCGTGTGCAGATGATCCAGGTGAATCACGTCGAAGGCACCCGATGCCATGAGATTTCGGATCGCCTCCCACGTCGGTTCGCTCCAATACTTGGCGACCGTATGGGGGACGGCCGAAAGGAAGGGTTGCCCCACTCCGAACCACGGACGGTCCGAGCGGGGCGGCGGGACACGGACGGCCCGGATGACGCCGCTGAGCTCGGACGATGCGGCAGGCAAGGGCCGACCGTCCAGGGCGCAGAGCGTGATCCGATGGCCGCGGGCGGCCAGATGGCGTACCAGTTGGGCGGTGACGATCTTGCCACCGCTGTCGATGGGTTCCGGCCACAGCGTCGTGATCCAGAGGACGTTCATGTCTCCAGAAGCGCCTTAAATCCAGTCGAGCCGCGCCCCGGAGCGCAGGTCCCGGATCAGCGATCTCAGGCGAGGGCGGAGTCGAGTCCCCTCGTCCCATTGACGAAACGCTCGGTACTGCTTCGGGGAAAGCGGCACGCGTTCACGCCGGATGACGCCCGGGATTCGGGCGAGCCCGGCCAGCGAGCCCGCGAGACACCCCAGCGCGTAGACCGAGGGGATCGTCCGGATGAGCCCGCCCGAGATCGTGGCCAACGTTTCTCGAAGGACATCCGGCCAAGGCAGATGGCGCCAGTGGACGATCAAGCGGTTCCGATAGTAATAGACGAGCTTGCGCATCCGGAGGCGCCTCACGGGCCGATCCGTCCGCTCGTGGAGAAACCGTACGTCGGGGCTGTGCACAACGCCGTACCCGGCCCGCCAAAGCCGAAGGCTGAGGTCATCCTCCTCGTGGCTGTAAAACAAGTCCTCCGAGTAGCCCCCGACGGCCTCGAACGCCGCTCGCTTCAGGAGCACGGCACCGCCGAAGAACCTCGATGACGGGATCACCCTAGCTTGTGTGGAGGGGGCATCCCTTGCCTCGGGCGTTGGAGTCACCGATGAAGATAAGGCTTCGTCTGTAGCTTCGTCATCGTGTCCGTCGATGACGGTCAACGCCACTGCCCCCAGCGATTCGTCGCCCTTGAGCGTCGCGACGAGATCGGGGAGGCGGTGCGCGTCGGCCAAGACGCCATCGTCGTCGAGAAACATCAAGACCTCGCCCGAGGCGTGGTTGGCCCCCACGTTTCGCGCCTTCGCAATGCCGTGGCGAACCGACAGGCGGATCAAGGTAGCGTCGGGCAACCAGCATGCAACGACGTCGCCCATGTCCTCGCTCGAGGCGTCGTCGACGACGACGACCTCATCAACCTGCTCACGGAACGCGCGATCACGCGCCATCTGGCGCAACGTCTCGCTCAGTCGCTCGCGCCGGTCTCGAGTGATCACGATCGCGGAGAGCCCCCATCGGCGCATCGTCAATCGCCCTCGGTTGTTGCCGATTGGTCCGCCTCCGTCCGCGGTTCTGCCGTGGCCGGATGGAGGACGTAGCGCTTGAACGACGCGACGAAGAGCCCCAGGAGCAAGCCCAGAACGGCAGCGATGATCAGATAGATCGTGGCGCGGGAGCTCGTCGGCGCGTCCGGCTCGATGGGCCGTTCGACCATCTCGATCGACGGCGTGCGATCCGCCTGGGCGAGCTTTACCTGCTGCAGGCGCTTGGTTAACGTCCGATACGCTTGCCGAGCGGCCTCGATGTCCCGATCCAGTTGGGCCACGGTCGCTCGGACGTCCGCCAGCTCCGCTTCGAGTTCGGCGACCTCCGCCTCTTTCTCCGCGAGGAC
>JBDGQN010000073.1:11886-16135 GCA_042219055.1 Salinibacter sp. | reverse complement strand
AGCTCCGCGTCCCGCTTCCGAATGGCCTGGCGTAAGGATCGCATTTGACTTGCCGTTTGAACCTCGTCCTGTCCGGTGTTTGTCTGTCGATCGCTGTCCGTCGACCTCGATCGTTCCCAGCGCGAGCGATAGACGTTGAGGAGGCCATCGAGTTCGGCCTTAAGGAGTGAACGCGAATGATCTTGCAGATAGTCATTCTTATTGCGTCGCTTCGTCTTTAGCGTTTCCTTCACATCCGCCAAGCGCCGCTTGATGAGGTCGTGAGCCCGCTGAGCCGCCGCGTCGGCGATCTCGCGATGCCGATCGATGACTCGTTGGGCCCACGCATCAACGATAGAACGCACCTGAGCGGGATCCTGACCTCTGACCCGAATGGTCAACCAGACCGAGCGGGGGTCGCCGGACTTGGCCTGCCCCCCAGGGAATGCGTCGACTTCAACTCGACGCTTCAGCGCGTTGACGCCCATGAGCTCAGGCGACTCATTGTTGGGCGACTGCCGGAGCTCCAAGTCTTGGATGATTGTTTGAATCAGATCATCGGCTTGCGCCAATCGTTCGTAGGCCCGTGGGTTCAGCAAGGTTGCGAGTTGGCCTTCCTCGCGCAGGCGGAGGGTGCCCGAGCCATCGACCTCGAGCCGTTGATCCGCCCCGAGTTGGTTGGCCACCGGGGGCATGATCAATAGGGAGGCCTTGGACTCGTAGCGATCCGGCAGGAGCAGCAGCGTCACCGCGGCCACAACGGCCACCGTCCCCACGAAGACGGCCAGGATGAGCCACTTCTCTGCCCAGAGGCCGAAGAGGTAGTCTCGCAGTTCGTGATCTTCATTTTTCTGGGAAGGCATCGATGCACTCCTTGATCGTTTGGCAGATCGACATCGTAAGCTGTCGTGGCGGTGTCTGCCAAGCTTGCATGGTCGCCCATGGATCGGTCATACTAATCCCTGCCATGTCTCGATTCCAGCTTACTGGAGCCATCCTCCTCGGTATTGGATGGCTCGTCGTGTCGGGTCTTCTGCTCTTCTCCTCGAATTGGAGCTCCACAGCCACCGAGGACTGGTTCCCGTTCTCCATCGATTGGTCCTCGGAAGAGACGGCATTTGTTCAACCCTGGCTCGACGCCCCGGCCGGCAAACACGGCTTCGTGGGAGTCGGCAGCGACGGGAACTTCCAGTTCCAAGACGGTCGACCGGTTCGATTCTGGGGCATGGCGCTCGGCCCGTGGTTTGGCATCCCTGACGAAGAGACCGCGCAAACGGTAGCCGCGCAGTTGGCACGTCAGGGGATCAACCTCGTGCGCATTTGGGGCCTGGATCGCATGCTCTTCGAGCCGAGTGCCGACGACACCCGCCACCTGAGCGAAGCTCGCCTAGCACGCTTTGACTACTTCGTCAAGGAGCTGAAAGATCACGGCATCTATCTCGACCTCGTTCTTACATTTAGCCGTGAGTTCCGACGTGATGACGGCGTCATCGACTGGGACGCCAAGCAATACACACAGAACTACGAGGGTCAACGGCTCCTACAGTCGATGGCGTTCGTGGATCCCTACCTCTTCATGCTTCAGAAGGAGTATGCACGCCAGCTTCTCGGTCATCGCAATCCCTATACGGGAAACCGCTACGCCGAGGAGCCCGCTGTCGCTATGATCGAGATTATCAACGAGACTTCACTCACTTACGATTGGATTCGCGATTACCTCAACACTGATTCGCCAGCCTCTCCCCACATAACCTCTTACTATGATGATCTTCTGGATGCCCAATGGAACATGTGGTTGACCGATCGCTATGAGGATCGAGCCGCGCTAAGAGAGGCTTGGCTGCCTCGGACATCAACTCGTCAGGGATTGCTGCAAGACGAGAATCCGAGTGAGGGGACCGTCCAGCGAATCCTGTACTCGAATCGTGACAAGTATTCTCGAGCCCGAGCCATGGACTTGCTCCGCTTCTACTCTAAACTTGAACACGACTACTTCACAGGCTTCTATAACCACCTCAAGCAAGAACTTGGCGTGCGCATGCCTGTCTCGGGCACACATCAGTTTCATGGCATGGCCAATCAGTTGGCGCAGGCTCACATGGACTTTGCCGGTGGTCATGCCCAGTGGCAGCATCCGATTTTCCGCGAGGGCCAGGCGTGGAACGAGCCCCCCATTCGCCTGATCAACACCCCGATGGTCAAAGGCCGAGCCGCCAACATCCCGTACAAAGCCGACTGGATCGAGACGCGCAACACCCTTTATCGACTTGGTTATGGGATGGCGATCGGTGGCAAGCCCTTCGTGGTCTCGGAATACAATCATGCCTTCCCCAACGAGTACCAAGCCGAGTTTCCCTTGCTCTTGAGTGCGTATTCGAGCTTCCAAGCCTGGGACGGGGCCATCACACACCAATATGCCATTCGTCCCGAAGAGCTGGAACGCTCGCGGATCCGTGATGTCTTCAACGTTCACAATAACCCGGTCCTGATGTCACAGATGCCGATCGCCTCCCTGCTAATGCGCCGAGGCGACGTCCGCCCTGCCGACAAGCGCGTGCCGATCAACTACACGAAGGAACAAGCCTACAAGCACTTCCTGGAGTGCGGGCTGGACATCTACTGCGTGCTGGAACGCCGGGACATCCCCCCTGAGACTCTCCTACGTCACGGAATCTCCAACCAATTTCCGGCAACACAGACTGATTCCGTCTCAGCAGCCCCCGATGCCCGAGCTGGGTCGTCGCCTTACGACAGCGACACGGGCCAGCTAAGCTGGAACGTTGAAGACGGCCTCGTCCGAATCGACACCGACACCGTGCAGGCCGCGATCGGATTTGTCGGGGACCGTGTCGTTCAACTCGAGCACCTCACCATTGAGGCCCAGACCGACTTTGCCGCCATCGCCGTCGTCTCGCTCGATGGGCAGCCAATACCCGCGTCCGATAAGCTGATGATCACGGCAACGTCGCGCGTCAAGAACGCCGAGATGGAGACCCAACGGGACGTGGCCGGCTTTTACTTGCTCACCGACTGGGGCGACTCGCCCGTCATGGTTCAGGACGTGCAAGCTCGTCTGGTGCTCGACCGCCGCTCGTCGGAGGTCCTGAAAGCCTTCGCCCTCGATGAGCAGGGGCGTCTCAACGAGGAACTCGACGGAACGGTCCTCGATGGTGAGCGCCTCTCGCTTCAGCTTGGCAACCAACAGACTTTGTGGTACGGGCTCTGTGCGGAAAGCGCGCTTGAGGTCAATCCAACCGTTTGCGATAAGCCCACACGGCGATCCCCACGATGATCGCCACCGCCAACGAGATCCAGGTGTAGAGGCCGATTGGACGCGGATGGAGCAACGGCGCGAAACGCTCAGTAACGGCATACATGGGCAGAAGTCGGCTCACGCCCCAAAGCGCAGCCGTTGCGATCCAAACGCTCAGGTGCAGCAGAACGCTTACGAAAAGAACCGTACTCCCGGTTTGCCCGAGTACGTCCTGCAAACGGCGTTGGGTCAGGGCCCAGCGGAGCCCGCCCAACAGGATCGCCAACGCAAGCAGACCGACGGCCATTTCACCCAGGCCTGTTGCTCGCCCGTCGAGAAAGTCGGCAATGCCGTTGATCACGTAGTTGACGGTCGGGGCCGACGCAACGATCAGCCCCATCGGCAGCAGATATTTACGGAAATAACTGGCCACCTGGGCCGCAAGCGGGCCGAACGCGTCTCGCAGCGCATCAATAAGCCCTGTCCTTGGTGGGAATGCGTCGCTCCTCCTGGTTACGTCATCGCTGGAACGGCCAAAGGCGGCCAGAGCCACGCCTGCCGTGGTTAGAGCCAGTGTCAGCAGCCCGATGACGAACAAAGCCTCCGGCAGGGGCCATGGAAACGCACCGCCCTGCAAGACGCCCCCCTGGACACTCCCAAAGACGGCGGACCACGGCCCGGCGCCGCGCAGCCATAGCGAGTCCATCCGCCCCAGGGCGAACCGCGCGAGCCAAGCCAGGCTGCCCAGCATCAACAGGATCCCCGGCAGCAGATGCCCAAGGGGAACCCGCCAATGCCGTCGAACCGTGAGGGCGACCCGAACGGTCCCGGACAACGCCAAGGCTGCCAGCGCGCCCAGCGCCAGGAGCGCCGCCGCGCGGACGTTGACGGTAAGCACGGACTGAATGAAGGGCACGGCCACCAGTCCGATCAACAACGCGGCCGTCAACGCCCATAGGTAACGCGCACGGGCCGCGCGAAGCGCCAGCGCCAAGACGACGTACCAGAGCAACCACC
>JBDGQN010000073.1:2118-11876 GCA_042219055.1 Salinibacter sp. | reverse complement strand
CCCGAGAACGAACGTTTCGATCCCGGCCCCTTGGCTCCACAGATAGACCCCCATCAGCCCGACCAAGGCCTGCACGACGACAAACAGCCCGAGCCGCTTCGGCCAGCTCAACAGCGGACGGAGACACCGCGGACAAAGGATATTGTCGCGTGAACGGGGTCTCGATCCGCAGCCAACACAGGGCCGACCATCAAGCGCGTCGTTGGGCGCAGGGATCGAAGCAGCTGGCGCTAGCCAGCCGCGAAGGGAACGTGGCCGCTGGATCTTCGAGGGGCGCAGGGGCGGATCGGAGTCAGGGGCTTCTCGAGGAAGGTTCGATGTGTCGACCTTCGGCTCAGCTGTCGTCGTGGCCACCGCCGTCGCGCAGGCGAGGAACGACCAGAAATAGACGTGAAACACCGTGTAGGAAATCAAATTGTCTGCTAAGCTGCCGACGATCCAGGCGAGGAACGCCCCGAAGGCGAACGTCATCATCAGATGGGCTCGCCGATCTGCCAGCCACCGCCGCCATCGACACAGCTCAAGCGCGCCGAGGACTTGGAACACCACGAAGAACAACAGCCCGAATGCGCCCGCCTCCACGAGATAGCGGATATAGTCGCTGTGGGCGGCCTTGCCCGTAATGGGATTAAGCGAAAACGCTGAGTTGAGGCCATAGCCGAGGATCGGCTGGCGCGTCCAGTCTGCAAACAGGCCGCGCCACATGGTCAGTCGCCCTTCAAGGTTGCTCGAGGTGGTCTCCCCCGCCGGCGCCTCGATGCCGACCGAGACCAGGTTGCCCCATATCTCACTCTGAATCCGGGGATTCTGGGTGAAGACGGCAAGCAGGATGAGCCCGAATGCAACCATCGTGGCCACTCCGGCCCGCTTGAACGCGCGACCTTGCGCGAAGACGAAAACGGCGACCAGGAAGGCCGCAAGCATCAGCCAGCCGTTGGAGCTGACCGGGGCGATCAGTGCGATGAGCTCGATCCCCAAGAGCCCCGTCCAAAGCCCACGAACGGTCCAATTCGGGCCCGCTTGGACCAGTTTCCAGGCGGTCAGGACGATCATGATGACCAGGAACGCGGCCAGGTTGTTCGGATGGACCATCGGGCCAAACGCCCGCTCGCCGGTCGCAAACGTCAGAATCTGGTAGTAGGTGATCACCAATGGGACCGGCAGCGCCAGCAGGCAGGCGTTGATCACGCGTGTCGGCCCGCGATGGCGCGCGATCGACCAGACGGTCAGATAGATCAGCACCAGCGAGAGAAGGCGGAACCACTCCCTTGCCCCGCTCAGTCCCGGAATTCCCCACTCCACGGCCGCGACGACGACCCAAGGCCCCAAGCTTAACACCCATAGTAAGAAAAGCGTCCCGAAGCGATCGATGAGGGGGTCGCGGCGGAGCCAACGGACGGCCAAATAGACGACGGCCAACACGTCCATCAGTGCGACGATCGTGACCGACGGGTTGATCCGGAACGGCCCAAGGAATATCGCCACATCCGACCAGGCCTCGGAGACGCTGCGAACCACAAGAAACGTCAGAAAGGCATACTCGAGTGCGATCAGCGCCCTTTCGAGCCTCCAACGGGATCGCATGAAGATCATGATCTCCCTTGAGGGTCGTCTTGAGGATCGGTTGGTGCCCGTCGCGTTCTCCACCACTCAACGGCCGTCAGCGCAATGAATTGAAGGCCCAGCACCCCATAGCGATAGGCGAGCCTTCCCGGTTCCTGCATAAGCCGATAAAGCCACTCAAGGCCGGCCCGTTGCATCCAGTTGGGGGCTCGTCGGCGCACGCCGGCCACGAAGTCGAACGCCGCACCGACGCCCATCGCAACCGATACCCCACAGGCCTCGGCGTGTTGGGCGATCCAGCGCTCCTGTTTGGGAAAGCCAAGCGCGACAAACAGCAGGTCCGGCGTCTGCTCTTGAATCATCCGGACGATCGCCTCGTTCTCGCTTGGATGGCGCTCGAAACCTGATGGCGGGGCATAAGTGCCGACGACGTGGAGACCCGGATGGCGGCGCCGGAGGCGCGCGGCAGCACGGTCAGCCACGCCAGGAGCTGCCCCCAAGAGAAACACCCGATCCCCTCGCTCGGCTGCGGCCGCACAGAGCCGGGGAAAGAGATCCGAACCGGCAACACGAGCTCGCAGTGGTCGCCGGAGCAGACAGGATGCCCAAACGACCGACATCCCGTCGGCCAACCCGAGATCGGCACGCTGGTAGACGCGTCGCAAGTCTGGGTCCCGACGGAGAACGACCACATGGTGGGCGTTGGTTGTGACGACGAACCGTCCGATCGACCCTTCGTCAAGAAACTGGAGGATGACACCGACGGCCTCGTCGCTCGATACGTCGTGGATTGGCAGATTGAAGAGGGAGATCCGCCGCTGGCTCAAGTCCACGGAGACCGGCCTGATCCTCACTCCGTCCGTCATCGTGACTCCAACACCGAGTCGTAAACTCGCTCGACGCGCCGGACCATCGCCTCCGCCGTGAACGACGCCGCCACGCGTTCGCGAGCGCGCTCGCCGAGTGCCCGTGCCCAAGCCGGGTCTGCCAAGAGGCGCGCAACGGCTTCGGCCAGTGCCGATGGGTCGTCCGGCGGTACCAACAGCCCCGACCATTCGTGCTCAATGGCTTCCGGAACGCCCTCTACTCGGGTCGAGACAATGGGAACCTCCACCGCCATGGCCTCCAATATCACTAGTGGAAGCCCTTCGCCGTAGAGCGACGGTAACACAAACGCGTCGGCTGCCGCGATTAGGGCCAAGACATCCTCGCGAAAGCCCAGGTGGACCAGCCGTCCGGAATCCCATAAGCCATGCTCTCGGGCCAACTCGACGATCCGTCGCCGATACGTTTCGCTTTCAAAGGGGCCGATCAAAACGCCGCAGACGTCGAATCCTCGTTGGACCAATAGGTCAATCATCTCAACGAAGCGATCGGTCCCCTTGCGCGATCGAAAGAGCGCCGTCGTCGTGATCAATTGCTTGGATGAGTCCACGCCCAGCTGCCGGCAAAGGCACTCACGGGCTCGGGCCTTCGCTTGCGGATCCGGTTGCGTGAGGTCGATCTCAATGCCGTTGTGTACGACAATGAGCCGTTCAGGCGCCACGCGATCGGCAATCAAGCGATCTCGTAGGCTCTCGCTCACGCAGAGGTGGCATGAGCTCCATTGGCGCGTCGCTCGGTCAAGCATATGGTTGACGTTGTCCTTGATGGAATTCCCTGTTTCACACCAGGTCGGGCTATGTACGTGCGTGATGACCGGCCGCCCATCCCACCGTGCGGCGAGTCGCCCCACGAGGTTCGTGCGGACGGTGTGCGTGTGCACCAGATCGATCTCCAGTTCTCGCATCCGACGGACGAGTTTTGGAACGATGCTTGCATCTAGACGATGACGCATCGGCAGAACGTCCATCGGGAGCTGGACTTCCCGGGCCCGCCGGACGAACTCGCCTTCCATAAGGGCCAGTCCATACGGTGTGAACCGACGCCGGTCAAGCCCTTGAAGCAAGGATTCCTGGATCCGTTCGGCGCCTGATCGGTGCTCGCCGTTGACGAGGTGCAACACATTGGTCGTTTTCGCATTTGTCGTTTGGGTCACAGACACAATACTAGCAGAGCCAAGCGAATGAGCGCCTGAAGTTGCCGCCAGACTTTCCCCTATTTTACGTTCTCTCGGCGATAGAGACGTGCCACCTCATCTGTGGAGAGCGTGCGCTTAAACAACATTATGGACTCAAGCTTGCCCTCGAATGGGAAAAACACGTCCTCGTCGGTCCGTCCCATGCCGATGTAGAAGGGACTCAGCTCTCCCCGAGGTCGCCAGCTCGTCGTGTCTTCACCGGCGAGCTGGCCGTCAATGTAGTAGCGAATGCGGCCATGGCTGTCATCGTACGTGACGGCGACGTGGTACCACTGCTTCGACCGGATGGACTCATCGGAGAGGAACCCGACCCGCTTCTTCCCGTCGCTGAAGACGATGCCGATACGGCCCTGCCCCCAAGGCACATAGACCTTCACGGGTGCCGATCGAAAACTGCCAGTGGGATCTGCTTTGAAGAGCAAGATCTGACGTTGACTGTGAGACGCTGAGCGGATCCACGCCGCCACCGTAAACGCGCCATCAAGGGTTGGGGCCTGAGATGCAGGAATCTCCATGTACGTCCGCTCACCGTCCAGTTGCAGGAGTACGCTGAAACTGAAGTACTTGCTGCTCGTCGTCCAACTGGCGTGATGGACGGTTCCGTCGTGCCCACCGGCGGAGTCGAGCACACGGTTGCCGATCCGTGACGCAAAGTCCCACTGCGCGATCGGTCCCCCATCACCAGCGGAGGCCGAGGTCGCCGAGCCCCCTTGTCGAAACGCGGCCAACACGGATAATCCAAGGATCAAGCCAACGAACGCCACAACGCCGACCGGCCACCACCGGCGCAAAACATCGATCATGGGGTAGCACTTGTAACCGAAGGTCCTGGTACCTATCAAGTGACGCTTGGCAGCCGACGTGACGCAGACTAAGCTTGGGTTGTCATACGGCCTTCGTGGTTTCTAAGACGGTCAAGAGCGGGACACCGTCTACGTCATTTCGGGGAGATGTCGAAGGAGATAACCGCATGATCCAGGACGACCGTTGGGACTTGAGTTCCGCGCTCGGAATAGCCCGCATGGCATTGCTCGGCGTCACCGCCGTCGGCCTCCCTCTGATCGCCTGGCCGGCCAACACGAGCTACGCCTACACGAAATCCGTCTTTGCCATCGGGATCCTGACCGCCCTGTTCCTCCTCTGGGGATTAGAACTCATCCTGGAGCACCAACGCATCAAGGCTGCTCCCTTAATCTGGCCGCTGACCGCGCTCGCCGTCGCTGCCGCTCTGTCGCTGGCGGACGCGTCGAATCCCCGACTAGGGCTCGAATCCTTGGCGCTAGTGGCGTACTTCGCCGGGCTCTATCTGCTGATCGCCAACTCGGTCCGATCTGACCGTGCTGCAATGGCGCTCGTGGGATGTCTGATTGCCGCCGGCTCCTTAGTGAGCCTTTACGCCATGCTTCAATACGTGGGCCTTCTGCCCGCGCCACCTGCCACTCAAGGCCCAAAGGCGATGATCGCGACGCTCGGCAACAAGAACTTTGTCGCGGAGCTGGCCGCGTTCCTGATTCCCCCAGCCCTCGGCCTACTGGCCGGTTTGAAACAGCGGACAATCGCCCGACTTCTCTTAGGGGGCGGTTCGATTCTCATGGCTTCAACGCTCGTGTTAACCCGCACGGAGTTTGCGCTCCTGGCGGTACTGTCAGCTCTCGTCGTTGTCAGCCTCGCTTGGATGGTTGGCCGGCACATTCAGCGCCTCCGGTTGGCGGGATGCCTTCCTGCCTTGGCCATTGTCGTCGTCGTCGGCGTCAGCTTGGCAACCGCCTGGGTCCCGTTCGCTATGCCGTCGTGGCTGGGCACCGAAGCGGAACGGAGCTTGCTTACCCGCATCTTCAATTGGCGGGCCGGGGTCGAGATGTTTTTTGATGATCCGTTCACTGGCCAAGGATGGAGCCACTACCGACTGCATTTTCTCGACACGAAAGCCGAGCTCGTCAAGACCGATTGGGGGCAGCGGTTCGACTTCACGGTCTCGCGCTCGGTGCAGGCCCACAACGACTACGTCCAGGTCGCGGCCGAGGCGGGGCTGATCGGCCTGGCCGCGTTGGCGTGGCTGGTCGGGGCGCTCTTCCGCGGTCTGGCTGACACGCTGACGCTGCGAGACCGTCGTCTCGCTCTGCTCCGGCTCGGGCTCTACGGGGGAATACTGGCCTGGACGATCGACGCCGCGGTCAATTTTCCGGCGCATCGGCCAGAATCGGCCCTTGTGCTCGTCGTGCTAGCCGGCGTCCTCCACTCGCCGGGCTTGAGCATGTCGCAGCGTGATCGATGCTCGAATGACGAGCAGCGAAGCCGCCTACCGGGCATTGTCTTCCTGCTGGTAGTCGTCTTGATCGGAGTACCGGTCGCCGGTTTGGCTTATCGAGACCTCCAGGGGGATTTGCTGTTGGAGACGGGCCAGCGACACGTGGCCGCGGGTCGTTTGGAGGTCGCTCGGGCCCAGCTCACACGCAGCGCGGACCTCGCGTTCGAGCCCTCGTCCGCGCACTTCCACCTGGGCCGCGCTTACGCCCAGGGCGGGGACCATCGCCGCGCCATCGAGGCCCTCCAGCGTTCCCTGCGGGGGCGCGTGGCCGAGGGGACGTATCTGTTGCTCGCCCAATCCCATTACGCTATCGGCAACACGGAGCAAGCCTGGCGCTACGTCGAGCGACTCTTGGAGACCGATCCGCATCCCGCCCAGAAGGTTCCCGCTTACTACTTGCGCGCCCAGCTCTATCGCGACCGAGGCGAGGTCGAGACGGCGCTGGCACAGCTGGAACACGTCATCCGACTGCAACCGGACTTGGTCGACGCCCATCGGCTTATGGCCCGCCTCCGCCTGGAGCAGGGCGAGCGCGGTCGGGCCATCGACCGCTACGAGCGATCTCTTGAGGTGGCCGAGCGATCGCTTGCGCGGCGACAGCAGAGCATCCAAGATCGACTGACCGGCGAGGGGGTTACGGAGGCCGAATGGCACCAGATCACCCGAGAGATCCGGAGGCTCGAACGCCAGATCGAGGCGATTCGCACGAAACTCGCCGATCTCAAGGACGCGTCGCCGTAACCTCCGAGGGGCGATCCGAGTTCGGCTCCGTCGCCCAAGGGGCGGGGATGTCGCTCGCCGGGCGCGTGACCGGGTCGGCCTTGCGCTATGGAGCCATCCTCCTGTTGGCGAGGGTCTTGGGCGCCGACGCGTTCGGCCGCTACATGCTCGGCTTGGCCGCCTTTCAGCTGCTGGAGTTGACCGCCGCCCTTGGGCTGCCGCAGGGCATCGTTCAGCGCGTCTCCCTGTATCGGACGCGTCAGGATCAACGCCGATTGAAAGGAGCCTTGCTCAGTGCTGTCGGGGTGGCGTTCGGGGGTGGCTTGGCTTTAGGGCTTGGGCTGCTTGTCGCAGCACCCCGGATCGCGAACACCCTGTTTTTCGATCCGGCTTTGACTCCAGTCTTACGTGCTTTCGCCGTTGGCCTTCCGTTCGGTGCTGCCGGACTGGTCGCCGCGCGGGCAACGACCGGCTTCCAAACCACGCGCTATCTCGTCTACGGCCGCGAACTGCTCCATCCGGCCGTGTTTGTGCTGGGCGTGGGCATCTTTGCTCTGATCGGCTTGACCGCGTCGAGGGCAGCCGGGGCCTGGGCGGCCGCCGCGGCGGCGACGTTGCTGGCAAGCGTCGCCTTTCTCATCAAGCTGGCTCCCGCCCTGCGCGATCGATCCATTGATTCCATTCGACAGAGCAGCGCGCTCGTTCGGTTCTCACTTCCCCTATGGCCCGCAGCGTTGGCCAGTTTCGCGCTGCTGTGGACGGACACCTTTATCCTCGGCTATTTTCGGTCCGCCGCCGACGTCGGGATCTACCGCGCCGCCGCGCAAACCGCACTGTTGCTGATGATGATCCTTCACGCGTTCAACACGATCGTGGGCCCGACGATCGCCGCGCTCTACCAACGGGGAGACTTGGAGCAATTGCAGCGCTTGTTCCGCACGACGGCGCGTTGGAGCCTCACCTTGACCCTGCCCGGATTTCTCCTCGTGGCGTTGGCGGGTGAGGACGTGTTGCGGCTGTTTGGGTCGGCCTACGTGTCGGGCGTTGTCCCCCTAATGACGTTGGCGGCAGCTCAGCTTGTCAACGCCGCCACCGGCAGCGTCGGCTTTGCGCTGATCATGACCGGCCGAACCTATCATCATTTAGCAGGCGACCTCGCGCTCACCGTCCTCAACGTTGGCCTGAACTTGGCCTTCATTCCCCAATGGGGCCTCCAAGGAGCCGCGACGGCGACCGCCATCAGTCTGATCGGGGTCAACCTCGTCCGGCTTGTTCAAACCCGGCGACTCCTCGATCTGAGCCCCTTTGGGAGGCCCCATCTCAAGGTTCTCATGGCGGGCGCAGGCTCGGCGGCAGTCACCTGGGGCCTGCTGGCGCTCGTCCCCGAGGCCCACTTTCTCCTGCGCCTCGCTGCGGCTGCGCTGACGCTTATCCTCAGCTATGGGGCCATCTTGGTTGCCCTAGGCGCTGAGGCCGAGGACTACGAGGGTTTACAGGCCCTTCGGCCGTCATGGGCCTTCCGTTCACCCAAGTGAGGACCCTGACCGATCGCCTTCGTCCGTTCCCGTATGCTAGACTGACCGTATGCGTGTCTTCCTGCTCGGTCTGGACGGGGCGACGTGGGACCTGCTGGATCCGTTCATGGCCAAAGGAGCCATGCCACGCCTGAAAGCCCTGTGTGATCGCGGCGCCCGCGGCGTATTGCGCTCGACCCAACCGCCCGTGACCCCCACGGCCTGGACTTCCTTCCAGACCGGCATGAGCCCCGGCAAACACGGGATCTATGGCTTCCAACGCGTCATGCCGACGGAAGCGGGGCTGACGTTTGAGCTGACCGATGCCTTCGCGATCCAAGCGCGGCCCTTCTGGGAACGATTGGGGCAGGACGAGCGACAGACCGTCATCGTCAACCTGCCCATGACCTATCCGCCGCGTCCGCTCGACGGCCTGCTCGTGACAGGGTTCCCAACGCCCTCCCAGGGCACTGCTTACACCTATCCTCAGGGGCTGAAGGATGAGCTGCTCAACGCCGTGCCCGACTACCGCGTGCCGACGTGGGAACACGATGGACCGGTGACGGATCGCGACGTGGACGCCTTCACGGATTCGATGACGCGGATGGCCACCGCCCGGCAACGTGCAGCTCGCTATCTGATGCACACCCGCGACTGGGGCGTGTTTGTCCTCCAGTTCCAAGCGACCGACTTCATCCAGCATCCGCTCTGGCATCACCTCGATCCCACCCACACTCATTTCCAACAAAGGCACCATGAGACGTTGCTGCGCTTCTACGAAACCCTCGATGCGCTCGTCGGCGAACTGGTCGACGATCTCGGCTCAGACGACCACCTAATTCTGCTCTCCGATCACGGTTTCCAACGCGCTGAGCGGACGTTTTACGTGAACCGCTGGCTGATCGAACGCGGCTGGTTGCAACTCAACCGTCAGCAACACGCGCTCGGCTACCGCGCCCTGGAGACGCTCAAGCACCTGGACGTGTTTGACCTCCGTCGCCGATGGCTCTCGCGAGACCTCCAAGAGGAACTCAAAGGCGGCTGGGTCCGCATGAAGTTCGACTGGGCTCGCTCGTCCGCCTACGCCGCTGCCGACCACTCGGGCTGCTTCGGTCTTCACCTGCTGCCCGGGGCCGACGTCAATCGCCTGCTTGACGACCTTCGAGGGACCCTCGATCCCGAACACGACGTGCCAATCGTTCAAGCGATCCATTCCAGCGAGGAGCTTTACGGGAACAAGCCAGTGAACGGGGCACCTGATCTTCTCATCGAACTCCGGGAAGGCTACAGCGCGCTGCCTGAGACGGACCGTTCAGGCCCTTTATTTGCCAGTTACGAGCCCGGAGAGGACCATCAGATTGGCATTCACCACCCCGACGGGATCATCGTCGCCCACGGCCCGGAGGTCGCACCCCAGGACGACCTACACGCTCATCTCGTCGACATCGCGCCGACCGTGCTGCACCACTTGGGCCTGCCCGTCCCGACCTCGATGGATGGGCGAGTGCTGACCGAATTCTACCGTTCGGACGCGCCGCAACGCGGTTCCGTCCGATACACCGATGACGCCGCT
>JBDGQN010000073.1:0-2108 GCA_042219055.1 Salinibacter sp. | reverse complement strand
TGATCGGGACAACCGTTCGGCGGGACGAGGGCTGACGGACGAGGAAGCCCAGGAGGTCGAGGAGCACCTGCGCAACCTGGGCTACCTCTGACGCCCGTCCCATCCCGCAAGGGCCAACGGAACGAAGACCGTCCAAAAGTACTTGTCCTCCAAGGCGTGGAGGAAGCCGAACCCGAGCAGCAACACGACGTAGGCTGCCAGCAGATAGAACGCGAAAGGCCCTCCGCGGAGTGCGCCGCGCACCAGTAGCGCTAGCACCCGGGCACACAGCAACAGAAAGATGAGCCCGCCGACGAGTCCCGTTTCTGCGAACGCGCTCAGGTAGGTATTGTGCGAGTAGACGTCGTCGTACGCCCGACTGTAGCGTCCAATCGCGTGCGGGAACTGCCCGACGCCGACGCCGAGCAGGGGACGCTCGCCCATCATGGATAGGCCAGCCTGAAACACCTCGAAGCGTTCGTGCAGCGACGTCTCACGGACCGGCCCCAGTTCCTCCTCGCCCGTGGTCAGGAACTCGACCAACAGCGCGTAGCGCGTCCCGACGTAGTCGACGGCCCGTTCAAGTCCGCGCTCATCCACGAGCCATATCCCCCCGACGAGCAACCCGGCGATTGCTCCGGCAATCACCCACACCTGGGGACGCCAGAGCCACGGTAGCTCCCGAATCAGGAACGCGCCCACGGGAACGATGGCAAGCGCCCCGCCCATCCGCGATCCCGTTACGAACAGTGCGACGACGACGGCGATTCCGCCCGCCGCCCACATCGTGAAGGTCGGCCAATATCGTAAGCGGGCCGCACGAGCGATCTCGTGGAGGACGAACGGCATCAATACGGCCAACTTCGCCCCGGCGTAGTTCGCCTCGCCCAGGATCCCGACGTGTCGCACGTATGGCTGATCGGCTTCAAACAGTTGGTAGAAGGCCGTCCAGCCGACGAAGTCGCTCAACACGCTCAGCGCCGCGACAAACGCCGAGAGGGCCAGCGCCATGCTGAGCGCGCGAGCTTGGACGGGCGAGCGGTTCCCCATCCAAGCCGCGGCCAGCAGATAGGCGATGGCCGCATACTCGACGTAGCGCAGCAGGTGCACCAGCCCGCGGCTCGGGGCCTCGGCGCCGAGGGCCGACAGCCCCATCGTCACCAACAGGCCGAGGAGCAACAGATAGATGCCGCGGTCGGCGACCCACGGGAACCGGCGGTCACGGAGAAACCCTGCAACGATCGCCAGCAGCAGGGGAAGCGTCGCCAGCCGATAGACGGACAGCTCCACACCGCCGACGACGACCGGCACCCGCTCGAGGATGGCTAGAGCCACGACAGCGGCGAAGCACGTTGATCGTCCGCTCAATGCAGCTCCCCTCAATGGGCGTCGTCACGTGGGCGATTGTAGCGGGGTGCGCTATCGTCGCCTGCGCGTCACGCGGCGGTCAGTCCTCGGCCGGCGCCCCGAACCGCGGCTCGAGCTCGTCGAGCGTCTCGGTGATGCCGCCGTACTCCAGCTCCCCCATCGGCAGCATCGCCGGCCCGGCAAACCCCTGCATCCGGATGTCTTCCGCTTTGCGATAGGCCTTCTCCCGGACGTGGTCGAAGCAGGCGTGGGCGAAGTAGTCCACGGGTTCACTCAACTGGCCCGCTTCGGTGACCGAAAACGCCAGACAGGAGACCATGGGGATGCAGAAGTTGGTCGCCGCGGAGGTGTTCGCCGCCACGGGCATCAGCGGCATGTTGTGCGAGCCGCGCGTGTTGCCGCCCACATAATGCGCCCGCGTGAACGCCTGCGTCACTTCCTCGGGTGCGGGGAAATTCTGCTGCACGCGCACGGTCATGATCGGATCGTCCTTGCCGACGTACTTGCCGGCGATGTTGTGGAGCCGGCTCGTGCTGGCGGCGACAACCTGGGACCCGTCGTACCGGGAGACGATCCGCTCGACGACGAATCGATGATCGTCGCGCAACAGCGCCGCCACGTTGTAGATGTCCTCGGGCGTGTCGAGGCGGATGACGCGCCCGTCGGCGTGGGGCTCCACGTCCATGACGTGAAATCGAAACCCCTGCTTCAGCTTCGGCTTGAGCATGAGCCCGCCCGTGTTCATCGGGTCCACAAACGAC
>JBDGQN010000072.1:0-5006 GCA_042219055.1 Salinibacter sp. | reverse complement strand
GCAGCTCGACCAGGGCACGGAACTCGATCAGAATCCCGGGTATTAGGCGCCCTCTTGGAGGACCCTCGGCCCCGCCCCCACACTTCGCGCGCATTCTTGACCATCAAAGGCCCGGATCCACAGGGCCCGTTGCCTGCCATGACCTACGTTTTTTCACGCTCCCATCGGGTGCTCCGCGTCCTGCTGACCGTCGTCGCTGCCGGCCTCGTGCTGGCGGGGTGCGACTCGGGCCCCGCCACGGACACGGCGGACGGCGTGATCGCCCCCGTGAACCCTCAGGTGAGCTTTCTCGTCCAGCCCGACTCTTCGGGGACCGACACGCTCACCCTCGAATATCGAGGCCTCAGCGAGCGTCCCCGCCCGGACACCGCCAGCGTGCCCGACGTGTACACCGTAGAGGTGGGCGAGGAAACGGGCACTCCGGACAACGGCACCAGCACGTTTCTGGTGACCTTCACGGGGCCGCGACAATCGGGCAGCTACGCGTCCCCCATTCGCTTCCGGGCCGGAGGCGTGACCGCCACCGTGCGGTTTGCCGGTACGGTGATTGGGCCGCAGACCATTGCCGACTTTGAGAATGGAGTGGAGGGCTTCTTTGCCTTCAACGGACCGGGCATCAGTCAGGAGGAGGGCCAACTGCGGATCGATGGCTCCGGCATTGGCGGCGTGGGCGTCTTCCCGGGTATCGCGAAGCCGTTCAGTGCGCCGACGAACTTCGAGGAAACGCCCGTCGTGGAGATTCGCATGCGGGTTGCCGCGAGCGATACCGCTGTCGTCCGTACGGCACTCAACGGGGCGGGCGACAACGCCAACGCCAACGTGACGGTGCCGGAGCTTGTCGCGGAGGTGCCCGGCAATCAGGGATACAACACATACTACTTCGACTTCCGAGGCAATTTCCAGCAGTTCGACGGGGTGCCGGTGGACCCGACACAGATAGGAGAGATTGTGCTCCTGATCAACGACAACAACCCGAACACCTTTACGGGCACGATTTACGTGGACGAGATCCGGCGCCGCCCCGGCATTCCGGAGGCCGCTGAGTAACCCGTATGCGTCGCGTCATATTCTTTTCGCCGTTTGCGCACACACCATGTGCACTGTAATCCTGTATCTGAGGCCGCTCGTCGTTGCCGTGCCATTGCTCTTCGCCACCGTCGGGTGCGATTCGGGCGGGGGGGGAGAAACGGAGCCAAATACAGCCCCGACCGCCACGTTCACCGTCTCACCCAGCACGCCCACCGCTGGGGCCGAGGTGCAGTTCGACGCCTCGGCTTCCAGCGATGAAGAGGGCGCCATCGCGTCCTACGAGTGGACCATCGGGAAGACGACGAAGACGGGCGCGGAAGTGCGCCACACCTTTCCGGAGACCGTAGTGAACAAGTACGGGGGCGATGCCCGATACGAGGTCACCCTGACGGTGACGGACGCGGACGGTGCCACCGACTCGACCTCAAAGGGCGTGCGCGTCTCCCCCGTTAATTCCACCGTCACCTGGAAGAAGGTGTGGGGCGACGAGTTTGAGGGACAGGGTCTCCCAAACGGAGACAAGTGGTACTACGAGACCGGCGGCGACGGCTGGGGCAATCAGGAGAAGCAGTACTACACCCGCGAGGACACGGCCAACGCCCGGGTGGAAGACGGCCACCTTATCATCGAGGCCCGGAAGGAGTCGTACCGCGGCAACGACTACACCTCCGCGCGACTCAACAGCGAGGCGTCGTGGAAATACGGTCGCTTCGAGATCCGGGCCAAGCTGCCGGCGGGCCGCGGCACGTGGCCGGCCCTCTGGATGCTGCCCGACGAGCAAACGTACGGCGACCAGTACTGGCCCGACAACGGCGAGATGGACATCATGGAGCATGTAGGGTACGACGAGGGCGTGATCCACGGCACCATCCACACCGAGGCCTTCAACCACATCGACGGGACGGAAAAAGGCGGCACAATCACTGTGCCCACCGCCACGTCCGCCTTCCACGACTACGCGATGGAGTGGACGCCGAACGACATTCGCGTGTTCGTCGATGGGGAGCAGTACTTCACGTTCCAAAACCGGGAGCAGTACGACTGGCAGGAGTGGCCCTTCGACCAGAAATTCCACCTCCTCATGAACATCGCCGTCGGGGGGACCTGGGGCGGGGCCGAGGGCATCGACGACTCTGCCTTTCCCGAGCGGATGGTGATCGATTACGTCCGCGTCTACAAGCCCGAGTAGGCTAATTATTCCCCCCGCTAATCCCCCGAATGTCCAACCGGATGAACTTTTCTCCTACTGAACGGACGCATCTCCTGCTTGCTGGGGCGTTGCTGCTGGCAGGGTGTGCCGATACCCGTTCCACCACGAGCACCAGCAGCTCGATGGCCGACGGCAGTCCTCCCGACTCGACCCTGCAAACCGTGGGCCAGACGGGCCGCCAGGCCGATCCCGAGGGCCGTCGCATGCCGCTCGACCGCGACGTGTCCCTGCTGAAAAGCCCAACGCCTCCGGTTGACGTCTCCGCGCGCAGCAGCGAAGCCTTCGCCCGGCGAATTCTCCGCGACTCGACGACCACTAGTGTCCCGAACGTGGAGCAGAAGGTCGACTCGTTGCTGACCGAGATGACGCTGGCGGAGAAGGTGGGACAGATGACCCAGCTGACCCTTAGCATGGTCTCGAAGGAGGCCCATCAGGACAATCCTTCGGCGATCCAGGACCACGAGCTGAGCCCGGAGAAGCTGCGCAACGTGATTGTGAAGCACCATGTGGGATCCATCCTGAACGTGACGGGACAGGCGTTTTCCGTCGAGCACTGGGCCGAGGTCATCCGCCAAATCCAGCGGGTCGCCACGGAGGAGACGCGCCTGGGCATCCCGGTGCTCTACGGCATCGACGCGGTGCACGGCGCCAACTACACGCGGGAAGCCGTCCTCTTCCCGCAGAATCAGGGCCTGGCGGCCACCTGGAACCCGGCGCTCGCCCGGGAAGCGGCGGCGATCACCGCGCGTGACGTGCGGGCCTCCGGGATCCCGTGGAACTTCGCCCCTGTGCTCGATCTGGGGCGTGAGCCGCGCTGGCCCCGCCTCTACGAGACGCTCGGTGAGGACGTGCACCTGGCCACCGTCATGGGCCTGGGCCTGCTGCGGGGCTACCAGGGGACCGACGTAAGCAACTCCTCCCGCGTGGCGGCCACCCTCAAGCATTACGTGGGCTACTCCGCCCCTGAAACTGGACGAGACCGCACCCCCGCCCGCATTCCCGAAACGGAACTACGGGAGCAGCACCTGAAGCCGTTCCAGGCCGCCATCGAGGCCGGGGCCGAGTCCATCATGATCAACTCCGGCGAGGTGAACGGCGTGCCGGTCCACGCCAGCTCGTACCTGCTGCAGGACGTGCTGCGGGACGAACTCGGCTTCGAGGGCGTGGCGGTGAGCGACTGGCTCGACATCAAGAAGCTCGTAACCGTGCACCACGTTGCCAAGAACGAGCGGCAGGCAACCAAGATGGCCGTGATGGCGGGCGTGGACATGAGCATGGTGCCCACCGACCTCTCGTTTTACGATCACCTGCTCTCGCTGGTGCGGGACGGCGAGGTGCCCGAGTCGCGCATCAACGAGGCCGTTCGGCGCATCCTGCGCCTCAAGTTTGAGGTCGGCCTCTTCGAGGATCCGCTGCGCGGGCTGGAGCAGGCCGAACAGGTGGGGCGCACACGCGACCGGCGCGTGTCGCTCCAGGCGGCCCGCGAGTCGGTGACGTTGCTGCGGAATCGCGAGACCGAGGGCGGCGACCCGCTGCTGCCCCTGGCCGACAGCCAGGACGTGCTCGTGACCGGCCCCACGGCCCACTCGATGCAGTCGATGCACAACGGCTGGTCGTACACGTGGCAGGGCGGTGGGGCGGCGCAGACGATGTTTCCGGACGGGCGCCCCACGCTCATGGAGGCGGTGCGTGAGCGGGTGGGCGAGAACAGAATGACCTACGTGCTCGGGGCCACCCTCACGGCCCCGGAAGGAATGGACGAGGCCGTGGCCGCCGCCCGGCAGGCCGACGTGGCCGTGGTGGCCCTCGGCGAGGGGGCCTACGCGGAGACCCCCGGCAACCTCGACGACATGGCCCTCCCCGACGCCCAGCGCACGCTCCTGCGCCGGATTGCCGAGACGGGCACGCCCGTAGTCCTGGTGCTTATTCAGGGGCGGCCGCGCCTGCTCAAAGAGACGGCGGACATGCCGGACGCCGTGCTTACGGCCTACAACCCGGGGCCGGAGGGCGGTCAAGCGCTCATGGAGGTGCTGTACGGCGCCGTCAATCCCAGCGGGCATTTGCCGTACACCTATCCACGGACGTCGGTGGGGATGGCGTCGTACGATCACAAGTACAGCGTCAATCAGGACCGGCAGGGCGGCATGAATGGCTTCAATCCGCTCTTCGAATTCGGGCACGGGCTCTCGTACACGCAATTTACGTACAGCAATCTCACGGTGGGTCGGGACTCCGTGACGACGAGCACGCTCCAGAACGGCGGGCAGGTCGAGGTCGAGGTTACCGTCACCAACACCGGCGACCGGCGGGGCAAAGACGTGGTGCAACTCTACCTCAGCGACCTTGTGGCCAGCGTGACGCCGCCCGTGAAGGAACTGACGCGCTTTGCGAAGGTGGACCTTGCACCCGGCGAGCGCACGCGGCTCTCCTTCTCTCTTCGGACCGACGACTTTAGCTTCATTGGGCGCGACGGGGAGCCGGTGGTGGAGCCCGGAACCTTTCGGGTGAGGGTCCAAGACCTCAGTACGTCCGTTGATCTCGTTGGCGACCGGTTCCTCGCAGAGGAGCTGAGCCGTCCGTTGGGAGATCCAGCCTCGTCCCGTGAGTAACGAGCGAGTAGGCAAAAAATGCCGATTAAGTAGGTCAAAGGAAAAACATTAGCCACGCATCCGAAAAACCTAGGCAGTCATCCCGCACCCCGATGCGGGATCTGTTCGATAGGGGCAGTGCCAATCTTCTAAAAGATCCTGAGTCAAGCTCAGGATGA
>JBDGQN010000071.1:0-4062 GCA_042219055.1 Salinibacter sp. | reverse complement strand
TCCCCCTCCCCGATCTCACTGTATCCCGAGCCCGGCTCGAAGAAGAAGCCGCTCTGGCACATGGGAAATGTTGCCCCGAAGGTCGGGGCCGGCGCCTCCAGCGGCACCGAGAGCAGGTTCCATCCACTCGCAATCGGCACCTCTCGCGTGAGCGCCCGGTCGAGGCGGATCTCCAGGGCGGTCACGCTGGAATTTTCGAGCGTGTAGCTGCCGGTCGATTTCATGTCGACGTCCACCAGATCCCCGCCGGTGGCCGCGTCGACCAGGCGGACCGGCACATTTGGCAGGCTGTCGGCGAGGGCCGCGTTGTCCCATTCGAATGTCACCGGATAGCTGCTCGACTGCACTTCCAGCCGCCAGATCGCCGGGGCGCTTTCCGCTTCCGGCGCAGGCGTTGGCGTGTCCGTCGGTCGGATGTCTCTCGCGAGCCCTTCGCCGAGATCGATGCCCGGCAGGTCGGTGCCGGTAAAGCGGAGGTCGAACACGTCCGACGGGGGCTTCGGCGGCTGTTCCTCCTCCCCGCAGGCGGCGTCGATGCCCGCGGTGGCGGCAGCGCTCTGCCCGAGGGTGACCGAGAGGGAGTCGCCCGCCGCGTCGGTGCCGCTCACGCCGAGCGACCAGGCAAGGGGGCATTCTCCCCCCGGAAAGACCTCGATGGTGGCCGTAGTCGTGTCTGCGGCGCTGCTGTCGTCGACCGCCCGGTAGGTGAACTGATCGGTGCCGATGAATCCTGAGTTCGGCGTGTACTCGACGGCACCGTTGGCATCGAGCGTGAGACTGCCGTTCGTGACATCCGTGACGAGCGAGGCCGAGAGCGCGTCCCCGTCCGTGTCGCTGTCATTGCCGAGCACGCCCGGCGCGCTTACCGAGAGCGTCTGGCCCTGCGGCGTCGAGAAGGAGTCGGCCTCCGCCACGGGGGGCAGGTTGGCCGGCACCTCGTAGCGGTAGACGCGGCTCGAGACGGCGGCGTCGTTGTTGTCGTTGGTCTGCGGCACCACCACGTCGGGCTGGTTGTCTCCCGTGATGTCCCCCGCCGCGAGGCCGTTGTAGTAGGCATTCCCCATGTCCGCGTCCTGATTCGGTGCGCGGAAGACCGCCGCGGGGGTCGTGCCCGTGGCCGACTGGTACAGCAAGGCATTGGTGGGCGAGGCGGTGCCCTGCACAAGCCCGTCGGCCTCCCCGCCGACATGGAGCGGGGCCAGGCGTCCACGCAAAACGTTCGCCCCCCCATCCCCGTCGAGGTCTTGCCCCAAGCCGGTGCCTGCGGGCACGGACAACCGCCGGTCGACGGCGTCGTCAATGTCGGGGCCGCCGCGAAAGATCGAGATCGTGACGTTGCTTGGCGTGGCCGTGGGGAGCGCAGCGAGCGGCCGCACGGCGAGGTCCCCATGCCCGTCCCCATCAAAGTCGCCCCCGGCCAGGCCGTGTGCGAACTGGAAGATCGGGGCGGAGGGCGCTTCGGGGCGCAGGGTCAGGTCCGGACTCGAAAACGAGAATGCACTCCCGCCGAAGAACACGTCGGCGCGTCCTCGAGCAGTCGTCTCGTTGGTAAAGTTAGGGCGTCCCACGGCCAGGTCGCCCACGCCGTCGCCGTTGAGGTCGCCCGGCGCTGCCGCCGTGGCGCCCGCAAAGGTGCCGCTCGCGTACTGCAGGGTCGCGTCGGGCGTGGTCGGGAGCGACGATCCGCCGAAGAAGAGAGCCAGGTTCTGGCCCGCGCCGAAGAACCCGAGATCGGTGGCCAGAAGGTCGTCGGTCCCGTCGTCGTTGACGTCTCCTACGATCTTCGGGATATACACCCCGCCGAACCCAAAGTTGTCCGGCTCAATCACGTGATCGACCTGTGCGTCGGTCCCCGCGCCCCCGAGATAGACGTCCAACTGGTTCCCCGCGTTGTACCCGGCCACGAGGTCGGACGCCCCGTCGCCGTTGACGTCGCCACTCGTGACGTTCAGGTAAGCGCTGCCAACCACCGGGGCCTCAAGCGTGAGGTCCGGTTCAGGGCTGATGGGAGTCCCCCCATAGAAGATCTCTACCTGACTGAGACTGGACCGCACCATCGCAATGTCGTTGGTGCCGTCGGCGTTGAAGTCGCCGATCTCCTGGGTGCCCACGATGGCGTCGAAGAAGTGGCCTCTGGGAAACGAAAGATCCACCGGGGGCCGTCCGCTGCCGTCGCTGTTGACGGAGAAGAAGCGGCGGCCGACCGTCTCGGCGGCCCGGTCGGTAAGGCCGAGCACCACGTCGGGCCGTCCGTCGCCCGTCACGTCGCCGAGTCCACCCTGCGGGAGGAATTGCGGAGCGCCCACCACGTCATCCCCGTACGGAATCTCCGTGTCGAAGCTCAGGCCGTTTTCCAGCGTGGCGGGCCCGAAGGAAATGTATCGGGTCCCGGTGCTATCGTCGAACGTGTAGAAGTCGTGCCGTCCGTCGCCGTCGAGGTCGCCCACCGGGCGGGCGTCGTCCTTGTCGTAAACGAGCGGCGTTTCGGCAAACGACACGCCGCCGCCCGCCGCCTGCGGCAGGACGAACATCGGACCCGTTCCGGTCGTCGCCAGCTCCGGCTCGCCACTGCCGTCAATGTCGACGAGAGAGAGCTCCTGCCGCCGAGCGGCCCCCTGCAGCTCCTCCACGGGCACGTTCTGCGCCTGGGTGAGGGTGCGATCACTGCCAATTTCGAAAACCTGCAGCCGGATGTTCACATTCTGCGCCGAGCGGCCGATCAGGCGAACCACCTCGGTGCCCGCGGCCCCTCCCAGGTCCGCCACGTTGTACTGAAAGGACGTGCGCGTGGCCCCAGGGGTGTAGACCTCGACGGCGGCCCCAGCGGGCGTGGCGGCTCCATAAGCGACAAGGAACACATCCTGGATTCGGGAGCCGAGCACTACGTCTTCGAAGCCGTCCCCGTCCACGTCGGAAAAGCCGCGCACCACCAGTTGCGGGGGAATGATGGGCGGCGAGAGAGTCACTCCGGTGTCCTGATACCCGACGAACGGGACGCCTACGTAGAGTTCTACCATCCCCTCAGCCCGGTTCAGCCCCACTGCGTCATCGAGCCCGTCCCCGTTTAGGTCCCCCACCGGCACCAGCTCGGTGTAGAAAAACTGGTCTGGCGTCTCGTCGGGCGTTCCGCCGAAGAACACGGCCGTCTTGCCGGTCTCATCCTCCAGCACGCTGGGCGTGCGCTCGTCGCGGGCGGCGGGAGCGGCATACAGATAGTCGTTCGTCCCGTCGCCATCGATGTCTCCCGCATACCGGGGCGTACCGGTGAGATCGAAGTTGCGCTGTGGATTGGGATTCTCATTTAAGGCCCACGATTGGCTCGATCCCACCTCCGGCAGGCCGCCGATGTCCTGCGGGGCGGGCGACTTGGGCTCGGCTGGCGTCCGCCGGGTGCGCCGGCGGCGGAGCGTGCGGAGCTTCCGTTGCACCGACGCTGGGAGCCGGTCGCGGAGCGCAGCGGGAAGCCGCTCGGTGCGACCCTGCAGGTACTGGATGACGCTTCCGTCCCCCTGCAATCGTGGGGCCGTCGGACCGTCGCCCCCGGCGTCCTGGGCGTACGCCGATCCCGTGGCAACCAGACCGAGGAGGCCGAGCGTTAGCCCCACGCAGGCGCTGAGGCGGATTGGGCCAGAGATCGCTTCTGCGAGAGCAGTAAAATCGGAGAGCGACAGACGCCGGGACAACCACTCGGGCATGGGGGGCGAGGCTGTAATGACGCGGAGCGAAATGAACCGGTGCTACGGGTCCGGACAGCTCCTGGAGACCCGGTGCAACCGGTTTCTCAATCATCAATCATTATACACAAGGCCAACAGAAATATCAACTGCGGGGCTGCGTTCCGAGTTGGGGATCGGTCGGTTCTTTCCCATTTCTCCCCTCCGTCTCTTCCGGGCATCCGCGTCCGTCCCCGCACTCTCGCCTCCTGCTCTCACGTCCGGTCACCCACGTTCGGAGGCCGTCGTTTCGTCCCACTCGTAGCCGGAGGTGAGCGACTCGTACTGCGGATCCCGCTCGGCGGCCTCGTCGTGGGGCAGGCTGCCGCGGTGGGAGCGCAGGTACGTG
>JBDGQN010000070.1:0-59700 GCA_042219055.1 Salinibacter sp. | reverse complement strand
TGTACTGCAGTCGAGCCTTGGACGGTGATACTGACTATCCGAGATACTACACGCTTGAAGATAGAACTGCTGTGCGTGTGGTGGAGAGTCACCCCGCTTGGAAAAACCAGGCCAAACAGTTGATTGCCCGGGCGAAGAAGTGGTCGGAAGATGACGCTACAGCGTCGACCCCGAAAAAGAAGGAGACATCAGCGCCGTCCACGTCGTCGAAAGTGTCGTCGGAAACGTCATCGGCAGGCGGCCCCGGCGTTGGCCTGTCCTGGGCCGATCGACTCGGCATTTTTTGGGATGTTCTGTTGTTTATCTTGTTTACATTTGGGGCCGGTTATGTGCTCGTTCGGGGACTCGGGTGGTACCTGGATGCCCGACGCGAGGAGGCCGGGACGCCGCCTCACATGGACGGAAAGGAAGAGGAGAGCGGTGAAGCCTCTGAGGAGAGTGAGACGAGCACGACCGAATCGACGACAGCCGACCAGGCGGAACAGACGAATCGCGATGAGGGAGACCCTGAGATTCAGACCCCAATCGCGGCCGAGGGGCTCCGAACCGCGACTTCGATGTCGGAAGAGCAGGGCGAGGAACAGCAGGGCGAAGAGTCGGGGGACGTTCGCTCGTCGGTGGAGGATGAACCTACGGAGAGCAAAGGAACATCTGATACCGAAGAAGACACATTGGAGGAATCCTCTGCAACGAGTTCGGAGACGCAGGACGATCATCAGGGCGATTCCGAGCCGTCCATCTCTGAACGGGACCGTCGAATTCTCGACCGCTGTGGAACGGCATTTACAGACTGGTGCCGGGAAGAAGATGATCTGCGCCCGGTGGGCGGCCGGTTCGAGTGGTTTTTGGAAAACCGGCTCTCCTCGTCGGTGTCCGTGAGCCACTGGGCAACTCATAATGAGGACAAATACGCTCGGGCCGCGCCGTCCGACGCGACGCACTGGGTCGTGGAAGTCGAGAAGGTGACCGTTCTTCTTCCTCGGCCCCGCACGGAGGGATTTGCGTCGACGAGCGGGTACAACAACACAGAGCCCCCCGATCAGGTGACTGATGTGGTCCCCGCTCTCGTTACCGTAGAGGAGAACGACCTCTCGCTCCACGAGACCGGACATCTCCAATAGCAATCAGAACTGGTTACGCCTTCGCAGGGCGTTTTGACACTTCACCATTCGCGATTTTCGATTTCACGCGCTATGAGTCGGACCAACGGTCCCACGCAAAAACTCGCGCTTTTGCGATTCGGCGGCGACCTGCTGTTGCCGACGGCGATTTACCGGACGACGGAGTCGTTCAATTCCCAGTCGCCCGACCCGAGCGACTTTGTGCTCGCCTCCTCTGAGAAGGCAGAGACCGCCTCCAACTATTACCGGCACTTCAAGGCCGACCTGAGCCTCACCAAAGCCCAGGCAGAAACGCCGGATGAGGAAGTCTGGTCCATGCGGACAAAGACGGGGGACTATACCCGGCTCAATGAAATCGTAGGGCAAAGCAGTAGTGGGAAGAAAGAATACTTCAATCCCCATCAGGCCGCAGCGATTTTCCTGTCGAAGGTCTGCAAGCGGGCGGTTGAGCGAGCCCGAGACCTGTTTGGGAACGAGAAATCCCTTCAGATCCACTTCACGGCGCCCAACTACGAATACGAGGGAGATGGGACGAGGGGAAAGAAAAAGTCGCGCCGATACCGCGAAAACATCCGGCGAATCGTCGACTCGGTAATACAGGAGAATGAGTACGAGAACGTCTCTTTCCAGGTCGGCGGGACGGACTTTCTCTATGAGCCGTACGGCGTGTACTACTACTATTCGCTGCTGGAGCACGGCGTAGAACCGGGAGAAACGCAGGCGGGCGAGACCTTTCTCGTCTTCGACATGGGGGGAAGCACGACCGACGTCGCGGTCGTTCAGGTGAATCGGCAGGAGAGTGATTTTCGCCTTTATCCGATCTGTACGAGCATTGGCTGTGCCGGGGCGTATTTCGACCAGTACGTCTTGAAGAAGCTTCTAGGACGTGATCGAGTTCCTCGACGGAGTAAGAAATGGATGCCCTATCTGGAACGCATTGAGGAGGCGAAAATCGCAATCTGTACCGGGCGGCGGGAGGCCGTCCAGATTGAGATCGATGAGGAGGAGGAAGGCACGTTTCAAATCGATGAAGCCCTGCTCGGACGGGTCCTTCGTGAAATATGGCAAGACGAAAATCAGCCGCTGGGTCCGGGATTCCGAGGATTCCTTGGCCGAGTACAGCGGCTTGCCCGAGAGCACGGACAACTGCTAGAGTTTGAGAAGATCGAGAACATCTTCCTGGCTGGCGGCTCGACCGGGCTTCCTGGATTGGAGGACCTCATTCGCATGGACTTGGATCGGCTGGACCTACTCGGGAACGACGGGGAGGCGAATGCCTGTGTCCGTCCCCGCCGGCGTTTGGCGGCGGAGAAAGGAGTGCCGAATAGCAGTCTTGCTGTCCTCGGACAGGTCTCCTCGATCGCCGAAGAAGAGCGCGAACGCATTCTCGAAGAGGGGGAGGAAATTTACGCCCTCGTTCGCACTCCCGACGGGACGCCGTACTCGTTTGAACGAACCGAAAGTGAGCGCGGAGAGCCTCAGCGTGAGGAGGAATTTCTGCTCTGTGCCGTCGATGAGTTGGAGGAACGGGATACGGTTCGACTTGAGCCCGGCGGGTACGACCGATTTGAGGACTTGACGCTGACGCCGGGGCAGCCATCACTGCAGGAGGCGGAGGTGTACCTGCGGGCAGATGTCAATGACTACGGCGACGAGCCGGACCGTCGGTTTCAGCAGCGAAATGAAGACGAGGCCCCGCCAGATGATGAGCGGAAAAAGCTGATTCGATTTACCGCCCACGCCGAACTGCGCCCGGATCGGCTCCGAGTGAAGCCCTTTCTCTGGAATGTGCAACCCCATCGTGACTATCGTCGAACGCTGGATGCCGAGGAGGACGGGTACGTGTCAGTGTCCCTCCGTCCGGATTTGCAAGATGAGGAGGCGGCACACATTTGTATTGACCTCGGCATGAACAACACGGCTGTCGCCCTCTACGCGCCCGGTCACGATCTTCCGTGTCGGCCCGATCTGGAAGTGTTTAGCCTGCACTCTCGTCGCGTAGCGCCATCGGAGGCGCTCCAAAAGCATCTTCCGGATGCCCCCATGAATTGTGAGGAGGCGGTCGAAGGAGTCCTTCGGGCCCACAGGGACATTGGGTACCGTCCCGCTATGAGCGGACTTTTCCGAATACTCCGTGGGGCGCACATGTATGCGTTTCAACAAGAAGAGGGAAAAGATGACGTGGTGGGTGCCTTCGCCGAGGCGCTCCGTGCGCATGCGGGAGAACCAGTGCCCGCCTCTGCCACGCTGCGGCGGGAACTCGACGTAGTCCGGGACAGGATCGAGCGCTCGGAAGACGGCATCGCAGAATTCCAGCAGGAGCTTCATGCCGCACTGGAGGAAGAGGGAAATGCCTCCTTCGAAGAGATCGAAGCCCGGACTCACGCAGACGAAGGAGAAAGTGCATCGGCGGACGAAGCCGCAGACGACGACACGACATTCTCTACTGAAGATCACGATCAAGCCGTGGACGAAACATCGACCACTTCCTCAGATGACAGAAGCGGAACTGGAGAATCCTCTGGTCTCCCTACTGAGGCACACGAAGACGGACACTGGGCCGTCGGAATGACCCAGTGGATGCAGCAAATGGTGCAGGACACTGTGGCCCCTATTCGGAAATCGAATGACGCGATGCGAAAGGCCGTCGAGCAGATGAGTGAGCGGATTGAGCGTATCGAGGAGGACGGGAGTGAGAACGGTGGTGATCTCGCAGACGCTGTTCGAGAGATCAGAGAAACGCTCAATCCCCTCGTTGCGAGCCTACAATCAAAAGAAGATGGGGCATTCTCGGATGATGAGCTCAAGAAGCAGATTGAGCAGAAGGTGGAGGAGCGCACCGAACATCCACTCTCACACCTGGCAACAGGCGAGCTCGACACCAGTCTGTCGGCCTTCCGTAATTTTGTTGAGGAGCGAGGATTCATCTATCCAGAAAAAGTGCTGCGCCGAGCCTGGATGCACTGCGCGGGTAAGGCAAGTGGACTGGTGGTTTTAGCCGGCCCCCCAGGATGCGGGAAAACCTCGCTCGTACGCCTTCTGGCAGAATTCTTTAACCGGGATCTCGGTGAAGATGGATGGGAGCACTTCCATCTTCTGGAGCCGGTTTCCCCGTCCTGGTTCTCACCCGACAGCCTCCTCGGAAGCGAAAGTGCGATTACGGGAGAGTACAAGTACACCTCCTTTCTGAAGTTTTTGATCAAGGCAGAGTCGCAATACTTCAAGGCCCTTGCAGGCCCCGGGACAGAGCACGCCCGCCTCTTTTTGGCGTGTCTCGACGAATTCAACATTGCCCAGCCGGAACAGTACCTCGCCAACATTCTGTCGAAAATGGAAGCTCCCGAGGGATCGCCAAATCGGCGTCTTCATCTCGGGCAGGATACGTCGGGGGAAAGTGCATTTGAAGTCGACCTCACGGCCAATCTGAAGCTGTTTGCGACGATCAACACCGATGCCACGACGAAGACGCTCAGTCCGAAGGTGCTGGATCGGGCTACGTACATTCCCGTGAGTCCCGAAAACGACTCGCTGCGACGAGCAGCCAAGCAGTTCAAGGATGAATTCGGCGTTCCAGCAGCGTTCCACGACGCCTTTCTGGACATTTTGGACGAGTTGAGCCAGCTCGCTCGGGCGGGCCAAGCCCCGCTTGCCTATCGGTCGATTGAGCAAGCGTATCAGTATGCCTCTCAGCATCCAGATGTCAGTAAGGAGACGAGCACTGTCATGGGAGACGTGCTCGTTAGCTTTTTCCTTTCGAAGCTACCGGGCGCATACGCAATCAACGACCCTGAGGGGCGATATCGAAAGCGGCTCCAGAAGAGCGACAAGCTTCGGGAGTACGACGAGGTCGACCGCCTGCTCCGCCGGGTGCAGCAGGGACTGCCGGGACAGGCGGCGCTCTGATTGAAAACGATAGGCACGGTTTCGGAAGAGCACCGAGGGCGGCGGATTTCGCTGATGCAAACCAATCGTGGTCGAGAAGATGGACGAAGATTCTGTTTCTTCAGTCTCCCGGAAGGAGGCCGTCGTCGAGACCGAGATTGGCCCGATTGCACTTGGCCTTCGTCGGTACGTATACGACACTCGGCGCGGACAGTACTTCGATACGGGAGAGCGAGAATGGTTTGCCTTTGACGACAAGGATCCGGAGCGCACACGGCCCATCCTCGAAGATACTCGCCAGCTCGCATTCGAGGCATGGACACAAGAAGCCTCACGAGATCCTCTGCTAGTCTACCTTGGAACTCCGTCAGATCCGTGGGACGAAGAGCTCAGCATTGAGCTTCAAAATCGGGCGCTGCAGGGCGAGTGGGTACGATGGGCTACCGGTTCTGAGGAGACCAATGAAGACGTAAAGCGAATTCGAACGAACTACTGGTGTGCTGCTCAGGCACAGATCACGCTCTACCAGCGCCAATTTGACGAGGACACGGAGGAGTGGATTCCGACGCCAGTGCGACGACCGGACGGGAGCATCCTCTCCACGCGGATCGCGCTCGGGTACGGCGACGAGGATTATCGGGAGCTTTATGAGGGCGTTCTCTCAGACCTATCCCGGCGAACCGTGCGTGGAAACTTGGCGTCGCCGATGGAGCGATTCGTGGACTATCAGGAAATGAAGCAGCGACAGGAAGAAACGCCAGGACTGGAGCTGTTTAAGCGTCTGGAGGGCATCCTTCCCCGGTACCGGGATACGCTATGCCAGATTATTCGCGATCCGGACACGGCCCTGTCCATTGACACCGAGCACGTGGCGTTGAATCTGCGGCAGGCCGAAGAGTACTTCCAGCACCACAGTCCTCATCCTCCATTGCAGCAGGTGCATGAGGTTGTCGATACTGCTGCCGGCCGGGTCCCCACGGAGTTTACCACCTCCAAGGCCACCTCCACGGTAGAGACGAGCGCGAATCGGTTCGTGGCCGAGTCTGTGCGTCGAGTGCGAAACTGCGTAGAGCGGGTCCGGGACCATCTGGTAAAAGAGAAGAAGCAGCTCCGCTTGGACAAACATGAGGCGGCTTTGGGCAAATTGAACGAGTACGAAGAGGCATTGAGGCGCTATGCAGGCGCGCTCCCGTACTCGCCAGAAGAAGCCACACATCGATTTGAGGACCGGTCGGCAGTCACGTACTACGACGGGCGGTACAGCCGCCTCCGACGCCTGACGGACCTTCTCGATGCGCTCATGGACTTTGTGGATGCGTCGGAAGATTCCATCCCGTTCGAGGTGCAAGCGTTCAATAAGGCGTATGAGCATTGGTGCTTTATACACACGATTCGGGCTCTGCGAGAGGTGGGCTTCGAGTTCGTCGACGAGAAAGGGCGGCACGTGACCCCGTTCTACCAAAATCCAGTTCCGGACAAGGTGAACGCCCGCATGACACATCCCTCTCGTCCCGGTCGACTACTGGAAGTCTGGTACGAAAGACAGTACCAGCCCTTGCGGAGCGAAAACGGGTATTTTGATACAGACCGCCCGTACGGGCTGGAACGCCGGGGACTCGATTACACCGACTATACGGGAAACAAACGGTGTCCGGACATTGCCCTCGAATGGCACAAGGTCTCTTCGGAGGGGAAGGTGGCATCGGGAACGACCCCTCGTATCATCACACTCGATCCAACTCTTCGTTCGCCGCGCCCCGCGATGACGGATGGGGACCGGCCGGTGGAAGACAAGTACGACTACAAGCGAGCACTACGGAGCTTCGTCGAGGAGGGAGCGGATGGCAAGTCGAAGGAGATTGTCGACGCGGCGTGGGGAATGTCGCCGGACTTACATGCAGGCCCTCGGACGCATGTCCACCGTCCTTCGTCCGGCTATGCGGTTGGGTTTGTTCTCCTGCGGCCCAGAGAGAACAGTCTGGAGGCGTTTCCGGAAACTCTTGGGACGATTCTTGACGAGGCAGGTTGGATTAACTTCTCGTGAGTAGGTCCTTCCAGGTAGACCAGAAAAGCAGTGCTCGGTCGCGAAGAGAGGTCGATGCCTGCCTGTTGGACCGCCATCCGAGTTCGAGTATCGTGAGAGTAATTGACCTTACTGATACGTGAACGGGTTTCTAAAGACGATTCCTAATTCACCCCACACACGGTCCCCAGTTGCACCGGGAAAGAAGTTTACTCACCTGTGCACGGATCAGTAGGTTTTGGGACGCAAAGCGAGGGGTGCCATGTAATCATCGTCGGTCTCATTGGCTCCGTCGTCGATACTGTCGGCCTCGTTGGTGTTTGGTGTCGAGTCTGAATCGGTTGCTGCACCCGAGCCGTCCGCCTCCTCCGGCTCCTCCTCGTCGACGACGAAGTCTTCCTTGAACTCGTGTCGGAGGGAGGACGGTACGGAGGACGAACTGGACGCGTGCAGGTGCCCGCCGCCGCAGCCGCAGGAGATGGGGTGTCCGCAGGTGCCGCAGCAGGGCTGCGTCTCGTTGGTCTCGTCGTAGCGTCGATTGCAGTGGGGGCAGTAGGCCATGCTTGTGAAGGGACTGGAGATAGAGGGTGCGATGTGGTTTTCCCAACCGAGTGGGGCGGGGGAAGATGATCCGCCTGAATTCATCGGGGCCGTGATGAGTTCGGGAGAGACTCGGTTTAGGCTCATTTACACCGCCCCTTTCAAGGTGTGATGAACTTTGACCTTACATTCGCCTGGAACGTCCGCTTCGCTCCCGGTTCCAGGCTATTTCTTCGGCGGTCTCCTCCGGAGACGCAGGTTTTTCGTCCCGAAGGGACCGACGAAACCCCAGCCGGGGACCGCCTGCGTCCCCGGCGCGAGGGCCGAAAGTAGATTCTTCCCGTCAATTTCCCCGAGACCTTGAAAGGGGTGGCTCATTTACACCCCCATGAGGTCGAAACGACGGTCCGGTTGTGACGAGAGAGGGTGACCCCCGACGTAAAATTCTGCCTGGGGGGCGAAAGGTGCCATGATGGCTCCTTCGGATCCGAAGCATGTGGCTACAGGACAACGGAGTCCTTTTCATACCTCAAAATCGTAGACGTCTACGTCGATTTTCGTAGACGTCTACCTTTACAGGTCCGATTGCTACCGTTTTACTGGTGGATGCGTCTTGTCCGAGGCGAAGGAATGGGCGGCTACAGGCAGGGCGAAAATTTCGAGCGGACCCCGGCCCGGATCGTTTTTCAGATGATTGTTCTGGGGTCCACGGTCCGAGCGGTTCCACCGTTGCATAATTCCGGAATCTCTTCGAACGCAATCACTGGCCGTTTGAACCTAAGACCTATGGAGTGGCAATCAACATCCATTCGTTTCTGGACTGGAGGTGATATCAAAGGGGAGGCGAACCCAGGTTCGGGAGCGGAACACATGCATACCATAGTGGTATGTGCCGATACAATCAACCCAAACTGGAAACCGACGACATGGCTCACGACCCCTGGACCCCCGACCGGATTCGAAATCTCCGAAAGAAACTCAAGATGAGTCAAGCGGCCTTTGGGCAGGAGATCTGGGATGCCTCGCCCGCGACCGCGCAGAAGAATGTGTCGCGGCTTGAGAACGGTCACGTCGAGCCCAGTGCGGCCGTGAGGCGAACGCTTCAGCGCCTGGAACGGCTGGCCGAGTCGGATCGGCCGGATACGGAGTGGACGACGCTGCTCGGTTACGATATTCTGGATGACGAGTAACCATCACGATAGCGCACTCTGACTGGAATAGATTGTCGTTCAAGTATGAGCACAGATAACAACGAAATCGAAGTCTTCCGCCTGCAGCCGAGGACGAGTCGCTGGAAAAACGAGGATGGTTCATGGAATCGAGCGGCAATAATGAGTCGCGGTCACGAGATTGCGTCCATGATGAACGGCGACCGGTCCTACAACGATCGGCTATCAATCGGAATGAGGCGGGCCTGGCAGGAAGCGAAAGAAGCTTCCCGTGCAGCCGAAGAGGCGAAGATTCAAGAGAAGCGTCGCGGTTTCCGGGATCGGCTTCAGGAGTGGCAGAGGGAAGTGGATCGGAACGTGAGCGGATCGATGCCGCGGATGTTTTCAAAGTCGCGGGTCGAGAATGAGGAACCGTTCGAAACAAGCACAGCGAAGTGGGAGATATCGTGCTGGAAAAAAGGCAGTAGCTGGCACTTTCACCTCAAGCGAAAGACCGGAAAGGAGACTACGACAGACGACATTACCACGATCTTCTTCGACAATCGCAAAGAGACAGAAAAAGCGGTCGAGTATGCCAAGAAGGTCGCCGACACGTATTCAGATTTGGGCGCCCTCTCTGAGGTTTTATTGATGGCAGTGTGTCCACACGCCCGAGATTTCCACGCACCTGGTATTGCCAGGGGGACCGAGTGGGGATTGGAAAAAGCCGAGTACTTTGAGAGGTGGATCTGCAACTAATGCTGTCGTCCTAACCCAACCATTAAGAAAAAAGGCCCTGACCGGCTGCCACCGATCAGGGCCTTAGAAGAATCTAGAAGAGTTCGCTAGAACCCTATCTGTCGGCAGCTGCCACTGCCGGCGGGATCCACAAGCCTTAGGACTTAAGCTTTGCCCGCATCGTATTTTACGAATGCGGCTGGAGAAGATCCAGTCGCTACAGGCACCTCTTCATCTGAACTTTCCGTTTCCGAGCGCCGGGAGTTTCAGCAGCGCATCGAAGGGATGGGGCCAGTCAATCTGCTGAGCCTCATCTGGGAGGAGGCACCTGTCGACTCTCATGCCTACGTGCAACTCGTCTGTAGTTGCATCGAGCACAATGCCGAGGAGGCGGTAGTCGAGAAGGTTGACCCTGATCTGCTGACTGATCCGAACGAGGAGGGATCCAACTATCTTGGGGAGGACGATGAATGTGAGGTCAGCACTTCTGTGGTCTCTTATGTCGACACCATCAAGCAGTACGTTCCTGATGAGGTCCTTGACGAGTTACCACCACTAACAAACGTACCGTCAGTTGGAGGGCTCCTCGTCATAGAGCAGCGTAGTAGGCGGACTTTTGAAGGTTGGAAGTCTAGTGGCACCGAAGTCATCCTTGATGTCGTAATCGAGAGGCTAATCAACCTGGGAATCAGAGAGCTCGATGCTCAAGAAGTCGCTGATGCTACGGAGTGGCTGATTGAAACCGGAAGTGTCGAGAAACTGGAAGCTCTTTTTTTTGACGCCGGAACCGAGCAAAGCAGCCCCGCGGCAGCCACCGAACCCCGCCCAGCCGTCCCCGCGACGACGCCAACCGCGCCGACCGCGACGCGGCAGCCCCGCAATGAGCCTAACATTTTAGGTTCCGGCTACCTCTTCGCCTCCCCGCCTCGATCCCGCTTCAACAGCTATAGAGGCAGTTTTGGCCCGAATATCGTCGAGGTCACCGGATGTACGCGGGGTGGAATCTCGTGTACGCGGCGTGGAATTTCCGGGGCCGAGTCGAGGGATCGACGGCAGTTGGAGCACCTTGACTTGTCCGTGGAGTACGAATTGTTGGGTCGGTCTCCACTTGATTGTGTGCCCGATAAGCCGATTCCGACGGACCTCTATCATCGAATCGTGCAATGGCGCCCGGTCCTGACAGAGGCCACTCCACTCATGGCAATTCTGCAGCTGATCCTCACCACGAGCAAGCGAGACGATAATGCAAGCCCGGAACAGGACTGTACCGGAATGCCAATCACAAGCGAAATCGTCTTCCCGGCCTTCGGCTACCGCCCGCAGTCGGGCTACAACCGGGGGCTTAACTCCGGCATGCTGTTGGAACTCTACCAGAAGTACGTTGACAGTGATTTCATGGTCAGCGGCTGGGACCATCGAGTCAACCGAGGCCGTGTTGTTTTATCCCACTCAATCCCGAAGTCGATCACCGAGGCCGCCCACGAGTTTATGCTCAGCCCAGAGGAACAGCCGGATCGGAAGTTCATGCTGAGTGGCAACAAGGCCAATAGCCGTCGTGCCCTGGGGCCGGAGCGCAAGAAACGGAGACGACTTGTCGATAACAATGAGCCGGTTGTCGATGCGCCGGAGACGGCCTTGATGATGAAGAACTACCTCAACGAACTCGACCCCGTCAACGTCTTCAGCCACGGCCAGCACGGAGTCTTCGCAGACGGCAAGTTGGACGGGATGGCCGAGGTTGTGGAGCAGATCCCCGACGAGCAACGCCGCATTCAGGAACTCCGGAAGCTTTTCGGTCTCCGCGAATTTCCGAAGCCGCTGTACGCCGCATGCGACCGATCCCCGCGGCTCCGGGCGGACCGTTGGAATCAGCTTATGAATGTCAAAACGGAGGTCCGGAAAAGTCTCTATGTCGAGGGGAAGGATTGGGAACTGGACCTCACGAAAGCTCACCTCACCTCCTACGTGCCGACGGTGCGAGACCACGGCATTGAGACGCCTCAGCTGGACCGGTATCTCCAGGCAAACCTCGAAAATGACACCGATCTTCTTGCCGAAGGAGACCTCTGGATGGAGCTCGCCCGTGCCTGCGACACCGAGGTGCTCAGCAACATTGAAGCGCTGAGGAATGCCGTCAAGCGCCTCTATAGCGTCCCGTACGGCATGGAGTGGGCACGGGTGCTTCACAACATTGCGGTCGATTATGAAGCCAATGGCGGATCGTACCCCGATTCGCACGAGCCGCTTCGGCCGCTTGGCTCGCATCCTCTCGTTTCGGAGCTCTTGGAGACCCGAGAGACACTGCGCGACATCATCAATGATCGCGGGGGCCTTGAGGATGCCACTGGCCGTTTCATCCCGCTCGGAAAGTGGGATGAGACCAAGCACAAAGAGAACCGGTGGAGAGGACTTATGAGCTACATCAACGCCTCTTATGAGACGGAGATCGTCGGGGCGGCCTTTGACGAAGCTAGGAAGGAGAAGGCGAGGGAAGCCTCCACGCGCTTCAAGATCTGGCTCTATCAAGGAGATGGTTTCACCATCCGGGTGAGCTCCAAAGCCTCGCCGAAGAAGCAGATCAACAGCCTGCAACGAGCGGTCGCCCACAAGGCCGATGAACTGGGCGTGCCCACAGAACTGGAGGTGGATTGGCCTGAGTGATCCGCCGCGCACAATCCTGACCATCACGAAAGGGCACAAGAGCCCGAAAAAGATGGATCTACCAGAATGAAGCGCATCTACCAAGTCGACGAGCAGGAACTGGAACAGGCGGGCGCTGCGGGCGCTAAAGCGATCGCCCGAAACCTCACCGATCAGATCGGCGACATTCGCATGCTCGGACGCCTGAAGGCCGGACTAATTACCTTGGACGATATCTGCCGGCTGTACGGTGTTGAGAAGCGCACCGTCTACGACTGGCCGCTTGAGCCCGCAGATACGCCGACACAGAAGAATCTTTACCGGGTCGAGGAGGTGGGAGAGCAGCTTACGAAGGAGTCACCATAGGTCTTCGTGTTTCTCGTCCAGTTCCTCGTCGCGTACGGTCCGAAGGTAGTGCTCGGTCGTGGAGATTGACTTGTGAGCGAGCGCCGATTGAATCTCCTGCAGGCTCCAACCCTGCTCCATCATGCGTTGAGCAGAGGTATGCCGGGCCATGTGCGTCGTCAGCCCGAGCCCAAGCCCGGCCGCCTTATCGATCTTCTTCAGTTCCTGGTTTATGCGGCGGTTCATGTCCTCGATCGCACCACGAAGCCCCTCGTCCTCCGAAAGGTCATGTTTGTGGGCGTATCGCTCCAGCAGGGGAAAAACGAATCGCTCGCCGCGCCGATCATCGTACCAGTTTAAGATCTCCTTGGCTGGGGGAACAAGCTTTAGGTCTTTCTGCGCGCCGGTTTTCCGCATCTGGTACTGGACGCGCCCATCGCGGATCTGAGACCACTCCAGGCTCGACACGTCCGACCAACGCATTCCCAACATGTAAACCGAGAACAGGAAGGCACGTAGGCCATGAGCAGGCAGTCCATCGGGAGAAAAGCGAGCCTCCCCATCGTCGATTTTTTCCATTAGCGATTCCAGGGATTGGACCTGGTCGGAGGTGAGAGGGGTTTTGCCCGTGCGTTCCCTACTCAGCGTGAGGTCGTCAAACGGATACTCACTTCTTGGAAACAAGTCATCCCGAATGGCGACGTTGATCATCCGTCGGAGCGTACGCATGGTCTTGTGAATCGTGTTCGTCGCGTTCCCGCGCACCTCCGACTCCCACGTCTGCATCTCTTCAAGCAACGACGCAGTCACGTAGTAGGGAGATAGGGGGACATCATCGACACCGCGCCTGTCGTGGAGAAATTCCCTCAACTTCGTGACGGCCGTCATGTGGTTCTTTCGAGTTGATCCGTTGTCGTACATCTTCTGGATTCGGTCCTCGCAAAAATCCGCGAATCCAACACGCTCATCCGATTCCGGATCGAGTGCCTCCTGGACAGCTTCTTTAATCCGCTCCGCCGTTACTCTTGCACCGGATGTTTGAAGCGACGTGAGGGCGTCTTGGGCAGTGGACTCGATGCGTCGAAGGCCAGCGTTAATCTCGGCCGCTTGGCGGTGGGAGCGGGTGACGCTCCCGTCTCTCCACTTGTCTGGATCGACGCGAATTTCGGTCGAAAGAAAGCGGCGCTCGCTCTTGTGAGAGATGCGAAGATCGACGGGAGCGAGTCCGTCGTCGTTGGTGCGGTCTTCACGACACCGAAAAGAGAGTGTTGCCATCGGGGAGCGGTGGTTGGGTGCAGCATGGAGGTTTGGGTGCAATATTGGGTGCAATTGTTCCCTGAACTGCACCTGCGAGTTCCATGAAGAATCCCCTCTCAGCGCCGCTGAGGGCCGTTTTTCAGGCTAGTCGCACTCTCAGTTCACCCATTCTCTAGTCCCCCCGGGCCTACTTTTGCTGTCCCAGCACAAACGCCCCTGAGCGCCGCCAATCGGCGATCGCAGGGGCGTTTTTTGTTTTGGGCCGAACGACTGAATTGCACTCAGACGCACGGAAAAGAAGCTCCGTGGGAAACATGTGGGAAACTGAAACACGGGAGAATCTCAGGACTCTGTCTGCTCACTCCCAAATGTCTCCTCCATCGTCCGATCGAGGGTTTCGGGAACGAGATGGCTGTACCGCTCGGTGACGTTGCTGGCGTGCCGATGTTTTCCCGAGTGCGTGAGGGGGCCGACCGGTCCGCAGGAACCCGGAACTTCGGGGGCGACTGGTTGAGACGTTGCGGAATCCTACCGTTCTACCGCATTGCGTCCGCTAGGGCCTCCACGACGCCCTCCGAATCTCCCCCGATCGGGGCCGCCGCCAGTACCAGTTCGATCTGACGCTCGCCCACTCCAAGCTCTGCCCGATGGAAAACGCGTGAGCGGTCCCTCAGCGACGCCCAGGTCCCCTCGCGGCACGGATACACGAGGCAGGTGGTCACCCGCTGGTGCTCGGCGGTGCTTGCGTAGGCGAGCACCTGCAGGAGATCCTGGCGGTGAGTGTCGCGGACGTGGTCGGCGATGGCGGGCCAGGAGCGGCGCTCAAGCTCCTCGAAGTGACGCTTGTACTTGGCGTCGAGGATCATCGTCGCGTCCGCCCGCTCGATGACGACGTCCGGGATGAGCGACCGCTGCGAGCCGGCGAGCCTCGGCTCCCACTGCAGCGGCACGACGGTCTCGCGTTCGCGGCCGGTTCGGACGGTGCCGCCGGTGACCCGAGCGATGCGGTCGGCAAGATGCTCGACCCAGGCCTCGAAAAACGACTCCATTGCAAGCGCCCAGGGCAGTCCCTGTAGCTCGCCGAGCCCTGCCAGCCCGCGCTCGTCGGCCGTCCACCGGATCGCCCGGATGCCCTCCTCGTGGGCGTCGCCCCCAAACCCGCGGGTCCTCCACCGGTCGATCTGCCGGTCCGACGGACGCTCCGGCGCCACGTGACGCACGCCGCGGAGCAGCTGCTGACACAGCGCCAGGAGCCGTTCCACGAACGGACCGGCGTGCCGCTGGGTCTGCAGAGATCCGCGGTGGCGCTTCAGCGTGTAGTGGATGGCCGACAACAGGTCGCGATCGTCCTGCAAATCGGGGAATCGACATGGCACCTCGAGCATCCGTCCCCGACCGATCCTCCGGGTGGCGTAAGCCTGCCAGTCTACCCGTCCCCGCGGCGCCCGCAGGTCCCGGTCCACCACCTCAAAGTCGCGATCCATATTCCGTAGCAGCGCCCGGACCTTCGGCAATACGATGCTCGACAGCACCCAGGGCGGAATCTCGCGGTCCGATTTCGGAAGCTGGGGCAGCTCCAGAATGTCCGGCGTCACCCGCCAGCCCGTCTGGGCCAGCACCGGCCCGACGCCCGCCCACCCGAACCTCGGCTTCACGATGAATCCGTAGTCGTGAGCACCGGTCGTCGGCGACTTCAGCGGCATCGCCCCTACCCGACGTTTCGTCTCGACGACCAGGTCGAGCCGCCGCCCGTCGAACCGAGGATACGCGTCGAGGTCGAACGCGTCGAGCGCCTGCTGATTCGTGTCCAGGAACTGATCCGCCAACGTCCCGGCCTGCTTTTCGGGAAACCGCCCTGCATTCGCCCCCAGCAAAAACGACGCGTCGATCCGGTGCGTGGTCGAGTCTTGGAGGGGGAAGACCTTCTGGTTGTCGTGGGTATCGACGCGTTGCATGGGGGAATTCGTTTGGTGGACACGGCGGATGCGAGCCGATACCCCGGCACGGACCGAGTCTGGGAGGCGGCACGGTGTTCTCTGAAGCGATGACCGTGGCGGGCGTCTATCCCTTGACGATCGCGTTTACCCGCTGCATGTACGCCCGCAACTCGTCTGCGAACCCTGCCACGTGGCCCTGACGGATGTACTGCTCGAGTAGTGGCAGCAATTCTCCGCGCAGCCGCCGGTGTAGCTCGCCGGGGGAGTCGGCCAGAAAATACGAGTGTCCGGGCATCAAGTCGAGAGCGTCGTCGGGGGCGTAGTCGACGAAGAGGTCAACCAGCGACCCGTACAGGTTGGCCGGGGGCGTGTCGTCGTGATCGTCGCCGAGCACCAGGGCCGCGAGTCGGGATCGGTCCGGTTCCGGCACGTCCTCCAGAAACGTCCGGATTGCGTCCCGCTGCGGCCACATCTTTAGGAACGCGAACCGCCGCCGGATGGCAACGTCCAGGTGCGCGATGCTCCGGTCCGAGGTGTTCATCGTTCCGAGCACGTGGAGGTTTTCCGGCAGCCCGAACCCCCCGTCGAGCAGCCCCGAGGCAACCTTTTCCGTGAAATCGTGGGCCAGCGCAACTCGGCGCTGCGACTCCCCTGCTCGGTACTGCCGGTGTTCAAACAGGTATATCGACTCGCCGAGCACCGTCGCCAGGTCGGCGCGGTTGATCTCGTCGATGTGCAGCAGATACGGCTCGGGATGGACCCGTGCCGCCTCGTCGGCCGCCCGCATCAGTGCCCCCGGCGTCGGCTCAAACTGCAGGCCCTCCGGCCCTTGCGCCGAGACGGGCGCCAGCCCGCCGATGAGATCCTCGTAGGTCGTATTCGGATGGAACTGGATGGTCGTCCCGTGGCCGTCGTACCACTCCTCTCGTTCGCGCAGGCGACCGGCGAGCCGGGTCTTGCCCGTCCCCGGCGGTCCCTCAAGGATGACGTACTTCCGATCCTGGAGTTGCTCGAAGACGCCCGCCGGCTCGCGTGTCTCGAAGACCTCAGCGAGGTAGTCGTTGCGGAGGGACGCCGCCTCACGCTCGGCCGCTTTTAGAAACGAGACCCCGCGCTCTTCGGCCAGCAAATCGACGAAGGCCGTGAGCGCCGTTGCGGCGAGCTCCCGGGCCTGCGCCGAGTGGTCCGGGGATTGGACGACTCCGTAGACGACCTCTCCGTACTTCTCCAGCGTCGCCTCGTGTCCCTGGAAGACCCGTCGCGCCTGCTTCGGCATCTTGCGATCCGTTCGCACCGGGTCGGCTTTGGCCCAGGCCACCTGCGCGCCGGCCGCCCACTCATTGTTCAGCCACTGGCAGATGGCGTTGGTCTTCCGGGCGTGCCCCGGCCGAGCGAGCGTCTCCTCGTCGGGATGCAGCCCACGTGTGCCGACCACCAGCCCGAACAGTGCCGTTCCCGGTCCCGCGGCCTCCTCTTCGGTCTCGTTCGGCGGAAACAGGACGAAGCTCGTCCCACCGTACGGCCCAGAGTCGGGATTATCAGGATGAATCAATGCCGCGTACGGCACACTATCGGTGTCCGCGTTGATTCGCGGCTGCACCCGCGTGCCCCAATCGCGCTTGTGATATCGGTCGTCGGGGCCGTCGAATAGCCCCTCGAAGGCTGCAAGACACCGTTCGGTCCACTGATCCCCGTCGTCAATGGGCTCGAAAGCGAGATCCGTCAACCGCTCGATGCTCATGGGAGGCTAACAGGCAGTGCGTGGGAGAAGGGACCGTGGAGATCTTCGGGGCACTTGCATGGCGGGAGAGGCGCGACCCCGAAGACGATTCGGACAAACAGAACAGCGGATAGAAGTGCTCGATTCGCAGGTGTACGAGTGCCTGCGTCGTCAACTTCGTCGCCTGCTCGGAGGGCAGTTGTTGGGGAATCGATGCGCTGGTCGTGCCTCTGGTTGGAAGAACAGGAGTTGACGCGGAAAATATCTAGGAGATGTCCTCTCTCCTTTGCTCGCTGCATCCTCCCGTATTTTCGAAATCGGCCGTCAAGACGCGGAATGGGGCAGGGATTCGACCTCGATCGCCCCGCCGGACTGGAACTCGATGAAGATGGAGAAGCCCCAGAGGAGGTTGGTTTCCACAAGGGGAATGGTTGGGGCCTCGGCAATGACGACCTCGTACGCTTCGTCGTCGATAATCACGTACCCGTCATACATCGCCGTCTCCCGAAAGCGGCCATCGGCCAGCATCATCTCTTCGACCCCAGCGTAAGGAAGACCCAGATCCTCGATCCAGTCGGATGGGAGGGGCAGCTCCCCCGTGAAGCCGGTGTCAATGATTGCGTCGAAGGAACGGCCCCCATCCGGCCCGATGGCCTCCAGGGACAGTGCCGCTTCTCGTTCAGCGGTGAAGAATCCGGTGGTCATTCCGTGTCTCCCTCCTGGAGCCGCCCTCCGATGCGGTGTGCAAACCGGCTCCCGACGCGACGAAAGTAGATGCGCCCCCGCGCGTCCGGACGTCGTTCGAGAAGATGATCCAGCGCGGCCCGCTGGTTGGAATCGACCTCGAAATCCTCGGATTCAACGTCGATGGCGACGAATTTTTGGGCCTCTTCTTCCACGTCGACCTGGGGGCGGACGACTCGTTCGAAGATTTCATTCCCTCGCTCGGCGAGACTTGACGTCTCTTTGGCCATGGTTTTTGGACCGATTGTGAATTGCTTCTGGACTGGCCCTTACGCTCCGGTTTGCGTTTCTTTCCCTTCGACCTTGAATGGCGTTGAAGGGGGAGAACTGGAACTCAGCGGCGGTACTTGTTGACGTGAAGACTGACCGACTCCACCGGGCGAATCGAACAGTTTGGTCAGCATACGGTCAGCCGATTTTCGGCGATCGACGTTTTCAGACGCTGAGGCCTCGCTCCAGCTCGTGAGTTGCATGTTCCAAGTCCCCTATCGAAACGCCCCCGAGTGCCGTTAGCCGGCACCATCAGGGGCGTATTGCTTTTGTCGAACGGCGCCTCGGTGCTGCCGAGATCGAGGATGAGCAGAAGGGGAAAGCAAGCGAATCGACGGAAGGGAAGGAACTGTCAGGGCGGAGAACATCACTTTAATGCCAGCGGATTGAAATACATGGTTACCGCAAAGGCGATGAGAAGAAGAACCAGTACAAACAGCGCGGCCCAGTGTGGAGTGGAAATCTCGTCGGCGCTTTGGACCCCGAACCAGACGTACGAGGACAATCCGACGACGAGTACGGCTTCTACGAGCAGGATGACGGTGTTGGCGTTCATGGGTGAGATTGATGAGTAACAGGGCTGTCTCAAAGGGGTATCGTACAATGCAGGCATCGAGATCGTCAGAGTCAACCGTCGTGCAGCGGAAAGGGCGACAATCACCGGTCAAACAGTCGAGTGGGGGAGCGTCGAGGGGACACTCTCTGATTCCAGATCTACGACGCCTAGCGGCGGGGGAATGGTGCCGTCTCAGGAAAATTGTTGGAGCACTGGGCGGCACGCTTCAAAATCGTTGGCATCGCCCCGGGACAGCCCCAGCGCGATTCGACCCTTTCATACGGCCCGCATACGACCCGACCTACGTCGCGTGTACGGATCAACCCATCCCGCCGGTCGTTGCATCTTCCTCATCCTCTTCGTCCTCCCCGGAGAGGAGACTCGCGTCTTTCCCCTTCAGGAATGATGTAGCTAATTTATGCCGTACCCCAAGCAGATGGTGAACCCCATGCGTGAGGAGCTGACGCAACTCGGGGTCGAAGAGCTTCGCACGCCTGAAGAGGTCGATGATGTCTTCGCGAATCCCGAGGACGAAACGATCTTGCTCGTCATCAACTCAGTGTGTGGCTGTGCCGCGGGCAATGCCCGCCCCGCCGTCGCTCAGGCCATGGAGGCCGCCGAGTCGCAGCCGGACCGCTACGTGACGGTCTTTGCAGGGCAGGACCTCGAAGCGACGGAGCGTGCCCGAGAGTACTTGGCGGGCATTCCGCCGTCTTCTCCCTTTTTCGCCCTCTTTCGCGACGGTCAGCCCGTTTACGTAGTAGAGCGGAAGCACATTGAAGGGCGGCAAGCCCCTGTCATTGCCGAGGACCTCGTCGGGGCGTTCGAAGCGTACTGCACCGGAGAGAAGCCGCCTGCAGATGCGCCCTCGCGCCCGGATCTCTCGGCGAGTGGGGAGGAAGACGGGCTTCCGTCCACGTTTCAGTCTATTTCCTGAGGCCCGCTCTCGGTCGTCGGACCGTTTTCCTCCGTGGTCCCCTACCGTCCATTTTGTGCCTACCCCCGAAACCCCCCCCGGAACCCCTCTGTATGGCTTCCAATGATGCGTCCGCCAAGTCCGTGCCTGCCGATGAGGCTCCTGCCTCGTCCCACGATGGGGGGGCCGCGGCGGACGACCACACGCTCACGGAAGCGGCTGAGGCCATCATCTTTGCTGCCGACGAGCCGGTTCCCCCGCAGCGGATCGCTGAGATTGTGGCTGAGGTGACCGGTCGTCCGCCGCCCTCGGAGGCAGAGGTGGAATCGGTCGTGGAGGAGCTCAATGAAACGTATCAGACGCAGGGGCGGGCGCTTGAGATTAAGCACTGGGCGGGCGGCTACCGGATGGTCACTCGCTCGTCGCTTGCGCCGTTCGCAAAGACGTACTACGTGGAGGAGCAAGAGACGAGCCTCTCCCGCTCCCTCATGGAAACGCTCGCAGTGATTGCGTACCGGCAGCCCGTCACACGCCCGGAGGTCGACTTTGTCCGGGGGGTAAATTCGGATTACGCCATTCGAAAGCTCTTGGAGATGGATCTCGCCAACGTGGAGGGACGGGCCGACTCGGTCGGGCGTCCATTGCTCTATGGCACCACCGACCGCTTTCTTGAACAGTTCGGCCTCGATACCCTCGACGATCTGCCGACGCTCCGGGAGGTGGAGGATCTGCTCGACGATCCGGCGTTCGACGACGAGCGTGCAAAGCTGCTGCAACTGGACCGGGAGGAGGGCATCTCGGTCGACATGCTCGATGCCGAGGCGGGAGACGCGGCCGATGATGAAGCGACAAAATAGGAGTTGGCAAAGCCGTCCCGGCGAGACGACTCCACGAACTGATCCCTTAACTGATCCCTCTTACCATGGCGAGCCACGACGACCCGACCGGGCGGGAGGGGATGCGGATCAATAAGTACATCGCCCACGCCGGCGTGTGCTCCCGCCGCGACGCGGACGATCTGGTAGAGCAAGGGCGCGTGAAGATCGATGGCGAGCGAGTGACCCAGCACGGAACCCGGGTCCGAGAGGGCCAAACGGTCACGGTGGACGGGGAGGAGGTCTACCCCCTGGAGTTCGAGTATATTCTCCTGAACAAGCCGAAAGACACGATCAGCACCACCGACGATCCGAAGGGCCGGCAGACGGTGCTCGACGCGATTGGGGTCCCCGAAGACAATCCGTCTGGGTTGTTTCCGGTCGGGCGTCTGGATCGAAATACCACGGGCGTGCTGCTTGTAACCAACGATGGAGACCTTGCCCATCGCCTCATGCATCCCCGCTACGAGATTCCGAAGATCTACTACGTCCGCGCGCAGGATCGCGTGAAGCCCCACCAGCTCGATCAACTCAAACGGGGGGTGGATCTCGACGATGGTGAGGCTGCGGCTGATCAGGTAGCCTACCTTGATCCGCAGCGCAAAACCGATATTGCCCTGGAACTGCACGAGGGCCGGAATCGGCAGATCCGACGCATGATGGAGTCGCTCGGCCACGACATTGTGCAACTTGAACGGGCCAAATACGCGACTCTTACGTCCGGCCAACTCCAGCGGGGCGATTGGCGACGCCTGGAGCCCCACGAAGTTCGCGAGCTGTACAACCGCGTTGATCTCAACACGTAACTCCCCCTGTACCGATGTCCCAGACGGCCACCAACGGACTTCCCGACACTGCGGTCGAGGACAAAATCAAGACCGAAGGGCTGACCTACGACGATGTGCTCCTCGTCCCGGGGCACTCCACAGTGATGCCCCGCGAGGCCGATACCTCGTCCAAGCTTACCCAGCGCATTGAACTGAACGTGCCGATCCTCTCGGCGGCCATGGATACGGTCACCGAGGCCGATATGGCCATTGCGCTGGCCCGCCAAGGCGGCGCGGGCGTGCTCCACAAAAACATGTCGATCGAGCAGCAGGCCGCAGAGGTGCGCCGGGTGAAGCGGTCGGAGAACGGGATGATCCTCGATCCAATTACGATCTCGCCACACGATACGGTGGCGGACGCCCGCAACATGATGAGTCATTACTCCATCGGGGGCATCCCGGTCGTGGACGAATCCAACAAGCTGACAGGCATCGTCACGAACCGGGACGTGCGGTTCGAGCTGGAGGGCGACACGCCCATCCGCGAGATGATGACCGCAGAGAATCTCGTCACGGTGCCGGTCGGCACGACCCTCGACGAGGCCGTCCAAGTGCTACAGGAGCACAAGGTCGAGAAGCTGCCGGTGGTCGACGATGACGGCTACTTGAAGGGCCTCATCACGTTTAAGGACATCCGTAAACGACGCAAGCACCCGAATGCTTGCAAAGACGACCATGGTCGGCTGCGTGTAGGGGCGGCCGTTGGGGTGACGCCGGAGGTCATCGATCGCGCGTCCGCACTCGTGGAGGTGGGGGTCGACTTTGTGGTGGTGGACACCGCTCACGGCCACGCTGAAGGGGTTCTCGAGACGATCCGGGGCATCTCGTCGCGATTTGCCGGCGAGGTAGAAATCGTGGCGGGCAACGTGGGGACGGCGGAAGGCACCCGAGCCCTCATCGACGCAGGCGTGGACTGTGTGAAAGTCGGCATTGGGCCCGGTTCTATCTGCACCACGCGGGTCGTGGCCGGGGTCGGGGTTCCGCAGTTGACGGCTGTAATGGAGTGTGCTGAGGAAGCGCGCCCGGACGGCATTCCGGTGATTGCGGACGGCGGCATCAAGCAGACGGGGGACATTCCAAAGGCGCTTGCGGCCGGGGCCGGGGCCGTCATGATCGGTAGCCTCTTTGCCAGTGTCGAGGAAAGTCCCGGGGAGACCATTATCTACGAAGGCCGAAAGTACAAGAGCTATCGAGGCATGGGCTCGGTAGAGGCGATGGATGACGGAAGCAAGGACCGCTATTTCCAGGACGCTGAGGACGAACTTCGCAAGCTTGTGCCTGAGGGCGTCGAAGGACGGGTTCCGTACAGCGGCACGCTTAGTGAGGTTGTTCATCAGATGAAGGGAGGACTGCAGGCGGCGATGGGCTACTGTGGCTGCGAGGCGGTTTCGGAGCTCTACGAAGACGCTCAGTTCGTCCGCACGACGGCGGCGGGATTGCGGGAGAGTCATCCGCACGACGTAGAGATCACGAAGGAGTCTCCCAATTACTACTCGGGTGGATCCGGCCACGGTGAGTGACCTGGCTCCTTCACCACTCCCCGCTACGGATCCAGATTCACCCGCCGAGTTATACGGATGGCTCATCGCATTTCTCAGGTCCGGGATCGCCTCGACGATCTCGACGTGGACGCGCTTCTGCTGACCTCCCTGCCGGACGTTCGGTGGGCCTGCGGCTTTACCGGGACAAATGGGCTTCTCCTCGTGGGGCCCGACACGGCGCACTTCCTGACGGACGGTCGCTACACGGAGCAGGCCGAGGCAGAGGTTGACGGCGCGACCGCTCACGTGGCGGAAGAGGGACTGTTGGATCTCCTTGGCGAAGAAGACTTGGTGGCCGGATTCTCCCGGATCGGGTTTCAGGCCGACGCCGTGAGTGTGGCGAAGCGGGACGAACTGGAAGACCTGAGCGAGGATGTGCAGTGGGTATCCGCGACGAAGGTGCTGACTCCCCAGGTGGCCGTGAAGGAGGAGGCGGAGGTCGACCGCATCCGCGAGGCCCAGTCGATTACCGAAGCAGTGTTTGACGAGGTCGTCGATCTCCTGGAGCCGGGCATGACGGAGCAGGAGGTGGCGGCCGAAATCGTCTACCGACACCTCAAGCGAGGGGCGGAGTCGATGTCGTTCGATCCCATTGTGGCCTCCGGGCCGAATGGAGCTCGCCCCCACGCCCGCCCCACCGACCGGACGCTTCAAGAAGGAGAGATGGTCGTGATCGATATGGGTGGGTTCTGGAACGGGTACGCGTCAGACATGACGCGGACGGTGGCGCTCGGCGATCCAGGGTCTAGTGCCCGTCGCGGATACCACGCTGTACTCCGGGCTCAGGAGGCGGCGCTCGATGCCGCCCAGGCGGGCATGACCGGCGAAGACTTGGACGCTGTGGCCCGTGACGTCCTCGAAGAGGCTGACTTTGGGGACTACTTTACGCATGGGCTGGGTCACGGTCTTGGGCTTCAGGTCCACGAGTGGCCCTCCGTTTCTCGCACCTCGGACGCGGAGCTTCCGGAGGGGGCCTGTGTCACCATTGAGCCGGGCGTCTACGTTCCGGAGGAGGGGTTCGGTGTTCGAATCGAGGACATCGTGGTCCTGCGTGCCGACGGGTGTGAGAACCTGACCTGCTCGCCGAAGGAACTGCTGTTTCTGTAGCTCTTCCACACTTTAATGTCTGTTATTGCAAACGAAGACCTAAAAATACTAGGCAGCCTTTTACTGCTGGTGGTATTAGCTCCCAAAGCGGGAAGAGCCCAGTCTCCTGAGGGATCCGCCCCGCAGATCATCGTGCGGGCAGCGGATTCTGCACCGTCCTTTTTTATAGATCGCCTCCGCTCGCCGACCTCAAAGCAGGGCGGTGATTCGCTCATGGCCGGGGTTCGGTCTACCGAGGCTGTATTTTCACCAGCCTCCAGTCCGAAAAAGAATCAGCAGGGAGCTCACAGTCCCATTCCTGCATTCACTCTCGTGCTCCGAGACTCGTCGGCGCTGTCGACTGTCCTGAACCGTTTTCGTCGGCGCCCGGAGGTGCAGTACGTGCATCCCAACGTTGAATACACTCTGGATTCGGCCTCCCGGACGAATGGGGCTGACGCCCCTCCGTCCGATTCGATTCTCGCGGACAACGCGCTTGCCGATAGTCTCGACCACCTCTCTGTAATCCGGGCCCTCGATGGGTGGGATGAGACCCTCGGGGACAGGTCGGTGAGCGTGGGGATCGTAGATACAGGGATCTACTTCGACCATCCAGATCTGGTCGGCCAGTTCTGGTCAAACCCGCGCGAAACGGTGAATGGGAAGGATGGGGACGGCAACGGCTACGTTGACGACGTCCACGGGTACGACTTCGTCGATCGGCCCACGGTCGTCGCCGAGGGGGAGTACCAGAACCGAGACCCCGACCCGTCGCCGGACTCGTTGGGCTTCTATGCAGGCCACGCAACGTCCGTTGCGGGCGTCGTGGCGGCTCGTCCCGAGAATGCTGGGACTGGCATGGTAGGCGTTGCGCCGAAGACGCGGCTGGTGGCGTTGCGGGCCATCGGCGGCGATGGAGTGGGGCAGACCGACGACCTTGCTGCGGCGATTCTGTACGCCGCCAACGAGAACATTGACGTTCTCAATCTCTCCTTTGGGCGGGAGCGGTCCGCACCATTGCTCCGAGAGGCCATCGACTACGCCATCTCACAGGGGACCGTCGTAGTCGCCTCCGCGGGGAACGATGGGGCGGTCGGCAAACCTCACTATCCGTCCGATTACCCCCCGGTGATTTCGGTGCTGTGGTTGGCGGAGGACGGGGAGGGGGTGCCGGACTTCAGTCGGAGCCAGTACGGCATCGGCGTGGATCTGGGGGCACCGGGCTCCAGCGTGTTTACCACGAAGTATCCACAGGGTCGTATTCTTGAGGGCCGGCCCATCCGGCAAAAGGATCTATACGGAGCGTCGTTCGGGTCGTCCTTCTCGGCGCCGCAGGTGGCGGGGGCCGCCGCGCTCCTCCGATCGGTGGACTCGACGCTTTCCCCGGCGTCGGTCCAGGCCATCCTCACGGGCACATCCGCCGACATCGACGAGGCGGGGTGGGACCACACCACCGGCGCGGGGCGCGTGGACGTCGCACGGGGACTTCTCCGTTCCTACCCGGCCCGGACTGAACTCCAGTCGCCCGAACACAACAGCGGCTTCGTGGGCACGGACCCCATTCCTGTGGTCGGCACGGCCCTCGACCCGGCCTTTCAGTCGTATTCGGTCTTCTTTGCGGAAGGGACCCGCAACCTCGACCGCCGCCCGGATCCGTGGACACAAATTGCCGGACCGGTGGAGACGCGTGTACGGCAGGACACCCTGGCGACCTGGGATGTCCCGGCCATTGACTCTCTTGAGGACGGGGCGTACACGCTTCGTCTGGTGACGACCTTGACGGACGGGCGAACCATCGAGGACCGTCGACGCGTGGTGCTCGATTCGACCCCCCCGGCAGCGTCCGTTCAGTTTGTCGGGGCCGGACGCGTGGAGAACCACACGGGCATTCTGGCCGACATCGTCTCCGACGACACTGTTACGTCCCGGATGGAAGTGCGCATACGGGGAAACACGTACGTCCGGGAGGGCGAGTACGTGTCCGAACATCAGGGTCTCACCTGGGCCGATGAGAGCGGGCTTGGCGGCGAGGCGTCCGTGCGGATCACGCTGACGAACCGAAGCGATCTTGACACGACGATTGTCCGCACAGTCTCGGTTCCCGCAAATGCGGCGAACCCCTCATATTTCCAAGCCCAAGCCACCAATCTACCGGCCGGAACTCTTCTTCCCAGGGCTCCGGACTTCGATGAGGACAGTCTTCCTGAACTCATCGTCAACCAATATGCCACCCGGCGGGGGGGGCTTTCCGACACCGTCCGCGCCTTCGAGCAGGTGCAACAACCGTCGGGATTCGCTCCCGCCGACACACTTCTGGCCCGTCTTATTCCAAAGGATGTCGGCGACACAGATCAGGATGGGCAGCAGGAATTTCTCCTTCAGGTCAATGGAGCGACCATCTTGTTGGAGCAGCGCGGCGCATCGCTTCTTCCGAATCATCTCGTCTGGGCCGATACGAGTGCCGTCAGTCAATCGCTGGAGGGCCCCTCTCTCCACGGAGCTCGACTGACCGATCTCGATCGGGACGGGAATGGAGAAATTGTGGGCAACTGGCGAACGGATTCCACGCGGACCGAGTGGCGGATCTTAGAGTGGAACGATGATTCTTTTACACTGCGCCAGCGGCTTGAGAATCCGACGGCGCACGGCCGTCCCGATACCACCCGGAGTGCGCCTCACGCGGCGACGGGGGACTTTGATGGTGACGGGCGGCGCGATCTGCTCGTCGGCGACCAGGCGGGGAACTGGGTTGTCTATGAAGCGACCGGGGGCGGGACCTTGGAGGTGGCGTGGACGCACGAGACAGATCGCTTTGAGGCATCCGATCGGTTTGCAATGGGAGACGTGACCGGGGACGGACAGCCGGAATTTGTGACGCACAATACGTACACGCCATTCCCGCCTGGTGGGGGAGACGCAGAGCCGCGGATTAGCTACTACCACGTGTGGGGCGCGGTGGGAGACGATGCCTACGAGCGTCTTTACCGCCTGCCCGTGGCCGGGGAGCGGTCGCTGGGGGCCATGACCGCTGCCGATTTTGACGGCGATGCTCGGGATGAGATTGCGATTGCTCATCCACCGTCCCTCTTCGTCGTGGGGCGCTCCGCGTCGGGCGAGATGCGTGTTCTTCATCAAAATCGGCAGCGTCCGTTCGTGCGCACTCGGGCGCTGGTGGCGGCGGACTTCGACGGGAACGACCGCCCGTCGCTCTTCGCGGCCACCACGGGCGAAACGCTCCGCCGCTACACCGTCAACCCGTCCGCGACGGAGCACCCGCCGCCGCGCTGGGTGCAGGCCGTGCCCACGGGGCCAAGCGGCAGCCGTCTGGAGTGGCGGGCCCCGAATGCAGACTCGGTCACCGTATACGCGGGTCCGCCCGGCGCAGACCTCGACCCGGTAACGTCGACCTCTGACTCGTCCGTCGCGATTGCGGACCCCTCGCGGCTTCGCTTTGCCCTCAAGGCGTGGACTGACGGCGCATCTTCTCCGCTCTCGCCTGGGCGGCTCGTTCGGCCGCACGATTCGGCTACGGTGGCGACGGTCGAGTATCCAAACCCCTCATCCGTTCGTCTCCGGTTTACAGAACCCGTGGAGTCGTCGCCCCGTCCCAGCCAGTTTTCGCTCACGTCCTACGGATCCCCCCAGACGGTCGTGCGCACCAATGGCAAGCGGGGACTTGTTCTCCGGTTCTCGGACGCGGTGGCAGGGCAGAGGCGTTTGCTGGCATGGACCCGCCTATCGGACGTCACGGGTCTGCCGGTGGCACAGAGGGAGGTGGAGGTGTCTTTTCCCTCGGCCCCGGACCGCTCGCTCATTGTGAAGGACTTTACCGTGCTCGCGGAGCAACGGGTGCGCCTCACGTTTAGCGCTCCCCTTGTGACGTCCACGGCCCGGGACCCGGACAACTATCAGGTGCGTCCCCGGGGCACTGTCGAACGTGTAGAGGCGGAGGGGAGCCCGCCGACCGCCGTAACGCTCACTCTGGATGGCATCATCGCCGGCGCCAGCGGCTACGAGGCATCCCTCGAGCTGTCCTCGCTGCGCAGTGTAGAGGGCGCCAAACTCGCCGATGAGGGCGCGACGGTTCGGCTTACACAGCCCGCCGACGGACTCGCCAGCGTGAAGGTCTACCCGAATCCGATCGAGCTTTCCCGTCACGCGCCGAAGCTGACGGTGGCAGGGTTGCCTCAGGACGCGAAGATTCGGATCTACAGTCCGTCGGGTCGCCTGGTCGAGAAACTCACTGTTGGGGACACCCGGGATGGTGGGATTACCTGGAACCTCCGCACCCGTCGGGGCGAGAAGGTGCCCTCCGGCATCTACCTTGTTCGGGTGCAGGCGCCGGATGCATCGCCCGTGATTAAGAAAGCTGCGGTGATTCGTTGATCCTCGTAACAGTGATCGGGGGGTGGCCCACGGACCAGGCCACACGTTGACGTCGGGACAAATGTGTACGATCGTGGATGTCCTTCGCGCTGGTCGGAGCGATGACTCTTCTCGGGGATTGCTGCTTGCGACCGGCGTCGTCTTGGGACTGTGTCCCGTCTGGGTCGCCTTCCCCTCGCTTTGGCCGGTCTTTGTGGGAACCTCGTTCGCCGCCGGAGGAGGGCTTGTCTTGCTCTGGCGTCGTGATTCGGTCACTATGCAGGAGGTTCTTTGGGGTGCCTTGCTCCTTCGGCTTGCCTTCCTTCCACTCCTGCCGGGACTCACCGACGATCCCTTCCGCTACATCTGGGACGGATGGCTCCAGTGGAAAGGGATCAATCCCTATCATTACGTTCCCTCGAACCCTCAACTGACGGCCTTTCAGGATACGGCGCTTTTCGGGAAGATGAACTCCCCGGACTACTACACCATCTATCCGCCCCTGTCGCAGGCCTTCTTCGCCCTAGGGGCCTCGGTCTACGACGGGCACTGGATGCCGTCGTATTATCTGCTCAAGGCGATGTTCGTTGCGGTCGAGTTTGCGGGCGTCCTTTTGCTGGCCCGGCTCGCTACGGCCCGCACGGTCCTGCTGTACGCCTGGAATCCACTCGTACTCGTCGAGACCGCGGGGCAGGGGCACACCGAAGCCCTGCTCGTGCCCCTCCTCTTTGGCGCTGTCTGGGCGGTGCAACATCGGAAGGGGCGGCTCGCGTCCCTCGCCGTTGCGGGGGCCGGCTTCGTGAAAATCTATCCGTTTGCGCTCGGTCCGTACCTGCTCCGACGGTTCGGGTGGCGGGCCGTGTGGCCGGGGGCGCTCTTAGTGCTCGGACTCAGTCTTCCCTACGCGGCGCCGTACGTCCTTCCACACGTGAAAGCGTCGGTAGACCTCTTCGCGGAGCTCTTTGAGTTCAATGCCGGGCCGTACTACGTCGTGAAGCACCTGCTCTGGATCAAGACCGGGGCCGATTGGAGCAAAACCATCGGACCCCTCTTTCGAGGCCTCTTTCTTGCCACGCTTCCGGTCCTCTACGTCCTCGACGCCTGGCGGGACTGGTCATTTCGGCGCGCGTGCCTGTTGCTCCTCGGGACGTTCCTCGTGCTCAGTACCACCGTCCATCCGTGGTACTTGCTTCCCGTCGTTGGACTCGGCGTGATGGGCCCACGTCCCTCGTGGCACTGGCTCTGGCTGGGCCTTTGCTCGATCGGCACCTACCTCTTTTACGTCGACGGCTCGTACTGGCCCTGGATCTGGATAGGTTGGGGCGGGGCCGGTCTCCTTGCCCTCGCAGACGCTTATTCCTCTCGTCTTCGCGGCTGGGGCCAACGAGTGAAGGGACTCGTCCAGCGGATGTAGGGCGATGTGCCTCACAACTCGTTTTGAAAGAGCGCTATCACGTCCGACGCACTAGTCTCGGTCGCCTCCCGCCAGTGGTACTCGTCGTACCGTCGGAACCACGTGAGTTGCCGCTTGGCGTAGCGCCGGCTGTTCCGCTTCACGAGGCGAACCATCTCGTCGTAGTCGGTCTCCCCGCGAAGGTACTGAATCGGTTCTCGGTACCCAATGGTGCTGAGGGGCGGCTCGTCGAGCTGGATTCCATCGATGTCCATCACGGTGCGGACCTCTTCCAACAAACCGTCGTCGAGCATTTGGTCTACGCGACGATTAATGCGGTCGTAGAGCTGCTCACGGTCCCGGTTCAGAACGATCGTCACGTAGTCGAAGGGCGGCTCCGGCTGTTGTTCGTAGTAGTGCGACAGGGGCTTTCCTGTGCCGTGATACACCTCCAGCGCACGGATCACGCGCTGCGTCTTCGTCGGGTCCATTTCGGCCGCCTGCTCGGGGTCCACCTCCTGCAACTCTTCGTAGAGGGCCTCCTGGCCCTCTTCCTCAAGTCGACCTTCGAGCCGGTTACGGACCTTGTCGTCCACGTCGGGAATGTCGGCCAGTCCGTATTGCAAGGCATGAAGGTACAGCGTGGCGCCTCCCACCACCAGCACGCGACGCCCTCGGTCGCGGATGGTGCGGATCCGCTCGTTGGCTGCCTCCGCGTAGTCCCCCGCCGAGAACGGTTCGTGGAGCGTTCGCTCTCCAATAAAGTGGTGCGGCACCCGGTCGAGAGCATCTGGAGACGGCTTGGCGGTGCCAATGGTGAGTTCTTCGTAGACCTGCCGACTGTCCACGGAGACGATTTCGGCGTCGAGCCGATCGGCGACTTCCAGACTCAATTCTGTTTTCCCGACCGCCGTAGGGCCTGTGATCGTCAGAACTGGGCGCGAGGATGAAGGAGAACCGTCCATTTAGGGAAGCAGAGTGTCGAACAATCACGAGGAAGCCACTGAATCCGATGTGTAAGAGATGGTTTCCGGGACCATGGGGAGCCTGCATGGTCGGTGATGCGAAAATAAAAACCCCGCCGTCGGACAGGCCGACGGCGGGGAGAAAAGGATTTCGCTTGGTGAGAGAAGACGCTACGCTGTTGCAGTCTCAACCAGCTGATTCACGTCGTAGCCTTCCTCAACAGACTTCTGCTTCGCAATCATGTAAATGAGCACACCGTATCCGGCCTTCGCGGTGATGTCGGCAATCGTGTACCCGACCTGCAGCGTGACCAGGGTGCCCGGTGCGTTTGCCGGATACCCGCTTGCGAACATCGGAACCATGTACACGATTGGGTACCAGCCCCAGGTCAGCAGCAAGAGCAGACGCGCATTGCCAAGCAAAGTTGCCACTTCGCCTGACTGCCGCTGAATCACGTCCCCGAGCCCAAAGAAGAGCTTATACAGGACGTAAATGAAGGGGAGTGTGCTAAAGAGTCCCCAAAATCCGCGGGCGCCAAAGAGCGCAGTGCTTTCGCTCATCTCGCCCGGATATCCAAGGGCAATCATGAGGGCTGCTGCAAAGCCGAGCTTCGCGGCAAGGGGGCCGCTCTCGCCCTCCGGCAAGTCCATGACCAGGACAAGCTCGACGGTGAGGAGAGGCACCGTCAGGAGCCAGTCCACGTACCGGTAGGCATCATTAAGGGGGTCACCGGTTGGCTTATACATTCCACCGGCGAGTTCGAATGCTCCTTGAAAGCTATTGAAGATTCGGAAGTAGTGGTACCCTGCGATGAAGACGACGAGCGCCGACACCATCATCGAAATTCGGTACTTCGGCGCTAAGTTCTTCTGGGCCATGACGAAGAAGACGAAGGCCGCCGCCATTGTCGCGATGGTGAAGGAGAGCATGTTGTACACTAGGGAGTACTGCCCCAGTGTTAGGGTGGGTAGATCTTGTAGCATGAGTAATTCCTGAGGATTGGGTGATTGAGTGAGTGAAGTCGTATGTCCGCCGGTCCAGTGCTCAGTCAGGGGGGAGGCTCCCCGACGATCAAAAAGCTCCTCCATTGTTTGGGAGCAACCGACCAAGCATTCAGCAATCTAATTTTAGTCTGCTACGAATGCCAGTGAGACCAGGGTGTAATACGCCGGAAAATGTAAGCCGTGGGTTATATATTGAAGAATGACCTATAGAAATCTTTCTGTGGCACTGAGGTCACCGTTCCTAACAAGCAGGTTTCCTAGAGAGAGCCTCGTGGGAGCCATACAATAAAAGCAAAATGCCGTGTACGACGAGTAGATTTGTAAAAAGGAAAAAGGAGGCCTCTTCAAGGGGAAGGCCCAATGGAGCCAGTCCAATCGTATGCTTGGGGGAGATTGTCCATATATTCGTTTGAATCGCGACAGCGTCAGCAATCCACAGGTAGACGGTGGGCAATGTGGTCGAAATTGTAACAGGGACCCGGAGGGACCAGAGGGTTTCCCCATCGTAGAGCCACATTCCAGCGAGGATGGGCGGGGCCCAGATCAGGATCAATGCCAAGTACAGGGTTTCCGGTTGGCCATCGAGAAGGAAGAAGATCCCAAGGAAGGTTATTCCCAGGAAAGAGAAGGCACCGGCCCACGGGGCGTATTCGGACGATGAGCGGGGCGTGGGTCCGAACCTCCCCAAGTAGTGGTAAAGGACCAGTCCGGTCAGTAGCGGCTGGAGGAGAAAGAAGAGATATTCTTCGATGGGCACGTATCCGACTGTGCCAATGATGCGGGCGGAGGAGTACCACCAGATTTCACGAGCGACTAGGTAGTTGTCCCAGGGCGTCGTGTAAATCAGTGCAATCAGGCAGATCAGAGGCAGAGCCAGGCGAACTCGCAGACTCCCATCAGTGAGCTTCGGAGAGCGGACTGTAAGGAGGAGTCCTGCGATCGGTGGGATTAGAAATATCAGGTGGAACGTGAGATAGCTCATCGAGGGGAGGAAGTCATGGATCAGGACCTGAATTTCTGTTATTTAAATTTGAAACTTTCAAGAAAGAATAACGCGTGCAGCGTTGCGGCCCGAAGCTCCCATGATCCCCCCTCCGGGGTGAGTGCTCGCCCCCGTAAGATACAGATCATCGATCGGCCCTTGGTAGTTCGCCGCTCCGAAGAACGGACGTCCCGCAAACATCTGATCGATGCTCATTTCGAGGTGCATTACGTTGCCCCGGTAAAGACCAAGATGCTCTTCGAGCCACTCGGGATGTTGGAACAGCTGTCCGACAATCGACTCGCGCGTGCCTGGGGCGTACTTCTCAAACTGACTGATGAGAGAATCCGCAACGGTGTCGGCAATCTGTGACCATGTGTCCGTTCCGGAGAGTTCGTACGGAAAGTATTGCCCCCACAACCAGAGTACTTCACCGCCGGGAGGGGCGAGCGTATCGTCGACCGCAGAGAACGTCATGGCAATCAGGGGGGGATCCTGAGCCGGACGTCCCGACAGGTGGTCGCCGTATGCAGCGCGAAGTTGCGTCATGTTTCGGCAGAGCAGCTGGAGTCCGACCCGGGCCTCTTCGTCGGGGCAGGCCCGATACGTGACGGGCTCATCGAGCGCGAGGCGAAGCATCGCCCCAAATCCATTGCCGATGCGCATTCCCCCAGCGTCCTCGGGGCGGTGCCGGGGAGGAAGGAGGTGGTGGAACGTTTCTCGGGCGTGGGTGGCCGCACAGACGGCGCGGCTGGTGTATGTGCTTTCGTCAACGTGTACTCCTTGAGCCCGTCCATGCTCCGCCAGTATGCCGTCGACATGAGCATTGGTGTAAATCTCTCCCCCGTGCGCCTCAATGTGGCGCCGAAGCGCCTGGGTGAGCTCTCCGGAGCCGCCCCGAGGCCGCGCGACTCCGCCCTCGTGGTAGAGAGGATGCCAAAGTACGAAGGGGCCGGTCAACGGCTCCGTGGGGGGAGGACCCGACTGGGCTGCCATCCACGCAATGGCCGTTCGGAGCTTTTCTTCTTCAAAGTACTCGTTGAGTACTTCCTGGTAGGGCCGAAGGATGTACCGAAGTTCTTTCTGCCACCGAAGGGGAGAACTCGCTCCAGCAACAAAGCGCTTCCCGATCTCTAGGGGGGAGGGAGGAGCGAGGAAGATGTCCCGCATCGTGCGCGCAAAGCCAATCCAGTCGGTCACAAACTCCCGATACGCTTGGCCCTCCCCAGGAAAGAGCTGTTCGAGGTGGTGGACCGTCCGATCGAGGTCACGGTAAAAATATATGACATCGCCGTCCGGGAACGGCGCTACGAACATCGGGTCCAGTTCGAGATAAGACAATCCATACCTTTCCAGTTCCAACTCCTCGACGATCGGCGTCTGTCGGATGAGGATGTGGGCGCTGCCCCCGAGGTCGATCTGATAGCCTGGAACGAGTTCTTTTGTTGAGACTGCCCCCCCGACAATCTCTCGCTGTTCGAACACCGCTACTCGATGCCCTGCTTGGGCGGCGTAGGCACTCGCGATGAGTCCGTTGTGACCAGCCCCAATTGTAATCAGATCGAAGTCGCTCGGCATGGGAGAGACTACCTTATCGAGAGAAATCAGCTTACCCTAAGTGAAAATGGAAGAGAAGCATCAGCGACGTCATTTTCACGCTGGAGACGCAGAAATTCCGAAACCGTTGTGTCACTCAGACGTGGTCATTAAAGCGTAGTGAAGTCTCCACCTCACGTGACGATTGGCACTCGCTCACGGCCTCTTCCCACCGATTCGACCGCCGGCCATGAACTGGATCTATCAGGTGCTCAGTTTCTTCGTTGCGTTCGGACCCATCATCCTTGGGACGTTGCTCTGGCACTTCATTTGGAGCGACGATTCAGGTTCCTCGGGAGGACCACCGGGAGGGCCACAGTGGCGTCCGGCTCCTCCCCCGCCGTCCTTTTCGGGGGACCGGCGGCCGAAGCACGACGCTCCCGTGCATAGTCCCCCATTGCCCACCCGCGAGCAAGCGCAGTAGCCTATTTTCGCGATGGCACTCCTTGACATCTCACGATCTGTATCTCCCGCGACGGCTGTATGGCCGGGCGATCAAGAGGTAGAATGGACCTGGACACGTCACTTATCTGAGCAAGATGCTTCAGTCAACCTTGGATCCATCCAGTTGAGCACGCATGTGGGCTCACACGTGGACGCCCCGCGTCACGTGTGCGAGGAGGGAGGAACCACCGATGACCTGCCGCTCTCCGTCTTCATTGGACCCGCCCGGGTCATCGATGTGAGAACGACGTCTCGGATTCGGCCCGAGCACGTAGAGGGCCGAGCCGCAGAACGCGTATTGTTCAAGACGGAAGCGAGCACACTGTCTGACGATCAATGGCCCGACACGGTGACTGCTCTGGATCCAGAAACGGTCCGCTACCTGGAGGCAGAGGGTACCGTGCTGGTGGGCACTGATGCACCTTCTGTGGATCCTTTGGATAGCACGAACCTACCTGTTCACCACGCCATCATTCACGCCGGGATTGTGAACTTGGAAGGTCTTTCTCTCGACGATGTCCCCCCCGGCATGTATTTCTTGATGGCGCTTCCGCTGAAGATAACAGGTGGCGATGCGGCCCCGATCCGTGCAGTCCTTCGCGAGACGGCACCGGAGTAGTGGCCCTTCCTCCGGGCTTCGTTTCTCAGGGCTGTGCCGGTTCTACCTACACTCTGACCCTTATCGCTGACCGCTCCCTAAACTCCACTTCGATTATGGATCTATTCAATCGCGACGAGCTAAGGCGCTTGGCCGAGTTAGAAGATGACCTGTGTATCTCCCTGTACATGCCCACCCATCGCTTTCGGTCCGATTGGTCCCAGAACACGACTCGACTCAAGAATCTCCTCCGAGATGCGAAGAACCAAATCGAAGAACAAGGATACCGCGAATCCCAGGCCGACAAGATCCTTGCCGATGCTCGTCAGTTGCTCGATCGTCCCGGCTTTTGGCGCGGTCTGAGCCAAGGACTCGCCGCTTTTATTACCGCCGATACCTCCGAGTTTTATCGGCTTCCCCTGTCGTTTGACGAACTTTCGATTGTTGAAGACCGGTTCCACTTGAAGCCCCTTTTCCCGCTGATCGCTGCCAACAGACGATTTTACCTCCTGAGCCTCAGCAAGAACGACGTCCGTCTCTACCAGGGAACCCATCAGGCCATCAGTGAAGTGGAGGCTGCGGAGATTCCCTCTGACATTGTGACGGCCGTGGAGCAGTACGAGGAACCCCCGGAGCAGGGAGTTCAGATGCATACTCAGGGCAGTTCTTCGCCCGACGGTCGGGCGGATCAGCGGCGTCATGGGCACGGATCGTCCGAGGATCAGAGCGGTGAGCCGAGAGATCGCCTGAAACGATATTTCCGTCAGGTTGACGAGAGCGTTTCGGATTACATCGGAGGAGAAGAGGCTCCCCTTGTATTGGCTGGGGTCTCTGAGTACCTACCGCTCTACGAAAGCGTGAACAGTTATCCTCACCTCCTGGACGACGAGATTGTCGCGGGAAACCCCGAGCAGCTTAGCGCTCAGGAACTGCACGAGAACGCTTGGCCGCTCGTTGAGTCCGTCCTGGAAGAATTGCAGGCCGAAGAATTGGATCGCTTTGAAGACTTGTACTACCAGAACGGGGACCTTGCTTCGGATGACTTCCACGAAATCATCCCTGGGTGCGCATACAGCCGCGTCGAGACACTTTTTGTCCCTCTTGGGGAGTATCGGTGGGGACGGTTCGATCCTGAAACCAACACCGTGGAAGTCCACGAATCACAGGAGCCGGGGGATGGGGATCTCTTAAACTACGCCGCGCTTCAGTCTTACCTCAATGGCGCAACCGTTCACGTGCTGCGTCCCGATCAAATGCCGGGGGGCCGCAGCGTGGCCGCGATCTTCCGCTACAAGGCCGATGTGAAAGCGACGGAGACTGGATGAGCCGGTCCGCGAATCGGTCAGCGGGGACGGCGGCGTCCCTGCTGACCGGGAGGACCTCGCGCCTAAATTTTCTCTTTCGCCGTTAGCTTTTGATAAACACTATTATCACTAAAACCGAGATCTCGTATATAAATATATCAATAGTCAATGAGTCTATTATCCCGGTACCTCGAAACGATCTCGTCCGACCAGACCTGCCGTGCGTACGACGCAGATCTACAGCGATTTTTCGGAAAGAGGGACCTCGACGAGTCCGACGTTGAGCGGATTGACCCGGATGCCATTCAGTCCGTCATCCGGTCGATGTCGCGAGACGGGAAGGCGCTATCGACGCAACAGCGTCGGCTGTCTGCACTTCGGGGGTTTTTCGACTGGCTGATTCAGAACGGTTTTGTCTCACGAAACCCTGCCCGACACCCTCAGGTCGAACCGTTGCGTCCCAAAGCTGAGATGTCTTCCAGTGCCACTCTTTCGAAAGCCAACGTCGAGAAGATGATTGAGGTTGCTGGGGAATCTGCGCGGTCCGGGCTCCGCGACCAGGCGCTGATTCTTACGATTGTGTACGGGGCGCTGCGCCGCCGCGAGATCGCGTCTCTTGAGGTCGACCACGTGCGTCCGCTCGGCGGCTACTGGATTCTGGATCTCGATCCGATTGCCAAAAGCAGTGGGTACGTACGAATTCCCGAGACCGTCGTAGAAGCGATTGAGCGGGTCAAAGACCGGTATGGCATCACGAAGGGCCGTCTCTGGCGGTCCGTGAGCAATCAGAACCGCGGGGCGCCCATGACGGCCGACGCGGTCTACAAGGTCGTCCGCTGCGTTTCACACCAAGCAGGTCTTAAACCAGTCAGCATCGATACGCTTCGACAAGCCGGATTGCAAATTGCGCTGGAGGGAGGTGCCAGTGTACCACAGGTTCAAGCACATGGTCGGCTTGCGGATTCGGCTACAGCAGCACGTCTCTACGACTCCGAGCACTCGAGTGGGACCCTCAGCGACAGCCCGGTCGAATGCATAGACTTGGACGCTGAAAAGATTCCCTCTGGTGGGCAATATTGAACGTCCGATTTCGCTTTGCCAAGGGAAATTCACCACGAGTAAAATCGGGATCTAATAAGCGTTATGTTGCGTTTTTGCGCGCTCGTCGTTTTGTTGGACAATCCCAATGAGATCCCGTTTGATCAGCATTACTCGGCGCTCAGGACTTGATTCTGCTGGCCCTGATGCGATGGCTCAGCTTCTCCCGAAATGACTTTCCTTCAAGGAACTGGCTGATTCTACACTATGCCCACCTCCAACTCGAAGACTCAGCTTCAACGGCAGACGGTTGATCCAAGCGACATGCAGCACGTATCGGATCGCGACGACGAGCAGCTGCCGTACAACGCCCCAACGGATGCAAGCAGCTCGATCAACTCCGACGAAACGCTAGTCCAACGCTGGCTCGCCGAAAAAAGCTCGCGGACGCAACAAGAATACGCCCGAGACTTAGAGCAATTTGTCGACTTTGTGGACTTGCCCCTTCGCTACGTCACGCTGGGACACCTGCAGGAATTTCGCGAGCACCTCGCCAATCAGGACTACGCCAAGTCCTCCAGGAAACGTAAGCTCTCCGCCGTTAAGAGCCTCTTTACATTTGGCACCAAGCTTCGGTACTTCGCCCACAACGTCGGGGCAGCCCTCTCAACACCTTCTGTACGCAACGACCGCGCTGAACGAATTCTCTCGGAGGCCAACCTATGGGCAATTCTCCGGGATGAGACGGATCTCCGCAATCATGTTCTCTTGCGGCTGTTCTACGCTTCCGGGGGCCGCGTCTCCGACGTGGAAGATCTCCGATGGAGAGACCTAAAGGATCGCCCCGATCTGGAAGGACCGGACGGGCGCCCGGGGGGACAGGTCACGTTCTTTGGAAAAGGTGATAAGACACGAGCGGTCACGCTATACAGTAAGGTCTGGGGCCTAATTATACGGCTCCACGAAGAGGAAAAAGCGGAGGGATTTGGCAAGCCGGACGATCCAGTGTTTCGGTCCCAGAAAGGCGGCTGTCTGTCCCGTTCGCAAATCTGGCGCATCGTCAAAAAAGCGTCTACACGAGCCGGGGTAAAGCTCACGGAGAAGACGGATGCGGACGGCGCCGTGAAGCGGGATGAGAACGGAGAACCGATTATGACCTCCGAGGTGTCTCCTCACTGGTTTCGGCACGCACACGCCTCCCATGCTCTGCAGAAGGGCGCCGACCTTGCACTCGTGCGGGAGACGCTCGGGCACGAAAGCATTGAGACGACGAAGACCTACCTGCACGCACAGCCGGGGAAGTCTTCCTCCTACTATGTCGATGAGGCGCCTGATTTTCGAGAATAGCGCGGCCTTCTCCCTCCTGTAGACGAGCGCCCTGCTCGGACAACTGCTGTAACAGATTCCGTCCACTGCGGGCACCGTCCCTCCCCTCCTGCCCCCCCGACATGCTTTCGTGGTACAATCGCTGTTTGTTCAGTCCGACCGGACACGTCGTACCCCCGATTCTGAGCCCACTCCCGAAGCGAGGAGGTTGCCTCCTCGATATTTTCCGGAGTCACGTCGACGAGCGTATGGTGGTGGGTGGGAATGCCATTCGTTCTCAGGGCCGCAATCCGGAACAGTCAGGTAATATTGAGCCAAGAAGTCCCGACGAACCATCAGTTGGTACATTAATCAGAGCGAGGGATCGGTGATAAGCAATAGGGAAACGACGATTAGTCGTACACGAAGATCGGTTGCAGCATTGAGGGGTCTCCGGCGAGGTGCTCGTGGACGGTAGGAGCCTCCTCAAGATCGAACCGGTCGGAAATAAGCCGGCCGGGTTTGACCTCGTCAAGGCAATCGAGAACGACGCCCATTCGCCGTTCTTTCGTCCACCGACCGCGGTAAGAGGGGTCAATCGTGCTGACCTGGCTCGAAATGATTTCCATTCGGGATCGATGGAAGCGACCCCCGAGATCAATGGGGGCACGCTTGCTCCCGTACCACGAGCCAACTACGATCCGGCCGTCGAAAGCGGTATGCCGAATGGCGTCATTCAGCACTGATGGCTGCCCCGTCAACTCGTAGGCGAGGTCGGCGCCCTCCGGATCGAGCTGAAACATGTCGTTGCTCGGTGCCGTGGGGCCGGTCGATTCAGTAGAGGGTGTGAGGGACGAAACGACTGCGTCCGCGCCGAGGCGTTTCGACATCGCGCGTCGAGGGGCCGACGGGTCGACGGCCACCAGTGTTGCCAGCGGAAAGTCGGAGAGGAGACCAACGCTGAGAAGCCCCACGATGCCCTGACCGAAGACCACAACGTTTTCCCCAATCACAGGGCGCCCGTCCATGAGGAGGTTGACGGCCGTCTCTAGAGAAGGAATCATCACTGCGTCGACCAACTTACGGAGTCGGGCACACGAACGAGAGACTCGGGCGACGTGACAAAACGAGAGACGTGAGGCTGAAAGGCAAATACACGGGCACCGTGCCACTCGGCGTCCACTTCAGCCCCCACCTCATCAACCACTCCCGCACACGCGTAACCGTACGAAATCGGGAAGGTAAGGTCCTCCCCCTGCAGGGCATCGATCGAGGCATCAGCCGCAAGGCCGCGTGGGGCCTGCCCCTGATAGACTAGCCGCTCGGTCCCCGGACTGATGGCAGAATACTTCGTACGGATGCCCACCTGGTCGGGCGCTGGAGGCGGAGCTTCCTCCGTCACCTCTCCCTGGATGTTTCTTGGAAGGAACACTCGCAATTCCCACTGGCTCTGTGTTTTTGAAGAGAGCCATGGTTTTTGGCTTAAACTGCAATAACAGAACTTATGGGTGGGACGGATGCCCGCGTCTTTACAGATGGGACCCAGTTGATTTCAAATTGGTTAGGATTCGCGCCACTCCAGCGTCAAACGCTTGCGAAGCAATGACGGTTAGGCTTTCTACAAGATAGTTCCTACAAAGAGAAACAAGACACAATTAGTTGATTCTCACCACTATCGCATGCGTTTTCAACCACTTGTCATAGGAGCTCAATATCCCAGCATCAGCCGAGGGCTCACGGCGGACCTTCTGACCACTCAGTCTTTGTCAGGGGAAGCGTGTCCGATCTGCACAACCCACGTGGTTGCCGGCGATGGCGTGGTTACTGACGTGCTGAACGTTCCTACCGACACAGTATCGGCTCAATTGGAACACGTCTTCGAAACGAAAAGTCCGACGAGTGCGAAGATCGGCATCATTGGGGCAGAACCGACGATCGACTGCGTATTCGACCACCTAGCCACACTAGACGGACCGGTTGTCTTCGACCTCACAATTAGCGGTCCCAGCGGAGAAGATGTTCTGGGCCAAGACGGACTGGAAACAATCACCGAGCGCCTCAGCGAACCGGATCTCGTCACTCTCCGACTGACTGACGCCGCCCTTCTGGCTGGAATGGAGATTCCCAGCCTGGACGATGCCCAGGTGGCCGCCCAGCGCATTGCTCAACAAGGAGCCCACCAGGTGTTACTTCGATGTGGAAAACTGCCCACTCACTTTTACGACACCGAGACCTCTCCTCCCGACTATGCGCTCGACTTGTATTTTGACGGAGAGGAATTCGCCCTTTTTGAGGCTCCTTATCTTACTGGGCTGTCGCTTCACGGTGCATCGAGCGGCCTCCTTCTTCCTGTGCTGAAGTCATTGCAGGAGGGACTGAACCCTGAGCCTGCCCTCCAAAAAGCAAAGGGGCGAGTCTCGGAAGCTCTCAAAGCCGCTCAGCCCGAAGACGCCTCACTCCAGCGCTCTACCTTCTTCAAAGCTCTAGAACACGAACCGACCATTTCAGAGGCCTAATCGTTCTAGTTGCTCTCAACGGCCCATCCACTTTCACAGCCCGCTCTCGTGCCATGGCCAGCCAAGAAAAGAATCAATCGAAGGCAACCATTTACGACGTTGCCGATCATGCAGGCGTAGCAATCTCCACCGTTTCCCGAGTTCTGAACGACTCGCAAGACGTGGCCGATGCCACCCGTGAGCGAGTGCTCGACGCAGTCCAAGAACTCCAGTTTCGCCCGAATCGGACGGCGAAGAGTCTCGCTCAGCACTCCACGCAGACGATTTCGGTAGCCGTTCCAACCTTTACCACTCCGTTCCACAATGAGCTTCTGAAAGGGGTGCGTGACCAGCTCGACGACGAGGATGTGGATCTTCTGCTCTGCGACCTGGAGTGGGAAGCCCCCAAAATGACCCTCCGGCACTTTCTAGAGGGCGGAGCCATGGACGGGCTCTTACTGGTGGGGGTCGAAATTGACGAGGAACTGGCAGAGGAACTGAAGATGCTTGGAGTTCCCGTCGTCCTCGTCGGATCGACGTCAGACGGGTTTGACAGCTTTTACTGGGAAGACGAGGCCGGCGCTAAGCTTGGGGTTGAACACCTTCTGGCCCAGGGCTATACCCGAATCGGAATGATCACTACGCCTCACGAAAATCGGATCCGCAACGCACGGATGAACGGATATCGACAGGCCCTCGAGGACGCCGGGATCGACTACGATCCCGACCTCGTAGTGCACGGACACACTTCGAAGCATGATGGGTTCAGTGAAGAATCCGGATACGAGGCCATGCAAGACCTCATTGCTTTGGATAAGCCCGTGGAAGCGGCCTTCGCAAGTAGTGATGTCCAAGCTATTGGGGCATGGCAAGCCCTTAGAGAGGAAGGCTTGGAGGCCCCTGACGATTTCGCGTTCGTTGGGTATGACGACATCAAGGTCAGCCGCTTCATTGGGCTCACGAGTGTGGCGCAGAACATGTACGACGTAGGTCACGATGCCACGGACGTTCTCCTGAGCCGTCTCAATCAGAGCGGTCCCGAGCAATTGGTCTCTCACCTCGTGGAGACCACGGTAAATGTCCGAAAATCGAGCATACCGGCACAGTGACCGCCGGGCGGATGTCGCTCTCGAAAGCTGTACGGCAAGAAATACTCGGGCGTAGGCCACTCCGCGACAGGACGCCCAGAAGTCTGTTCCTGTTGATTCATCCTCCAGCCTGCATTCGATCCCCTCTTCGTTCCCACTCTCTCCCTCTACTGTCCCACCTCCCCGATGAACCCTCAGGTTGTTGAAGACCAACTTGACCACACACTGCAGAAGACCGAGTACACCGATCTCGGAACCCGGTACGAGGGCAAAGTTCGGGACAATTATCGTCAGAACGACCGGAGAATCCTGATCACCAGTGACCGGATTTCCGCGTTCGACCACGTTCTTTCTCAAACCATTCCCTTTAAGGGACAAGTCCTAAACCAAACGGCCGCGTATTTCTTCAACGCGACCGAGGACCTCGTCCCCAACCACGTTCTTTCGGTTCCCGACCCCAACGTAACGGTCGCGAAGGAATGCACGCCCATTCCAATTGAGTTCGTCGTGCGGGGCTGCCTGGCCGGACACGCCTGGCGTGAATACGACAAAGGAAAGCGGACGTTGTGCGGCCAGGAGTTGCCCGACGGTCTACGCGAAAGCGAGCACCTTCCGGAGCCTATTCTCACGCCTACCACAAAGGCCGAAGAGGGACACGACCAGGACGTGACCCGAGAGGAAGCCATTGCCAGTACAGACCTTAACGCAGCCACATATGATCAACTCGCCGACTGGGCTCTGGCACTGTTTCGACGGGGCAGCGAGATGGCAGCAGAGCAAGACTTGATTCTCGTTGACACGAAATACGAGTTTGGGCGCACCCAGGAAGGAGACCTCCTTTTAATCGACGAGGTGCACACCCCCGATTCCTCCCGCTACTACTACCGAGATGGGTATGAAGAGCGACTTCGTGCAGGCAAGCCGCAGCGCCAGCTTTCGAAAGAATTCGTGCGCGAGTGGCTCATGGACCACGGGTTCCAGGGAAAAGCCGGCCAAGACATGCCTGATTTGCCCGACGAGTTTCGAGTAACGGTCACGAAGCGGTACGTCGAACTCTACGAGAAAGTGACCGGGAACGAGTTCGTCCCGAACACGCACCCGGACCCGAAGACCCGAATTCACGATGCCCTTCAAGAATACGTGCTCGACGAGTCGAGCTGATTCGAAGTTGAGACCTCAGACACGTACATGTCCGGCCGTCGATCGCCGAGCACATCGTTGTGCTCATTAAGGCGACGATCCCGGGCCTCCTTAGGATCAAACTCCACACTTCCCACGTCGTCCCCCACACGGTCTGCACAACGTCGTATAGAGCCCGAAGGGTCGCAGACCTCACTCATTCCGATAAAGGTGAGAGTCTCTCCCTCCTTCTCCTCCTCCCCATACCGGTTGGCCGTTACGGTATACACGTGATTTTCCCGGGCCCGTACCGGCATCGAGTCGGGACAGTGCGGCAGCACGAGGTTGGACGGGTGAGCGATCACATCGGCTCCCTTCAGGGCCAGCGTACGGGCAGCCTCCGGAAAATACCAGTCGAAACAGATCATGACCCCAAGCCGGTAGCGGGTTCCATCCCGCGTACTCTCCTCCGACACCAAGAATCCAAGGTTGCCCGGCTCGAAGAGAGTCGTTTCCTCATAAAAGAGGTGCACCTTCCGGTACGTCCAAACAGATCCCGAAGGGCGGACGACGACTGCGCTGTTGTAAAAGCGGCCCTCCTCTTCCTCCGCGAGACCGGCGACGAGGGTGGCTCCGGTCGACGCTGCCCAATCACGCAGAGCCTCCGTGGTCCGCCCTCCGGGAATCGGCTCGGTGACGGAAGAGAGATGATCGCGAGACCGAAAGAAGTACCCCGACGTAAACAGTTCGGGCAGGACGACGAGGTCGGCGTCCACCGAAGCGATCTGTTCGTCAACGGCTTCGAGGTTCGCGTCTACGTCCAGGTACGAAGGGGCAAACTGTAAATATGCGGCTCTCACGGGTCAGGGAAAGAGTGGCGGGACAGTAATGACTCGATGACATCCCCGGCCCCCGCCGGCGAGGCCCTCCAGCCGTTCACAAGCGAGACGAGGCCAGGGAGGAGCATCGAGGGATCAATCCGTCCTCGTGAGCAGCGGGGACGGATTGGACTTTCAGAACCTGTTTGGTGAGCGAATACGAAGCCGAGACACAGTGGTCGAAGTTGCAAAATGGCGCTCAAACGAGTCCCTGTAGTGGAACTACCGGGCGAGTGCAGAAGCCATTTTGCGCTGGGAACGCAGTGACCGAGTAGTTCCCAGGCTGCACGAGATCCATGCAGTCGCAGCGCTGGGAGCGGAGTGACCGAGTAGATGCTGCGCTGAGAGCGCAGCGAGGGCCGAGAAAACGAGGTCATGCTGCCCGCAGCACGAGTACTCCCCGGGGTGGCCGTAAGCATCTCGCCAAACAGGTTCTCAATAGTGTACTAGGACTCGACCGCGAGTGCAAAGTTCGTCTCTCAATAACAGAAGCAAATGAGCCGATAATGCGACTGCACTCTTCCTAACAGATTCTTCCTCGGAAGCGCTCTTGGAGTCCAACGGCACTTCGGGAGCTGCCAAGAGAGTTCTTCCCAATTCCCTAAAGAAGTTCTTGGATCGTGTTCTGAATGGCCGCAAAATCAGGCTGGTGTCCCGCATTATCAAGTACTTCCGCGTACCGAATAACGCCCTCCTGGTCAATCACGAACGCCGAGCGCTTAGCAATCCGGTCCAGGTTCATCCCCGCAAAGTCTTGGGCGTACTTGGATCCGTACATTGCCGCAACCTCGGCGTTGTGATCGCTCAAGAGTGGGAACTCGTACCCCTCTTCCTCCCGAAACGCCGAGAGGGCGAACGGGGAGTCCGTCGAGATCCCCACCACGTGAGCCTGATCTGTGACGTCAATCTCAGTGTTCGCCCGATGTAGTTCGTTCGTGCACACACTCGTAAAGGCTCCAGGAAAAAAGAGAAGCACTACGGGCCGGTCTTGATGGTCGGAAAGCTGCCACCGTCTTTCGTCGTGCGTGTACAGAGTAAAATTGGGCGCGGCATCGCCGGCTGTCGGGGACTGTCTAGAGTTCGTGTTGCTCATAGAAAAATAATTGGTCAGCAAGAATCGAAAAGAGCACGAAGAACGAGAGTGTCTGTCACTCGAACCGGATTGCCCGAACGGGTTCCACTCGAGCGGCCACCCGGGAGGGGACGTACGCCGCGGCTCCACAGAGAACAATCGTAACAACACCCACGAGAACGAAGTCCCAGGGATTGAGCCCAATCGGTGCTTTTGTCATGTAGTACGCCTCCGCAGGGAGCGAAATAACCCCAAAGTGTTTCTGCACAAGAGCTAATGAGAGAGCTAAAACTGTGCCGATTCCCGTACCCACCACCCCAATCAACAGGCCTAAGAAGAGAAAGAGACGCTTGAGGGTGCTACCGGAGGTCCCGAGACTTTTCAGAACGCCAATCTCGCGTGTTTTTTCCAAAATTAGCATCAAAAGAATGCCGATGATGTTGAAGGCAGCAACGATGACAATCACACCGATCACAAGCGGAATAATGCTCTGTTGCAGGTCCACCCACGCAAACAACCCGGCGTACTGCTGATAAATCGTCCGGGCGGCCACTGGAAATCCGAACTTGTTTTCGATTTGGGCAGCAAGCGAGTCGATCCGAGTAGGATCCCGCACCGTTACGTTGAACCGCGTCACAGAACGCGGTGACATTCCCGCTAGCCAACGGGCAGTGGAAAGGTTACCAAAGACGTAGACGTCGTCAATGTTTTTCAGTGATGTATCGTAGATGCCCCGGACCCGGAACTGCTTGATCCGAGGGCGCAGCAGGCCCGCTGCTTCCGTGCCACCTTGCTGAAGCGCGAACGTGGTAACAAGTTCTCCGACCTCCAGTCCCAGACGAGTCGCAAGCTCTTTCCCTACCACGAGGCCGGGATGCCCGTTCGAGGCCTGGACATCAAACTGTCCATTCTCGACCCGCTGCTTCAGATAGGTGGGCATCCGATTCATGCCGAGCAGCACCACGCCGTCAATGGCGTCGTCCGTGTGCCGAAGAAGAACGGGCTGCTCGACGACTGGAGATACCCTGGAAATTCGCTTCATCTCGTTCAGTCCTGCACGAAGGGTTCCGCTCCGCTGTAGGGGCTCGTCCCGGACGTAGTTCATCACCTGAATGTGAGCCCCGAAGCCGACAATCTTTGACTCAATTTCCCGGCTAAATCCGCGGACGATGGCCAACGCAAGGAGAAGCGCCGCTACGCCGAGCGTAACGCCCCCAATGGCCACATACGTAATGAAACGAAGGAAGCTTCGCCCTTCTGATTGTCCCTCCGCCCCCCACAGGTAGCGAAGGGACATGAACTGTTCGAACCGAAACGACACAGGTGGGAATAGAGGCCCGAGGAAAACGATTCGCGAATGAGAGTCCATCTAAGGTTCCTCCACTAGACTAACGCCCGACGGAGAAGATCCGTCCTCACGGGATACCTCGAACGAACAGCAACAATGCCGACGCGTAGTTTCATAGGCATTGTTGCGTAGTTACTCCATCATAAATGGGCGGCTGCCCCCTCATCTCTCATGAACAACGCCTATACAGAGACGCCTACGCCTGAGAACGAGCCAACGCTTGCCTACGAGCCCGGCTCCGAGGAGCGACAGTCCGTGCAACGCCGACTGGAGGAACTTCGAAATCAGATGATCGAAATCCCCGCGTTTATCGGCGGGGAACCCGTATACCCCGGATCCACCTCGGAGGTCGTGCCCCCTCACGAGCATCAGCATGTCCTTGGACGGGTACATCAGTCCGGAACCGACGAGGTGGAGCAGGCCATCGATGCAGCGCTGGAAGCCAAGGCCGAATGGGCCGCAATGGATTTTTCAGACCGGGCCGCTATTTTCCTTCGCGCCGCCGACTTGATTGCAGGCCCCTACCGCGATACTCTCAACGCGGCGACCATGCTCGGGCAGGGCAAGAGCATTCATCAGGCCGAAATCGACGCCGCCTGCGAGCTCATTGACTTCCTCCGCTTCAACGTTCACTTCGCGGAGCAAATCTATCGCGATCAGCCCAACGACTCGCCGGGCATCTGGAACAAGATGCAGTACCGGCCGCTCGAGGGATTCGTCCTCGCAGTCACGCCCTTCAACTTCACAGCGATTCAGGGCAACCTGCCCACGGCGCCCGCCATCATGGGCAACACGGTTCTATGGAAGCCTGCCTCCCGATCCGTCTACTCGGCGTTCTTCACCTACAAGATCCTGGAGGAGGCCGGCCTGCCCCCCGGCGTCATCAATATGCTCCCGGCGGACGACGGAGCGGCCGTGGGAACCCCTGCAATCGACTCCGAACACTTCGCCGGGCTTCACTTCACCGGCTCGGTCGAAACGTTCGACCACCTGCAGTCCCGTATTGGAAACAACCTGGACACGTACCGCACGTACCCCACCATCGTCGGCGAGACGGGAGGAAAAGACTTTATCGTCGCGCACAGGACAGCGAACGTTGATCAACTCTCGACGGCTGTTGTGCGGGGGGCGTTCGAATACCAGGGACAGAAATGCTCCGCCTCGTCCCGCCTTTACATCCCCGAATCGATTTGGCCCAACGTCCAGGAGACCCTTGCGTCTCAACTGGACGAGATCAGCGTCGGGCCCCCGGAAGACTTCACCAACTTTGTCAACGCCGTCATTGACGCACGGGCCTACGACAAAATCGTGGGGTACATCGAACACGCCCGCGAGTCAGATGAGGCCGAGATCGTCTACGGCGGAAGCTACGACGACTCGACCGGCTACTTCATTGAGCCGACGATCGTTCGCGCCCACGCCCCGAAGGAGAAGACCATGCGGGAAGAGATTTTTGGGCCGGTGACGACCGTATACGTGTACCCGGACGAAGAGTACGCCTCCACGCTGAAACTGGTGGACGAAACCTCGCCGTACGGCCTCACGGGGTCCATCTTTGCCCGCGACCGGTCGGCCATCAAGCTCGCAAGCGATGTCCTTGAGCAGGCCGCCGGCAACTTCTACATCAACGACAAGCCGACGGGCGCAGTGGTAGGCCAGCAGCCGTTCGGAGGGGCTCGCCGCTCCGGAACCAACGACAAGGCCGGGTCGGCCTACAATCTCATGCGGTGGGTGTCGCCCCGTGCGATCAAGGAAAACCTCAATCCGCCGACGAACTACGAGTATGCCTGGAACCAACCCGACGCCCCTGAGACGAAGGACCAACCGCGAACGGAGGCTGGGGACGGCGCAGTCACCTAACAGGGCAGCTCTCCAGATATCCAGCAGCTCCACTGGTAATTGGGATCAGGGGCGGCGATGATCCGCCGCACTCTCCTTCCGCAACGTGCCCACTACGTTCAAGAGCACGTATCATCCTGGGAATACCCCATGGGGAATCGTGTACACGCGGTTTCTCGCGCGTCCCTTGGGCGTGTGCACGATTCCCCTCATGATTGGGGCTACGATGTCTGCTCTTCTGGGAACGCCTGTGCTTCCGTACCTCGTGTGGGGACTGCCTGCGGCCATCGCCTTGGCAACCGTGTGGACGCACTTTTCAATGTCCCGCACGGTGGCCGAGGTAGGATTTCGGTCTGGGCAGGCCGCACTCCGGAGTGTGTACGACGTTCTCCAGAATCAGCCGCTCGACTGGAAGCCCATTTTCAACGTTCGGACGACCTCCTGGCACCTGGAGCTATCGGTGGGGCGTACGACCTACGAAATGACTCCCAAGCAGTGGCACGAGTACGAAACGCTCTGCGACACTGCCCGGCGCTCATTTACACAGAAATCGGCACAGCCGACGGGTTCCTCCCTCCCGACCTGACCCCACGATCCAGCGTCTTGAACCGGAAAATTGATTTATTGGTTTTATCTTGCAATAACGGAAACCAAACGGCCATGTCGAGGCTTCAAGTTGACCGCGACGCGAACACCCCCGTCCGGAAGCAACTCATCAACCAGCTCCGCTACCTGATTGCCTCTGGACACTTTGACGTCAACGATACCCTTCCGTCGACTCGGTCGTTAGGCGACCAACTCGATATCTCCTTCCACACCGTCCGGAAGGCCTATCAGGAGCTCGAAGAGGAAGGGTTGCTCAGCTCCCGGATTGGGAGCGGGTACACGGTAGAAGAACGCACTCCTCTTGCCAAGAGCGAACGAATGGAACGGGGAGCAAAAGTGGTCAACGACACCCTGCAGCAGCTCGTGGGCCTGGGCCTGAGTGACGCCGAGATCGAATCCCTTTTTCAGGAACAGGCCACCCTGCTAGACCATGCTGGCCTCGAACGAAAGCTGATTTCTGTGGGCCCCCACCCCGAACTGAACCGGCTGTGTGCCGACCAACTCGGAACGGCCCTTCAAAAAACGATCCTGCCGGTTCCCTTTTCCCAGATGGACCGGCACATGGATGCCGACTTTGCCTTTACCCCATACCCCTATCTCACGAAAGTTCTGGAGACTCTCTCGCGAACCGACACGCTCGGGTTTACGACCCATCTTCCCGCTCAAGTGCTCGAATCGGTCACGCGGCTTCGTGACGAGGAAACGCTCGGACTCGTTACACGCTACCAGGATACAATTCCCCCCCTTTCGGAGGACCTCCGAACGGAAACGGCATATGACGGGCAGATCATTGCCGCGTCCATCGACCAGGGAGCCGATCACTTACAGGGCTTCGTTAAGGAGACGGACTTACTTCTCGCCACCCCTGCCAGTCAGCGTCGTCTGCGACCATTTCTGGATGAGTCCATCCACAGCTTCGAAGAACTGAAGGTCCTGGTGAGCCAGAACTCCATTGAGGCCATTGCCGACGCCGTACCTGCATAGTGTCACTGTAAGTCCGGAGGCCTACTCCCCGTCCTTCTCCGCAGTCGGCTCGTTGGGCGTTTGAGGAACGGCCGAGTCTTCGGCTGGAGGATCCTCACGTCCTCCGTTTTTCTCCGAGTCGTCAGACTTCGGGACATTATCTTGAGAGAACCCATCCCCTCCAGAGTGCGGAGATGCCTCCGCAAGCTGCGGCCGCGGCTCTTTGGGAGAAACGGGGCGCTCCTCATCCGCCGGCCGGATCCACGCGCCCCATGCATCCCGGTCGTACATAGCCGAAATGTTAGCGTAAGGCGATTCTGCAACGAGAGAGACGACCTCGAACTCGGTGTCCTCCGTGTCCTCTTCCTGATCGGGATACTTGACTCGCACGTGGTAGATGCCGAGAAGCATCTTCAGGAACGTATCCTTGATGAGGCTGAGGTCCCGGAACGTCAGGTCTGTATTGTCAAGCTGCCCGTCATCGATTCGTTCGCGGAAGAGGAGGTCAATGAGGTTTTCGAGACGCCGAGGCGAGGGATCATCGAGGCTGCGGCTCGCCGCTTCCACCGAGTCCGCAAGCATCAAAATTCCCGTCTCCTTCGAGTCCGGTTTTGGACCGGGATAACGAAACTCTGACTCAGGGACCGACCGGTCGGTCCCTTCGGCCTGGCTTAGGGCTCGACGGTAAAAGTACTCGATTCGGGCCGTCCCGTGGTGCATGGGAATAAACTTGAGCACCTGTTCCGGCAACTTCTCCTCTCGACCCATCTCCAGTCCCTGCTTTACGTGACTCGCCACGATCAGGCTGCTCATTCGAGGTTCGAGCTGGTCGTGCGGATTGGACCGTCCCCGTTGATTCTCGACGAAGTACTCCGGTTTCTTCATCTTCCCGATGTCGTGATAAAGCGCCCCCACTCGGGTCAAAAGAGTGTGGGCACCAATGCGATCAGCAGCGGCCTCGGCAAGATTTGCGACCTGTAAGGAGTGGTTGAACGACCCTGGGGCCTGAAGACTGAGCTTCTTGAGAAGAGGGCTGTTGGTATCTGAAAGCTCGAGTAGCGTGAGATCGGTGGTAATGTCGAAAATGCGCTCCAGCGCCCACAAGAAGAGCGAAGAGGTGATGGTAATAGCGGACGCGATGGCCGCGTAGCCGAGATCGGGCAGAACGCGGCCGATGGGGAGGTCAATGTAGAGCCAGGTCCCAGCCAGCACAAAAAAGTACCCGACAAACACCAGCCCTCCGCTAACAAAGAACTGTCCCCGGTTCTTGATGTCGCGAACACTAAAAGTCCCGAACGCACCCGCAAAGAATGTGGCAAGGGTATACTCCAAGTCCAACCCTAGCATTTGCCCACCCGTAAAGGCGAGAATCAACGTTCCAAAGAGGGCAATCCGGGAGTTGAAGATGATGGTAAGCAGAACCGAGGCCAGAGCCACGGGCACCACGTACAGGGACCACGGCGCCCGAATGACAATCCCATAGAGGGCGACGATGAAGCCCAGAATCACCGCAATCAGAAGCAGGTCGCGGTCATCGCTCCAGATTTGGGGCCGGAGGAGATACAGGTAGAAGAAGAAAAACCCGAATCCCAAGAGCGTGAAGAGAATCTCCCCGCTCAACTGCTTCCACACGATGTTGGAGCCCAACCGGTTGCTTTTCGCTTTCTGGAGGGAGGTAAGCTTCCGTTTGATCTCTCGAGTAATCCGCTGTCCTTTCCGAACGATGGGCTCGCCCTCCTCTACTCCGCCTTGAATGGCGGTCACATTGCTGGCCCGGCGGTTTCGCTCTTGCATTGTTTCTTTCCGCATGTACCGGAGAGAGGGCTCAAAAATGGCCCGGTAGAACGACCTCGCGATCCGAACGTGCTCACGGTTTTGGGCGAAGATGTTCTCAAACTGACGCTCTGCGTAGTCGAAGGCTCCGTTGAGCCCATAGAGCCGCTTTTTGTTGACCGCCCGCTGGGTTTGATCCTCCTCATTTCGCACAATGACTTTCTGGGTCACAATGGAGTCTCTGGGGCGGTCCATAACCCCCACTCCCAGCAGCTGAACCCCGACATTGAAGGCAGTGTTAAGCAGGCGCTCGTGAAGTTGAGTTTGCTCTTGTTGCACACCTCGAGACTGCGCCGACAGGTTCTGCACTTCCTGAAAGTACTGGTTGGCCAGGTACTTCCACTGAGAGGCACTGAGGGTGACCAGGGCATTGCGACGACGCTTTACATAACGAATCGAATCGGTTCGTGCCGCTTTCGTCTCCCCTCGCTGCTGATGGTATCGGTAGCTCGCGTACGCGTCCAGGATGCGGTTGAGTTGTCGTCGAAGCGTGTCCCGGTTGGCCGCCAAGCGCTGTCGGGCATTTTGCACCTTCTCAAAGTACGGCGGAGTATTTTTCCGCACGGTATCGCGTCGGGCTTGGACGCGATCCTCATTGAGATACACGGGGAAGTCATAGGGCGCGGTGAGAGTGGCCTGCCGCCAGGTGTCCCCCACTTCCACCGTGTACTCGTAAAAATCGCCACGAGGAAAAGCAGCCACGGTAAGAGCCGTGAGGGCCAGAAACAGTCCTCCGCGTAGAAGCCACTTCTGCCAGGCCTTCTCGTCGTCGGACCGGCCTTTTGATTCGAGGTCGTGGCCCACGGGCTGCGGCTTCCGACGACTCCAGCCGAAGAACTCAAGGAGTCCCATGATAAACCTGAGAGCCAATGGCTGTTGCAGGCGTCGTTCCTTGCTGAATCAATCTGCAAGGAGGTCGAGAAAGACCTGAATGCGTATCAGGGGGATGAGGATCCTGCTCCCCTTCGTTCGAGTCTCGTGGCTACGGCGTTCCGTCAGTGGTGTCCGAAGAAGCGGACGGTGTACTCCCAATCTGCACAGTGTCGGGCGAGGCCGAGATGGACAGCGGAGGACTTCGGAGGGTGTCCGCAAAGTCTCGGACAGTGTCGCGAGTAATTACGACCCGTCCCTCGGCGTCCGTATGGGTCGTGGGGTACGGATAACGCTCAAGAAGAAGACGCAGGCTGTCCAGTTGATTCTGGATCGTGATTCGGCGGGTAAACGGGAAGACCAACGCCTTTCCTTCCTCAATCCAGTACGGACGTCGAAGATCGTCGTCTTGCTGCACCCGCATCTCGCGAACGACTGAGGTTGCGACCACCGTCACGTACATCGTGTCCCCTACCAGACGGGGAGGGGACGACATCTGTGCGGAGGATGAACTGGCAACTGCGTCAGTTGCTCGTACGGAGTCAACGCGTGCAGTGTCTGCCGATTGAGTCGTGTCCGTCGTCTGCTTTACTGAGCTTCCGTCGGTCCTGGTCTGAAGCGGGGGACCGGATGGAGAGTCGGTGGTGAAAACATAAGTCGCTATGCCCCACGCACTTAGGGCCAAGAGGCCGATGGTTGAAGCAACATACAGGAGGGGTCTCAAATACTCCGAGGGTCCATTCCCTCCCGTCCGAACGGCATCGATCCCGAGCCCAGTGGCAGTCGACTTCGCAGAAGGACTTTGGTCGCGGCTCAGGGCCGGATCTCCACCAACGGCCTCTGCTCCCCTCTCGCCTCCCGGATCGACGGGGGCATCGTTCGACTCTCCCGTGTGGACCTCCGCCGTAGAGTCTTCTTCCGATCCCCTCGTTGGAGACGAGTCTGAGTCCTGGGGGGGATCCTCACTCTGTCCCGTCGTTTCTGCGTCGGACGGGACGGAATCCTCCTCAGAGGTCGACGCAGAGCCCATCGCCGAGGGAGACGCGTCCAGATACTCAACGGCAAGCTGGTTCTGGTAGTCCCCCGACAGAGCCGCCTCCAGATGAGCCACGACAGAGTCCGGAGAAAGCCCGACGGTTTCCGCATAAGTGCGGACGAAGGCCTTCAAATAGACGACGTTCATCCGAGACTCCTCATAAAGGAGTCCGTCCTCGAAAGCCTGGAGGCGGGACTCCGGAACCTGCGTGGCCTCAAGCAGGGTCGAGAAGGAGACCTCCCGCTCCTCTCGGATCCGGCGAAGGTCTCGGGAAAACCGCTCTCGGGCACTGGTGTCCGGCTCGTCGGTCATGGCGACGGGCACGCTGGGGAACAGGTCCCAAAAATGCTGGAAGGACGGGGACGCTAGGACGCTATTTCGCCAAACCCGCAACAGAAAGGGCCGTTCCCACCCGAACAGGAAGGAACGGCCCTCGAGCATCCTGGAGTCGGGACGGCGGGATTTGAACCCGCGACCTCATGTACCCCATACATGTGCGCTACCGAGCTGCGCCACGTCCCGTGCGAGAAGCTGCCTCTTTTAATGACAGTCGCTGAATCAGGTTCAGAGGCAGGCATGGAATCGACCACGGGGAACCTGTGAGTTCTCGACGAAGGACACCCCGTGGAGACCTAGGGTGTGAGTGTGGAGAATAGAGCGCGGGAGCAAAAACCGTGGGCGCTTCGGAAACATGACAATTCGCTTCCGTCCGCACTGCTCACGCTCCCTCTTCTCCCTCCTCACGCAGGGTTGAGTCAACCTTCACCTCACTGTGAAGGGTCCGGTGGACGGGGCACTTGTTGGCGATTTCGAGGAGGCGCTCGCGCTGGGACTCAGTCAGATCTCCCCGGACGTCAATCTCGCGCGTCACGTGGTCGATCCGTCCATCCCCAGTCTCACAGTCTTCGCACTCTTTCGCGTGGATGCGGTCGTGAGAAAGCCGCACGATGGTTTTGTCGAGGGGCCACTCCTTACGATCGGCATACATGCGGAGCGTCATGCCGGTGCAACTACCGAGGGCCATGAGGAGATAATCATACGGGGAGGGGCCCGTATCATCGCCCCCGACGTCTTGAGGCTCATCGGCAACGAGGCTGTGGCGCCCCGCTTGAATCTCGGTCCGATAGGCCTCACGGGTGCGGGTCGTCACCTGTCCCTCCGGATGCTCCGGGGCTGTGCGCGAGCGATCGACGTACTTCCCGGCCCAGGCCCCGAGCGTGTCCCCCACGTACTCCGCATCCGACGGCGTCGTGAGCAGATGATCGGCGTCATCGAGCGAAATGAAGCTCTTGGGATGTTTGGCGGCCTGGAAGATCTTGGCGGCATTGTCAACCCCCACGGTTTGATCGACGGGCGAGTGGAAAATCATGAGCGCCTGATCGAGGGTGCCGATCGTCTCGTCCATCTGGGTGGCGGCCAAATCATCCAAGAACTGCTTCCGGATCGTAAAGGTGCGTCCAGCAAGAGTAATCTGGGCCTCTCCCTTGGCCCGAATGTCCTCTACCGCATCATCAAGGAGATGGGTTACGTGCCCGGGGTCGTGGGGCGCCGCAATCGTGGCAACCGCCTCTGCGGCCTCGATTCGGTGGGCGGTCTGAAGGACTGCGGCCCCGCCAAGCGAGTGCCCAACCAGAATGCGCGGGGCCTCGTAGTGCTCAGTCAAGTAGTCGGCCGCCGCCACGAGGTCGTCGACGTTGGACGAGAAGTTGGTATCCGCAAAGTCGCCTTCACTCTCTCCGAGCCCCGTAAAGTCGAAACGAAGCACGGCAATGCTTTGCCGATTGAGGGCCCGGCTGATCGCCCCGACAGCCCGCAGGTCCTTCGAACAGGTGAAGCAGTGGGCAAAAAGAGCAAACGCACACGGCGGTTCTCCCTCGGGCAGATCGAGGCGAGCGGCGAGGGCGTCTCCGTCGGGGTTTTCGAAGTGAAGCGTTTCGAACGGCATCGGTACGGAAAGAGGCGTGTGATGGGCAAGAGGCAAACGAGGAGGAGTCGGACGTTCCGCTCAGGCGGGCGACGTCGGCGTAATTTCGAAGGAGTAGTGGTTCGTATCGGCTGGGATGCCTCGATCGAACGTCCGCTCGACAAAGGTGAGAGTCCCGCTGCTGTGCAGAAGGAATACGGTAGAGGCCCGCGTTCCGTAGGACGTGCTCTCAATGAACGGGGAGGAAAGCATGCGCTCCGTTTCGAGTCCCACGCCCGTGTCGGGTAGTGCATCGTCGGGCGCCGGGGTGCGGTCGTTGAGAAGGTCCAGCAGGGGTGCGGGCGTCACTTCGTTCTCCAGCACAGTCCGTATCCGGGTCGTTCCCCGCTCCACCTTCGGCCACGGGTCGTCGAGCTGGGCATTGCTCATGCCGTGCACCCCGGAGTCGACCTCGCGAGGCGGACCGTTTCGATTGGAAAAGAAGCACGTCAGCCTCGGCGTTCCCACAATCAGATTGAATCCGTTGTAGTCGTCGGCCCGGGCCTGAACGGATTCAAGGTAGGCGGTCGGCTCAGGCTCCTCCGTCAGGTACTCCGCGACGAGGTGACCCCGAGACGGCGCGTCCTCTCGATGCGACATTTGATCCCGCACGTTGGTAACGGTGGCCCAGTAGCCGTGCCGCGTGACCCCCAGCCACGTGCCACCCGCTTCCAGGTCCCGTCCGCCCAACACGTGTGGGGCGTCGTCCCAGAAGGCCGCGGGGGCCGTGGGGCGATCGTAGAACTCGTCCCGATTGCCCGCAAAGACGAGCGGATAGTCCGGATGAGCGTCCTGCGCGAAGAGGATCAGGCACATAGCCGGGTTTTGAGGCATTTCGTTCGAGCCTTCCAGGGCCCGTTACCTGTGGGATGATGCTCTTATCCTGACTTCAAGCGCTTTTCGACCGCAAAGAGACGGGGGGCATCGTTTGCCTGGTTCACGAAGTGGTACGAAAGAACCCGAAAGGCCCCCTGTGGAAGCGCTGAGCCCCATTCGGCCACTGCCTCGGTCTCAACCGCGCCTCCCTCGTGTCCAGGATAAGCCACGACCGTAACGATCCCTCCCGGTCGCAACAGTTCGAGGGCGGCCCCAAGGGCCTCCAGGGTCGTCCCCGGCTCGGTCGTGATCGAGTGATCGCCCCCCGGGAGGTAGCCAAGATTGAACATGACCGCGCCTACGCTCCCCGCCTCTTCTTCTCCGATGTGCTCCAGCATTTGCTCGTGCCCGCCGCGGATGAGCCGCAGCCGACCGGCAGCCTCCGGAGCCTCCGAACGGACCCGCTCACGGGTCGCCTGCAGGGCATCGGCCTGGACATCGAATCCCACAACCCGTCCCCCTTCTCCGACTTCTCGCACCAGAAAGAGCGTGTCGTGACCGTTGCCCACTGTGGCGTCAACAGCAAGCTCCCCCGCGCCCAGGCCGCGGGCCGCGAGCGCGTGGGCCGCATCCAGAATCGGAGGAATCGGCATGACGACACGCAAAACCAGTTGAGCGTCACCGTGTCCGAGGGGCGTAACCAGCGGGGTGCATACATAGACGCATGTGGATGGGTCCCACCGCAGGGGACGGAAGCCGGTAATGACAGGGTGACGCCGGTCGAACACAGAATCGATGGCGGTTCGAATTCTCCGCGGACGATGAACTTGCAGTCGGAATACCCGTGAGGGAAATGCGTTTGTTCACCTATCCAACGACGCCATGGCCGTAGACGTCAATCTTGGGGATCGGAGCTACACCGTTCACTTCCAGTCCCTTTCGACTCTCCCCACACTGCTTGCGAACAGCGGCTTGCGGGTGGGCCGGTGCCTCCTGGTGACGGACGAAAATGTCGCGGCACATTACCGCACGCCCCTGGCAGAACAACTCTCCACCGCCGGCTGGACGGTCCGTTCCCTCACACTTCCACCCGGTGAGCAAACGAAATCGGCCGGGTGCCTGCACACGATTTACGACGAGGCGCTCGACTGGGGGCTCGACCGCCAGACCCCGGTGTTCGCACTCGGCGGGGGCGTCATCGGCGATCTGGCCGGATTTGCCGCTGCCACCCTCCTGCGGGGCCTTCCGCTCGTACAGTTGCCCACCTCCCTCCTTGCCCAGGTCGACGCCTCCGTCGGGGGGAAGACAGCGATCAATCACGCCACCGGGAAGAATCTAATCGGCGCCTTCTACCAGCCGCAGTTCGTCTGCGCCGACCCGGCGACCCTCGATACCCTGCCGATGCGCGAGTACACAAGCGGTATGGCCGAGGTGGTCAAGCACGCCCTGATTTACGACCCTCTGCTCTTCGAAACGATCGAAGACCACCTGGTGCCGGTGATGACCTACAAAGACCGCTCCCTCGTGTCCACCGTCATCGAGCAGGCCGTCCAGGTGAAGGCCGAGGTGGTGAGCGCCGACGAGCGAGAGGAGGGACGGCGAGCGATTCTCAATTTCGGGCACACTTTTGCCCACGCCCTCGAACGCGTGGCCGGATACGGGGTCTTCACGCACGGTGAGGCTGTCGCCCTCGGCATGCGGGCCGCTCTCTACCTCTCACATCGGCGCCATCCCGAGGCGCTCGACCGGGATCGGCTCGATCACGTGGTAGCCGCTCTTCCGGTCGAAGGAGATCCTACGAGCATCTCATTCGACGCGCTCCACGAGGCGATGTCGGTGGACAAGAAAAACAGGAGCAACACGATCCGCTTTGTGCTTTTGGAGCGTCTCGGGCAGGCGTACCTGACGAGCGAGGTGTCGAAAGAGGAGGCCCGACAGGCATGGGCCTTTGCCTGTTCTCCCTGAAACGCGGTCTCGCTTCAGTCGTGTGAAAGATTTAGCATCCGTCTTCAACGAGACGGGGCAATCGTCCGCCCCCATCGCTGCTGATTCACTGTGCCAACCTCCTCCTCTCAACGTTCCCTGTCGCAGCCCCTGTGGCGCGCGCTCCAGGTTGGGATTGCCGTCATCCTGGTGGGAATCATCCTCTTCGTAGGCTTTACTCGTACTCAGGTAGGGCGGGACAGCATCCGAACACGAGTCGAAACGGCCTTTAACCGGCAGTTTGCGGGAACGCTCTCAATCGGGACCCTCCAAGGCATCTTCATCAACGACCTCGTGGCCACCGACGTGCAGGTGCGCACACCGTCGGGAGAGGTAGTGGTGTCCGTGGACTCGATCCACGCCACGCCCCGCTGGGCCAACCTCCTGACCGCCGAGTTATCAGTGCAAACTCTCACGCTCGTACGACCGCATCTGTCGCTCCACCGAGATTCAACGGGCACCTGGAACTTGGCCCGCGCCCTCCAGCGACGCACTCCGTCTGATTCGAGCTGGTCGCTCGCCCTAACCCTCGCCCGCGTCTCGGTGAAACAGGGCCGTGTGACCACGTCTCGGAAAGGCGCTCCCCCCCCTCTGGTGCAGAAGGATTGGCTCTTTGACTACACGCAGGCC
>JBDGQN010000007.1:0-12299 GCA_042219055.1 Salinibacter sp. | reverse complement strand
TGCGCACCGTTCGCGGTCGAGGTCGCCGAGTCGGGAGACTGCAGGGTGTCAGTGGGCATCAGTCGGTCGTAGTGGGCCTGGTGTAGGGAGAACGTCGCAGGGAAGGATGGACGCATACCGGAGGAGTCGTAGCATCCAGTGAGAGCACCAATGCCATTCGGGCCTCTAGGGCGCAGGTCAGACACACGGAAGTCCCGTGAAGTAGAGGAAGATCGGTAGCGATGACGCTGAATGGGAGCTCAGGCATCGGTGAGTGGGCGAGGGAGCCAATCCCCTCGGCGGTGCACGATACCTGGTGTCATCGGTGGGAAGGGATTGGCCGTCGGCTGTCAGTCCGCAAGAATCGCAATAAGAAGAAGGACGAGCGCCGAGATTCGAAGTGCACTCGGCACACGTCCCGCTACGGCAATCCCTTCAAGAGCGATCGAACGACCCACCGGCACACGGGAGGCCCTGCTGGTGGGCCGAGCCGTATCGAAGACCGGAATACTGAGGAAGGCAGGACGCATCTGCACTGGCAGCGCGGGTCGTCCGTTGAAGGTTGACCCCAATTAGACAGAGGAGATCGTCCCTGTCAAGTGTGAGGGCGAAAATAGGGATTGATTGGCACAAAAAGAGTTCCTCTGAGACAAAGCGCTTCCAACATGGAGGAATTAGGGGAGGAGAGACGCCACGGGCGAATTTTTATCGAGGTGAGGTCGTCAAAAAGCCAAAGATTTTTCCGTGGCGGATGTAAAAAGAAATTAAATTCACAACATCATCGTATTTTTGGGGCTGAGTGGGGGATTGGCCGTTCCGCTTCCGGTCTCGTGTAGGCGTCAGCGCCCGGTCGCGTCGGGGGCTTCGAGTCGTCGTTTCAAATTGCGCAACAGCGTGCGAACCTCGCGCTCGTTGTAGCGTCGGACGAGGGGGCGAACCAGCGGGCGGAGCATACGAGGCCCGGGCAGTTGGTAGGTTGCCGCGTAGGTGATGCGGCAGCCATCCTCAGTGGACTTGAAATACCATCGAATGGTGCCCTGCAGGTCGCCCTCCATGCTCCACACGATGCGCTCGTCGGGCACGTAGTCGGTCGCGCGGACCTCGCCGGAAAATGACAGTCCGAGGATGCGATAGATGTACCGGGCGCGCGAACCGCCGTTGGGGAGCCGCTCAACGAGCGTCGATTCCGTAAGACTCGGGGTGATTTCGGCCTGGTGGGTGGGCGTGTCCATAAACTCGAACACACGGCCTACTGACGCAGCGATGTCGATGTGTTCGCGAACGGTTAGCATGGCGTCACGAGTTGATAGGTCATGAGTTGAGGAGTCATGGACTGTTAACGATACGCCGCAGATCCACTCATGACACGTGGCTTCGTGTTCCACGACACTACGAGATGGACAGAGGGAGCCTCCCGCGATGCGTCATGCCCGTGGCTACGAAACCGGAGCAGGTCATCGCCGGAACCGGATGTCCTGCACGCGGCGGGCGATAGAAACGATGAAGCCCAGCGAGAGCACGATGATGCCGATCCAGAGGACGCTGATGAGCGGTTTTGTGTAGGCCTGCACCACCACCCAGTTGTCGGGCATCACGTCCACCCCCTTCACGGCGAACGTCGCTTTGCCACTGTTCGCGTCCATCTTGGTGAAAGACATGCGCAGGTTCCAGTCCTTGACCCGGTTCTCAATGTACTGCTGCGAGTTGTCCTGCATCACGAGGTAGATGGGCATGAGCGACCGGGTTTCATCCGTGTCCAGATTCGTCACGCGGAGGCGAGCCCCCACTGCCATCTGCGCATTCTCAGGTACACGGTCACTCGAAGCAGTCGCTTCCATGTCGCCCCCGGGCCCCTTCAGTACCTCGAAGCCGCGGAACGCCACCGCGAACTCGCGGCCCCCAAGGAGGGTAGAGTCGCCTTCGGCTAACTGAAACTCCCCCCCCGGCGGTCCCTTCTTTTGGCCAATTCCAGTGGCCTCTTTGGGCGTCACGGCCACGAAGAGATCCTTCTCGATGAACGCCTTCACGGCCGGATGCTTGAACCACTGGTTATTGCTGCCCTGGTACGCCACCGGCTTCATCGTGTAACTGCGGCCCTTCGGGTCGGTGATGTCGAGAATGTACTGCCCGCGCCCGCGGTCGGTGGTCGTCTTGCCTCGGTAGGTGACTCGGTACCCGTTGATGGTTCGCGTTTGATTTTTGGCCACCACGAAGTTCTCGCGGGGCATCTGGTCCTCATTTGCCGAGTAGGGCTCGCCGATCCGTGGCAGTGCCCGATCGAACCCACTGGACGCGATGATGCCCAGGATGACGAGCGCAAAGCCCACGTGCGAGAGGGCTCCGCCCGCCATCCGCGGGTTGCCGCGGAGGGTGCGCCAGAGCACAATCCCATTGCCGAACAGCGAAAAGAAGCCCACGAAGAGCAGGAGTAGCATTTGAATGGCCTGTCCGTAGGCCGTCCAAAAGTCCTTAAGTCCCCCGATCAGGTTGGCGGAGGCCGTCTGGGGCGCTCCGCCGGTCCCCGCCGGAATGACGAGCGCCTGCTCCGCAAACGGGGTAAAGACCAGGATGGCAATGGTGCTCGCGGTGGCCAGGGCGATTGGCCTGAAGAGGACCTGATTCACCGTCGCCACGTCCATCTTCTTCCACCAGAACAGTTGCCCAAGCCCGGCGAGGAAGACGAAGCCGAGGGCCAGCGGAAGCGTCCACTTGTTGTAGAACGACTGCGGAACGGCGGAGGGATTGTCGCGGAAGAGCTCGCCGAAGATGGGCGCGCTCGTGCCCAGAATGATGACGGCGGCGGTGGCGCACAACAGCACCGCGCCGCTCAGCACCATGAATTCGCGGGATAGAATTTGCGGCTCCTCATCGGGCGTCGGCAGTTCGTTGAAGCGAAAGGCGAACAGACCGATGCCCAGCGTGCCAATGACCGCGATCCAGAAGAGAAGCTGGTTGTAGAGGCCCAGGCTCACGAACGAGTGGACCGACACGTCTCCCAGGATGCCGCTGCGGGTGAGGAAGGTGGAGTAGATGACGAACACGTACGCGGCGATGGAGAGGAGGAGCGAGGCCTTCTGGCTCGACCCACTCTTCTTCTGCACGAGCATTGTGTGGAAGGCGGCCACGCCTAAGAGCCAGGGGACGAGCGACGAGTTCTCGACGGGGTCCCACGCCCAGTATCCGCCGAACGAGAGCGTGACGTAGGCCCAGTAGCCGCCCATGGCGATGGCCACCCCCAAGGCCGCGACGGCGAACAGGGTCCACGGCAGGGCGGGCCGCACCCACTGCGTGTAGCGCTTCTTCCAGAGCGCCGAGACGGCGAACGCGAAGGGCACCACCATCGACGAGAAGCCCAAAAAGAGCACGGGCGGGTGGATCGTCATCCAGGGGTTCTGGAGCAGGTCATTGAGGCCCTGCCCGTCGGCCGGCACGAACCCCGGATTTTGCTGGAAGATGGGCGCGTCGGTGAACTTCTCCGTCAGCGTCATGAACGGCGAGGAGCCGATCTCCACCGGGCCGAACTGCAGCCCCACGATCATCGACAGCAGGAACAGCTGGCAGAGGCCCACCACCGCCATCACCGGCGTTTCGTACTCGCGCTCCACGTAAGCGATGAGAAGTCCCCCCACGCCGCACATCATGAGGGCCCAGAAGAGGAACGAGCCCTCCTGCCCAGCCCAGAACGTGGAGAAGAGGTAGTGCAGCGGAAGGTCGTTGGACGACTGCTGGTAGACGTAGGCGTACTGGTACTGGTGGGTAAGCAGCAGGTACCAGAGCACGCCGGACGCGGCCCCCACTGCGGTACTCATGCCTCCCCACGCGAGACGGCCAACCCGCTTCCACGTGCCGGCGAGCCCTGGACGCTCATCGTGCCGGGCGGCCCAGAAGAACGCAATGGCCGACAAACCGCATGCAACAAATGCGACGAGGAGAAGAAATTCACCGATCGTGCCAAGCATACGGGGCTACCAAGTAACCGGAATAGACAGCGGATCATTTGAAGGTGCAGAATGGGGGGCAGTTCCTCAGTCGTCTCCGGGGGGAGCCCTCTGACGTGGTAGTACAGAAAAGTTTCAACGAACGTGAGGAATGAAGAAGCGCGGTCCATTGCTGCCCCGGTGTTCGGATTGGCAACGTTGGGAACCTTCCCCCCGCGGCGCGGTCCGATTGACGAGTCCTTTTCGACCTGTAATGATTGTTAACCTCCAGTCCGGTGTGGAAGGAAGCAAACCCTCATAGAGGCGGAGGAATCGTACTTCTTGGCCTGCTCCTGGCTGGCTGTGTCACCACCCAGCACGCAGGCGAACGAGGCCTTCCCAAGACGCAGGGCACGGCCAGCTACTACGCGGACAAGTTTGTGGGTCGGACGACGGCCAACGGAGAAATCTACAGCCACGACGCTCTCACCGCCGCGCACCCGAGTCTCCCGTTCGGCACCCGGGTGCGAGTGACTCGGATTGACCACGCCGACGAGCCTTCTGTGGTCGTGCGCATCAACGATCGGGGTCCGTTCAAGCACGGGCGCATCATCGACCTCTCGAAGGCCGCCGCGCGGGAACTGGAGATGATAAGGGAGGGCGTGGTGACAGTGCGGCTGGCAGTGGTCTCGTACCCGGAGGGGACGAAAACCGCCTCGTCGAATTCGTCGTCCGAAGGGGAGGTGGGCTGGTAGAGTCGTGTCCGGGCCGAATTAGAAAAAGGAGGTCGGGCCGAAGACTTTCGGCCCTTCCCTCCTTTACACTGGACGAACAAGTTTTCGGATCGTCAAACGTCCCGACAGGCGAAATTCCGCTACGGTTTTTCCGTGGCGACGAAGTCGGCCCGTTCGCCGGAGGGGGTGCTCACTACGTCGGTCACCTCGACCGAGAAGCTCTTTTCGCGCTCGCGGCTTCGGTCGTAAAGAATGCCTTCGAACGTCGCCTCTTCCTCATCGTCGGCCAAGACTTCAATCTTTTCCTCGTCCTCGCCGAAGAAAACGCCCTTGTAGGCCTTGCCGTATACGGTCTTTTCGGAGTAGGCGAACCCCTCCCCTTCCATGTCGTTAAGCGTTGCGTCGTGCAGGTCGTACAGACTCATAGTCGGACAGAAAATTGAGTGGGATAGTATTGTGCGATACGAGACGTTCAGGAACGGGCGCGAAGCCTAGCCCTGATTCGCCTGCAGGCGGGAGGAAGCGGTATGGCAGGAGGGGAAGGAACCGGCCTCGCCGATTCCTTCGAGTTTCGAGGTCCTTCAGATCATCCGCTTCGTGCAAGCTCTCCCGTACGTTGGTTAGAACCAACTTTTGTACGAGGCAATCCATGATCAGTTCGCCCATCGGAGAATTGGTACGCCCGGCCGGATTCCCGTCCGCCCCTCGTCGTCGCTGCGTGCTCGTCGTTTCTCGTTTGGCCTATGCCTGAGCCTACTTTTGATCCCGACCGCGTCCGTGAGGCCCAGGACGGCGACGAGGAGGCCCGCAACGGGCTGCTCCGCCGCCTGGAGCCCATTCTTCGGGGTTATTTCATTAAGCGCATTGGGGATGAGACCGACGTCGACGACCTGGTGCAGAACACGCTGGTGCGCATCCACGAGAGCCTCGACGACCTCGAAAAGCCGGGAAGTCTAAAGCCCTTTGCCATGAAGGCCGCCCTCTTCGAATTGCAAGACTACTACCGGGGGCGCTACGACATGAAGGAAAGTCTTCGCGATCCCGATTTGCCCCTGGGGCAGTCGACGGAACCGGAGGACCGGAGCGCGCACGTGGACGTGGAGAAAGCACTCGATGTGCTCTCGCCCAAGGCGCGGCGCATCATGCAGCTTCGGGAGTACGGATACCTTTACCGCGAGATTGCTCAGATGCTTGACACCACCGAAGCGGCGGTGAAGATGCAGGTGAAGCGAGCCTTCGAGGCGATGAAAGACGCGTTGAGTGTCCTGCTTCTGCTTCTCTGGTTCTTCGGTCTGTAGGAAGACGGACCCGAATGTTACTTTCTCCGAAATGATAGCGGCTCATCCCTCGTAACGTTGATCCAAAGCCAAAAGAGCATCGAAACGGTTCTGAAGGGCCTTGGAGTCGGTTCTTTTTGCTGACGGATGTGATTTTCGGATCATGGACGATCGATACGGCCCACTTCTTTTCGCGGAGGAGCGTTCTCCGGAGCAACGGGACGCGTTGCGAGAGCAACTCGAAAACGATCCGGAACTGGCTGAGGATTGGGCGCGCTGGCAGCAGGTGCGGGCCCACTTGCGGCAGCAACTCCACGAGCGCCTTCCCGACCGGCGCCTCCTCGTGTTGTATGCGCTGGAGCAGGAGGGACGGAGCGATGCACTGACGACGGAGGAACAGGCCGCCCTCGACGCGGCCCGCGATGACATCGCCGCAGCCATTGACGCTCTTCCCGCTCTTCAAGGGGTCGTCGAGCGCATTCAGGACGAACGCGCCGACTTTGAAGACGTGTGGGCCCAGCACCGGGATGTGGAGCCGGCGGGCGCTGCGTCGGACCGTCGCTCTCAGGCCGACCGCGAGGAGCGAGCGCCGAAGCGGCCCGCCCGGTCGCGGGAGGAGGCCCCGGACCGGCGTTGGGCGTGGCGCCTGACAGTGGCCGTGCTGCTTTTGGGGGCTGCGGTCCTGGCCGTCTTCTACGGGCCGCGAGAGACGACCCGGACGACCGTGACCGCGCAGTCCGGCGAGCAGCGTGTCGTGGAGTTCGGGGATGGATCCACGGCCCGCCTAGTGGGCACGGCTACGCTCTCGTATACGCCCAACCTGGCCACCACGAAGCATCGGCGCGTGTCCCTAACGCAAGGCCGTGCCTACTTCAATGTGGCCCAACAGGACGACGCCTCGTTTGTGGTGACCACCCCCTCGGCCCGGGCCAAGGCGCTCGGCACCCAGTTCGGCATCACCACCGGGGGGGACTCCACCCAGGTGGTACTTGTAGAAGGATCCGTGCGGGTCGCGTCGAACGACGCCGAGGAAGGTTCCGTGGTCCTTCAGCCCGGCGAGCGCAGCACCGTTCGCCGCGGCACGCCCCCGACGCCTCCCTCCTCCACGAACCTAACCGCGGCTCTGGACTGGACTGGGCTGTTCGTCTTCCGGTCGACCCCGATGCGGACCATCGCGCAGCGACTGAGCGAACACTACGGCGTGTCCATTACAGTCGCCTCGGGGCTTGCCGACGAACCGATCACGGGCACCTTCGAGCGCGAGCAGTCGGTGTCGCAAATCCTCGACACGATTGCTCGGACCCTGGGAGGCAAAGTGCACGCCGAGAACGGCACCTATCGGATCGAACCGGCGCCTTGACCACGGGGGCCGAAGTCCGAAGGACTGCACCTCGTAGGACGACGCCTCGACCTCGGAACTCCAAATCCCAAGAGCCCCACGGTCCCTCCGGTCTGGAGGACGGGCTGCAACTGGGCGGTGGGCGTCGAACGAAGGCCCGCGCCGGGAGTAGAATATCGTCGCTTCTACTCTCCGGTAGCTCCCAGCGAAGCCCGTGCCGCGCGCTGCGCTCGTACTCATTCTTATGCTGAGTGGACTGGCAGCCCTCGGGGCCGTGGATGCTCGGGGGCAGACCCCCATCCGCCTCCGGGTCACGGACGCCGCCCTTGAGACTGCCCTCGTACGGGTTCGGGAGCAGGCCGGGCTCGATCTCGTCTATGCCGACCGGCTCGTGCAGGGGCGGACGACCACCTGTACCTACCGGGGGACTGATCGGCGCGAGGCGCTCAACTGCGTGCTCGACGGCACCGGCATCCGCGCCGAGCACGTGCGGGCCCGCCAGTACGTGCTCGTGGCCACATCCTCGGACTCGAGTTCGCAGAAGTCTTCCCGCGTGTCGCTCCGCGGCTACGTGCTGGATGCTGAAACGGGCGAGCGCCTGCCCGGGGCCCACGTCTACCTCACCGAACTGGAGGCCGGTGCCATCACCAATCGGGACGGCTATTTCGTGGTCTCCGATCTCCCATCTGAATCCTACGAGGTGCGCATCTCCTACCTCGGGTATCAGACGGTAGACACGACGCTCGTGGCAAATGGGGAGCCCGTACGGATTCGTCTGTCCGAAACCTCCATTGAGTCGGAGGAGGTCGTCGTAGAAGCAGAATCCACGACGACGAACGACAATGCACAGTTGCCCGGCATGAGGTCGGTGGCCCTGAGACGCCTCGATCGGCTTCCGTCCTTCGGCGAACCGGACCTGTTTCGGGCCCTGCAGTGGACACCCGGCATTCGAAAGACGGGCATCGTGAGCGGGGGGCTCAGCGTGCGTGGGGGCAAGCCCGACCAGAATCTGTACCTTCTCGACGGAGCTCCCGTCTACCACCCATGGCACGCCTTTAGCCTAATCTCGACGTTCCAGACCGGCACTCTCCGCTCGACGAACCTATACCGGGGCAGCTTTCCGGTGGAGCACGGGGGACGCCTCTCGGCAGTGCTCGACGCTCAGATGAAAGATGGAAGCCGTCGGCAGCCCAAAGCCGTGGCGGCCCTCAGCGTGCTGAGCGGGCGCTTTCGGATCGAGACGCCACTGACCTCCTCCACCTCGTTTATGCTGTCGGGGCGGCGCTCCTACCTGGACAAGCTGATTGGGCGTCGGCATCCGGTAACGGGACCCAACGGGCAGCGCGACACCCTCCGCACCGGGTACTACTTTTTCGACACCAGCGCGAAAATCAGTCACCGGTTCGGGCCCAACCACCGACTTTCCCTCAGCTACTACCACGGCCGGGACGATCTGGACCTGCGGCTTCCGTTCAACCTCTCGCTCGATTTTTCCTCGTGGCTCCGCCCGGCCGACTTGTTGTTCGAGCTGACGCAGAACTGGGAAAACCGGGTTGTCAGTGGTCAGCATCGCTACCTGTTGAGCGACAATTTATTCATGACCACCACGGCCTACTACTCGGGATATCGCGCCCAGGAGGCCTCGTTTGTGCAGCCGACGACCACTGCCTCGCTATCGTCCGACTACCGCGTGCGACTGTCCGACGCGGGCCTAAAGGTGGACGTGGACTACCACCATTCGGTGAGTCACGAGGTGACGGCGGGGCTTCAGGTCTCGACCCTCCAGTTCGAAAGCACGCTCAACAGCGAGCTGAAACGGTCGAGCGGCTCAGTCGAGCGGCGGTCACAGGAAAGCCGACTGGGTGCTGTGAAGGTAGCCGGGTACGTGCAGGACACATGGACCCCAACGTCGGACTGGACGGTGGAGCCGGGGCTGCGGGTCAGCTACTTTAGCGGGGGCGACTACGGGCACCTGGTCCCTCGGGTGAATGTGCAGTACGCTGTACATCCCCGCTGGCTTGTGCTTGAAGGCAGCGCCGGTATACACGTGCAGTATCTGCATCGGCTCCGCGACCGGTACTCGTTGGCGTACGACCTCGTGTCGAGCCGGTGGATTCCGTCAAGTTCCCGCGTGCGTCCAGCGACGGGGCTGCAGCTCGGGTTCGGAACCCGCACTCGGCTATCGCCGGGGTGGACCCTGAAATTCGACGCGTATGCGCGCGGGACCCGCAATACCCTCGTGCCGGCGGACGTATTTCAACAAAAGGAGGGCATCGAAGGGCCGGGTATCGAAGTCGGGGCCCTGCTGGGACAATATACGACCGGCGCCCAGCGGGCTTTTGGGCTGGAGGTGAGCACTATTTTTGAGCAGGGCCCGTGGCGGGCTCGAGTTATGCTGGGGACGGGCCGAACGTTCGTTCACGCGCCCTCCCGAAATCCTTCGGAACTGCGCTGGCGCCCCTCTAGTCTGGACGTGCCGCTCTCTTTGCGCAGCACGCTGAACTGGACGGGAGGAGCCTGGGGGGCCACCCTCGGGATTGAACTGCGGAGCGGATATCCGGTTACGGTACCGGAGGCGCGCTATCGGCTGGGCGATCCGACACGGAGCAAGCCGACGACGTACCTGTACCGGCCTCGCGTGAACAATGGTCGCCTCCCGCCCTACCTCCGCGTGGACCTCACGGTCAGCTACCAGTTTGAACTGCTGTCGGCAGATTGGACCGCTGCCCTGGATCTCTTCAACCTTACCGATCGCGAAAATATCCTGGACCAGCAGTACCGACCCACGGACACGGGTGTCAACGTGGACCAGCAACGGGGACTGCCGTTTCTGCCCCTCCTGGAACTGGAGATGGAGCTATAGTCGCTGCAGGTTGGGAGGTCGGAAGATGGGGGAGCACATCCGTTCGGCGAGTGGAGGGGAAACAGGCCGGCGGGACGGAGGGGACGATGCCCATCGTCGGAGGGCGTTCGGCGAGGGACGTTCGCTTCGACGGTCCAGGCGGAGGAGGAAGGGGTTCGGAACGCGTTCGGGACGTCAGAGAAGAAGGAGGCGAACGGGACACTTGTCAGTCACAGCCTGCGATTGGGATGCAGAGAGACGACGGGCGATACGTGTTGCGGAGCGCGAGCGGGTTGCTCCTAGCCGTAGCGATGATCGTGCTCCTGGGGCGGTGTGACCTGACGGAGCCCGTGAACCGGCAGTCGCTGGTGGTGGAGGCCTTTCTGGCGACGGGCGATTCGCTTCCCACGATCACGCTTCGGCAGACGCGCCCGCTGGATAAGCCGGGGACCCGACGCGCAAATGCAGCGCAGGGAGGCACTGTGGAGCTCGTCCTCGACGGGCAGTCCATCTCGTACCGGGAAGACGATCAGCGGCCGGGGCGCTACGTGCCGGAGGGGGGACCCGAAACGGTACCGTCCCAAGTGCCGTGGCGGATTGCAGTGCAGTGGAAGAGCGAGACGGCCCAGGCCCATGGCACCACGCCCCCCCCGATTGCACTGCGGGAGATGTGTGTGGATGTGGCAGAGGCACCGGTCCGCGCCATCCAGGTCGATTCGCTCCGTCGCGACTCGCTCGACGTTCCGGCCGAGCAGAGCTACCTCTATCCGGTCGACGTGACGCTACAGTGGCCGGCGAATCGGCTCGCACCGGGGGCAGACACGACCTACTGGGTCCGGCCCCAACTTCAGCCCGACACCACCGACGCCTCGTCCCGCGTCGTCAGTTTCTTCCTGGAACCGGTGGAGGTGCGGCGGGAGGATCAGTTTCGGGTGCGGGGCGGCCGGCGGACGTGGACGGGCGTTTACGCGGTGCCCGTTAAAGATAGTACCTCGGCGTTTCCGCGGCATACCCTCACCGCCACCCTCACGCGAGGGGATACGTCGTTTGCGGCCTTCGCCCGGAGCCGCGGCGATCCCGAGCGCCGCGAACCCATTTCGAACGTGAAAGGGGGACTCGGCATCGCTTTAGCCGTCGCCCTCGATTCACTTCGAGTCCCCATCGTGCCAGGAGGAACGCAGTGCCATGTTCGGTAGGGGACGCGGCAATCTCTGTCGGAGAATCCAGTTGCGGTCTGTCGCGTAGGTCGTATTGCGTGGGACGGATCTGATGAGCGGCGGGGATTGGGCAATACGAGATACGCACTCCGAAATACCTGTTCGACAGTTGACTCCTTTCCGCGACATGCCAGAGCCCGTGACGAAAGGAACGATTACGAGTCTTGAGGCCCAGGTTCACAACGACGATCGCGTCTCCGTCTACCTCGACGGGGAGTTTGCCTTCGGTCTGCACGAGGACCTCGTGGTGAAGCACGGCCTGCGGGAGGGGCGTACCCTCACGCCCGACGAGATCCGCGACATTGAGGGGGACGAGGAATACGTGAATGCCAAGCAAAAAGCACTCGACTATCTCGCGTACAAGCCGCGGACCGAAGAAGAGGTGCGCCGTAAGCTCCAGCAGCGCGACGTGTCGCGGTCCGTCATCGAGGACGTGATTGCCCGGCTCTACGAGCTGGAGTACCTCGATGACGAGTCCTACGCCCGCGATTACGCCCACAACCGCTTCTCTAGCAAAAAGTACGGGCCGGTGCGCATTCGCCGGGAGCTCGAGGACCGGGGGGTAGACCGGCACCTGGCGGAACGGGCGGTCGACGACCTCTTCGAGAACGTGGACGCGACGGCTGCGGCCTGGACCCACGCCGAGAAACGGTGGCCGCGCCTCGAAGACGAGGAGGACCCGCGCCGGAGGCGGCAGAAGATGTACCGCTATCTCCGTCGCCGCGGCTTCACGTCCGACACGATCCGTTCCATTCTCGACGAACTGGAGCGGGATGGGACACGGAACGGAGGTCGGGCCTTATGAGCCTAGGGGGCGCGATGCCTCAATGGGCGTCGAGCACGTTCGAGGTCCCGCCCGTTCGCTTCCAGAGACGATCGCTATTCACATGCCTGACGGCTCCGACCCCTCTTCCTCCCCGCGAGACGGGGACCCCTCCCCCGATCGGGAACCCGTTCCTGCTGATGCGGGGGCGACGGCAGACGCGGACGGAAG
>JBDGQN010000069.1:0-6410 GCA_042219055.1 Salinibacter sp. | reverse complement strand
GCGGCGTTGGCCGCACAGAGCCGCGAGGGGTACACCACCCCGTCGGGCACCCACATCGCCCGTTCCACCTCCGCCGAGAGGTCCGGCACGTGGACCCGGGCCTCCGCTCCGCTCATCAGAGTCGTCTCGATTCCGGTCTCGTGGCAGGCGGCACGCTTCTCCTCAAAGTAGTCCGGGTCGTCCCCCTCGAGTTGGACGAACAGACCGCCCGTGTCGCGGATGCACGCTCCGGCAATGAAGCGGAGAATGCGGTTTTCCACGATGCACTCCTCCGCTCCCACCCGGTTGGCCTCGGCGTAGCGGGCCCCGCTGTGCAAGAGGCCGTGCGAGCGGCTGGAGGCCCCACTGGAGAGTCCATCTCGTTCCACGAGCATCACCTCGATGCCCCGAAGCGCGAGGTCCCGGGCGATGCCTGTGCCGGTGGCCCCGCCTCCAACGACTAGAACTGTGGGGGAGCGTGTCATTCGCGACGACAATCGATGGGCAGGACGAGGATCGAAACGAGAACGTGCTCCGCGGGGCGTGGCGGAATCTGGAGCTCCACTGTCACCAAGATATTTGGGTACCCACGGCAACGCCCACTCCCAACCAGCGGGAGAGTTGAGAACGCGTCGTAACAGGCGGCGGCCTGCGTCGGAGCCGACCGAGACGTTACATCGATCCGACAACTGTGCCTCCCCGTCCGATGTCCATCGGGGACAAGCCCCCACCGCCGCGTCCTACGAACCGACGCGGGTCCCGGCCCCCGCCAGGGGCTCCTCAATGCCGAGCATCTCCGCGCTGCGGCGCCACAGGCGGACGGCGGCCTCTGAATCGCGGGCAGCCTCCGAGGGAGTTGTGCGTGCCTGCCCCGAGAAGTATCGCCCCGACACGTCCGCGGTGTCGGGCGAGACGGCCACGTGCAACAGCTCGGCCGCCCCGTCGGCCACCGAGGCGACGCCGGGCACGAATCCGAGCATCCGGAAAAGCCCGGTGAAGGGGCCCGGCAGGAACCGCCCGAACTGACTTCCGGGCACGAACCCGGGATGGACGCTGTTCGAGACGACGGATCGTCCCGCGGCCTCCAGACGACGGGCCAGTTCCGACGCGAACAGTACGTTCGCGAGCTTCGAGTGGGCGTAGGCCCCCATTCCGGAGTATCCGTCGAGGGTGCGCACCCGATCCAGGTCGAGCTGCGCCCCGCGGTGGGCGTCCGAGGCGGTGGTGACGACACGAGCGCCCTCCTGCAGGTGACCGAGCAGCTCGGCGGTCAGCAAGTACGGGGCGAGGTGGTTCACGTAGAAGGTGCGCTCGATGCCCGGCCCGACGAGGCGCTCCTCCTGAAACAGCCCGCCGGCGTTGTTGAGCAGAAGATCGAGCCCGTCGGTCTGTGTGCGGACCGCCTCCGCCAGGTCGTGAATCTCGGCGGGATCCGCGAAGTCCGCCGCCGCGAAGGTGGCCTCCCCTCCCTCCTCTTCGATCGACCGGACGACAGACGCTCCCGCCTCGCGGTCGCGCCCGTGCACCACGACCGTCGCCCCCAGCCGCCCAAGCGCCCGGGCCGCCGCGCGACCGATGCCGTTCGTGGAGCCGGTGACGAGGGCCGTCGTTCCCGCGCAGTCGACGTGGGCGACGTTAGCAAGTGCTTCTGGTGGAGTGCTCATTGGACGGTGCTGTGTGGGGAATCGGATGGGCGAATGGAGTGCGACTACGCGCGGACGTCGCGGTAGCGGAGGGACTGCTGATTGTACGTGGCGGCCCGATCGGGGTCCCCGATCATTTCCCAGAGCACCGCGATGGCACGACGGAGCTGATCGGGGGTGGCGTGCTGGTAGAACGGCGGCGCCACCTCGGTGTCCCACTGCGTTCCCACCGCCACGTCGTACGCGATGCGCTTGAAGCAGTGGTCGAACCGGACCGGATAGTCGCCCGAGGCGGCCTTCTCGGGAAGGACCTCTTCCGCGAGGGTCTTCAGCCGACGGACGTCGTCCGCACGGGACGCACTTTCATCGGGCGATGCAAATAGGGAAACCTGATGGGAGGTCGGCATGCCGGATCTGTGAATGCGTACCGGGGGGCTGGAGCGCCGGGCAGGGATACTCGGGGCGATACTCACGGCCGAATTTTGCGGGCGAGGCGGCGGAAGGCGTCGGGATCGGGGCAGTGGAAGTGCCGCCCGCGGTACCGGAGGCGGACGCGCCGGTGCCGCTCCTTGTCGCTCTCCCAGTAGTCCGACGGGGGGCAGTTGTCGAACCAGTAGAGGGTGCAGTCGCGGGAGTGCTCCACGATCTCGTCGGTCCCGTCCCAGTCGGTAAAGTAGAGCACCACGCGGCCGTCCAGGTCCCACTCGGAGCCCCGATCGTCGTCGACGAACCGCATCGGCTCCGGATCGAAACGGGCGTCGATGCGCCCGTTCGGGCAGAGGAAGAGGTCGACGTCGTCCCGGAGCAGGGCACCAGTGGCGATCTTCGAGTAGAAGACCGCCTCGTCGCGGCACGAGGGCGAGGTGTCCACCAGCAGGGCCAGGCGGCGCTTCGTGTAGTCCTTCTTGCAGTGGCGGAGGGGACGACGGTCGATCTGCCGGCGCATGATCTTGCGCGGATCCCAGAACTCGTCGCCGGGGGCTCGCTGGTAGCTCATGTCCTCGGCCACCTTGCTTGCGAGGCGGGCAAACATCGACGCGATCCGGCGGTCTTCTCGCTCGGAGGGGGTCCAGTCGGTGTCGGCCGTGCCTTCGTTGATCTCGTAGGCGACGTCCTGGAGCTCCTCCTCTACCTGCTCGGCGCCGGGCACGTGGCGGTGCGTGTCGGTGAAGAAGTCCTCGTCCTGCTGGTTCTGGTCGGACGGCGGGTCGGGACGATCCTGCATCCGGTCGGTCCAGGAGCCGTCGTCGGCGTCGTCCGCGAAAGCCTCCTCGTTGACCTGCTTGCCCGCCTCCGGGTCCTCGCTCAAATCGTGAGATGGGGGGAGGCCGCCATCCCCCCCGTCGCCCGACGCACCGGACTCCGGAGAAGGCGCCGGCGGTTCGTCGGGCGCGTCGTCAACGGCGAGCGGATCGTCCTTCGTTGCACCTGCGGGGAACGGGTCGGGCGCCTCAGCCTCACTGTTCCCATCCGTTCCTTCGGAAGAGGCGGCGCCGCCCGGAACAGCGCCGGACGAAGTTCCGGTCGGGGTCTCGCCGGACGGAGATGCATTCTCCTCCGTCGCCTCTCCCGGCGGGGGGCCCTCCTGCTCACGGTCGCCCGCCGCGGACTGCTCTTCCCGCGGTGGATGAGGGGACTCATCGTGGTCGTCCGGTCCCTCCTCGTTCCGGGCCGCCGTCTCGTCGCTGCGGGACGCGTCGGGAAACGGGGCCGGGGAATCAGAGGGCGACGACGGAGCCGCATCCTCTTCCGACGACGAGATGGGACGCTCCGGCGTCGTTGAGGCGGGCCGCCACTGGCGCTCCACCGCAGGGACAGACTCGTCCCCCTCGGGGGCAGCTTCGGACTCGGGCGATGCGTCGGCCATGGCAGGGTCGGCGGGGAGCAAGGATTACGCGGCGAGCGTGTCGATCGTCTCGTCGATCCGGCGGAGCAGCAACTCTACGCGGTGGGCAGTGATCTGTCGTCCCTTCAGCTGTGTCCCAACAGTGAGGCGCTCGTCCCGATGGACGCTCTTGACGCCCTCCTCCACGCGGACGAGCTTCTTGCCCGGGCTCGGGCGGTCGTCGGAGGGACGGGCGACCTCAAATCCGTGCTCCTGCACGAGCGTCGTTGCGGGGACCTGCGCGGTCGCTGTTCGGCGGAGGGAGAGCTTGGCGTTGGGGAGCCAGTGCTGGAGGTACGACTCGACCGCGGCGTCGAACGGGCCGGTGACCGACACCGCGAGGTAGTCGTTTTCGTCCCCGATGAGGCCGAGCATCAGTCCGTCGAAGAGGGCGTACGCGGCGTCGCCCGTCAGGAAGAGCGGGTCGGCGTGCGTCTCTGCGTGGTCCATGAACCGGTCGTACCCCGGCACCTCGGCGGTCTCGACGGTGTCCTGCTCGCTCCGGGTCCAGTAGTCGAAGACGTCGGCGAAGTACGGGTCCGCCACCGGCTCGCCGGCGTGCCGGGCCTCGATGGTCCCGACCTGAGACGTCCCCAGGCGGGCAAGCACCGGCGTCGGCAGGTCCGCCGGTCCCGATACGTCTGTCGCGTTGAGCCAGGTGCCGCAGAACAGGTCCTCGAACGCGTCCCGCCGGGCGGTTGGCACGATAATCGCGGCGCCCGTGTCCGGCGTCCAGCGGAGGTGGAGGCCGTCGGCGCGGGCGATGATCTCGTCGTCGGCGTACGAGATAAATTCCAGCCCCTGCTCGTCCTGCAGGAGGCGCAGGTCCTCGCGGGTGGCGGTCTCCTCCACAAACACGACCTCGCCGGGATGGCCCCAGAGATCGGTCGCGTACCCGTCATGCTCCATGAGCGGGACCGGGGCATCGAACGTGATCGTGTCGCCCTCCACCCGTACGCGCCCGAAGTGGTCCGGCGCGTCGGCGGGGGCCTCCTGACGGGTCAGGGCGTCGTACACCGAGGCGGTCCGCTCCAGCGCGGCGAACGCGGCGGCGAGGTCCGGCGTCTCGTCGTTCTGGGGCGGCGTGTACCCTTTCACGTCCGCCATGGGCGGCAGGCGCGGCGCGTCGTCGGACCCAGTGTCCGCCGCTCGGGCCGTCCGCTCCGGCAGGTCGGTCGGGCCGTAGGCGGACGGGTCGAGCGGTTCCGTTTCCTGGCCCTGCGTCCACCCTGCGTCGTCCCAGTCGGAGGTGTCCACGTCCTCGGCCTTCTTTAGGAGGCGATGGTTGTCGCGGTCCTTGGTCACGTAGTCGAGCACCAGCTGGTCCCAGTCGGCGTCGTCGGGGCCGAGGACGCTGATCGCGTCGAGCAGTTGCTGGAGCTCCTGAATCGTGCAGCTCTTCTCCATCATCGACAGCTCGCACCGCACATACAGGTTGACGGCCGCCTCCAGGTACGGGTGGTCGCCGTGCGAGCGGCGCAGTGCCTCGCGGACGAGCGCGGGGTGCAGCGGCTCGAAGTGGAGGTACGGCATCCGCCGGTGGGCCGGGCCCGACAGGTCGCGCTCGTCGTTGAGCGTGATGCAGACGTAGAGGTTGTCCATGTTCGCCTGCACCTGAATATCGCCGTAGTTGACGCGCCCGTTCTGCAGGAAGTCGAGCAGGAACGCGTCGGCGGTGGGGCGGGTCTTGTCCCACTCGTCGAGAATGAGGAGCGTGTTGCCCTCGTGGCTGGCCCGCACGGCCTTCGGCAGTTCGCCCCACTGCTTCTTGATCCCGCTCTGCGCGTCCTCGTCGGGCAGCAGGTCGAGGATGAGGTCCTCCTCCCGGCTGCCGGGACTCACTTGCTTGAAGAAGGTGTTCATGCCCAGGATGTCGCCGAGCACCTCCAGGAGCCACGTCTTGCCGGTCCCCGGCGGCCCGAACGCAAAGAAGCCGCCCAGGGGATCGGTCATGAGCGCCGCCAGCACGCTCCGGGCCCGTTCGCGGGCGCAGATGTAGCCCGCATCGTTGAGGGCCGTGTGGAGCGTGTCGACCGTGAGGGCCTCGACCGGGTCTTTCGGGGCGTCCGATCGCCGAGGGGCGGAGTCGGCCATGTCTATGCTGGGTTTGGTTCGGTGCGTGCAGCGAACGAGGGGGCGCGCCGCGGGGGTCGGACTACTCGCCGCCGGGGGAGGGATTCACGAGCGCCCGCACAACGTTCACGCCGATGTCGACGCCCAGGGAGATGGCCGTGCTCTGGAGGGCGCGGCCGGGGGTCCACCGCCCGCACTCCCAGCGTGTTTGGGCAAGGGCGCCGGCGTAGGCACCGGCGGCGTTTGGCAGATTTGGCACGCGGGCGCCGGTGGGGGTCCGGGCGACGAAGGGAGCAAGCGCCGCGTGCCGCAGTCGAGTGCCTACGCCATCGTGCTGGCGCAGGCGGGGACGGATGTCAAGGCGTAGGGCGGCAGCCAGAGCGTGTGTAGTGCCAATCTGCAGCAGGGCCGCCCCGGCGTTGGAGCCCACTCGCGCCGCGTAGCCGCCCGGCGTTTCGCCCCAGGCTTCGGGCTCGTCGCCGAGGTGAGCCCCGGTGCCCGCCCCCACGCTCTGAAAGAAGAAGCCTGGATTGAGGATCTCGCTTCGGAGGGTCCGCCAGCGGGCGTCGGCGTCCGGGACGGCGGGGCGGGCGGACTGGGCGGCGGCTGGACTGGACCCGGCCACGCCACTCAGCAGCAACGCACCGATCAGGAGAAGGAGTCCTCCGTCTGGGCCTGTGCAGAAGGAACGGGTCATGGGGCGGATGGCTACTCCAGGTGATGATAGTCGAGCTCGTGGTCCTCGTCGACGGCCCGCTGCACGTCGGCGGACGGCGTCCCGGCCGCCTGCACGTCGATCTCCATGTCCCCGCCGCCGGTGGGAACGCAGC
>JBDGQN010000068.1:2848-3611 GCA_042219055.1 Salinibacter sp. | reverse complement strand
CCGAGCGTCTCCTTCACCATCACGAGGTAGCGGAGCGCGGGCTTGGCCTTCCGGATGCCGCCCGCCGGCTTCATGCCCACCTTTCGACCCGTCTCTCGGTAGTAGTCGCGGATTGCCTCCAGCATCACCAGCGTCACCGGCATCGTCGCGGCAGGCTTCACCTTTCCCGTCGAGGTCTTAATGAAGTCGGCCCCGGCGTCCATCGCAATGCGACTGGCGAGACGGACCGCGTCGTAGGTCTCCAGCTCGCCCGTCTCCAGAATTACCTTCAGGTGCTTGTCGCCGGACGCCTCGGCCAACGCGCTGAGCTCGCGGTGGACGCGCCCGTACTCGCCGGAGAGGAAGGCATTGCGGTTGATCACCACGTCGATCTCGTCGGCGCCGGCGTCACGGACGCGCTCCACCTCCTCCACCCGCTCATCGAGCGCGGCCTGCCCGCTGGGAAAGTAGCTGGCCACCGACGCCACGTTGATGTCGGTGCCCGCCACCTGCTCCCGCGCCACCGACACCATGGGCGGATACACACACACCGCGCCGACCGACGGGTAGTCCCGATCCGGATCCGGAGTTCGAGCCTTCTGACACAGCGACTTCACCTTCCCGGGCGTGTCGGCCCCCTCCAGCGTGGTGAGGTCCAGCATCGTAATCAGGCGCTTCAGGCCCTCCACCTTCGCCTCTTTCTTGATGCTGCGGCTGGCCAGGCGCGAGGCGCGCTCCGTCGCAGCCACTTCATCGACGCTGGGAACCTTCGGCGGACGATACT
>JBDGQN010000068.1:1901-2838 GCA_042219055.1 Salinibacter sp. | reverse complement strand
CAGTTCAAAACGGATCCGACGGGGGACCGATCCCGATCGCCCCAAACGTGGTCCTACCGGTCTATCGCCTCGTCGAGGTTATAGCGCTTGCGCTTGTCCCAGAGCGTCTTCTTGGAAATCCCAAGGTCGTCTGCGATGTCGGCGTAACTGTCGTCCGTCCGCGTTTCAAGGGTGCGGTGGATGTATGCCTTTTCAACGTCTTCGAGCGTCCGCCCCAGCGGAAACTTGAATCCGTCGCCCATCGGTTCGCGGTCGTCGAGGCGACCCGGAGGCGCCAGCGTCAAATCATCGGCCCCAATCCGATCTCCATTCACGAAAATCATCGCCCGCTCCAGCACGTTGCGGAGCTCCCGCACGTTGCCGGGCCAGGTGTGGTTGAGCAGCTTTTCCTTCGCCGCATCCGTAAATCCTTTCACGTCGCTCCCGAACTCCCGGTTGAACTCCGACACGATGTGCTTCCCAATCAAAAGCACGTCGTCCCCCATCTTGCGGAGGGGGGGAGCTCAACGTTCACCACATTGATTCGGAAAAACAAGTCCTTCCGAAAGCTTCCCTCCTGCACGCTCTCCTCCAGATCCGCATTGGTGGCACAAAGGACCCGCACGTCGGCCGTCTTGTCCTCCACCCCCCCGAGCCGGCGAAACTCCCGGCTTTCGAGAAAGGAGAGCAGCTTCGCCTGCAGGGCCAGGCTCATCGAGTCAATCTCGTCGAGAAACAGTGTGCCCCCGTCGGCCACCTCGATGAGACCTTCCTTCGTGTCGCGCGCGTCAGTGAAGGCCCCTTCCTCATATCCGAAGAGTTCCGCCTCCAGCAGGTTGTCGGGGAGGGAGGCGCAGTCGATATCGGTAAAGGCTTCCTCAGCCCGGGGTGAATTGTAGTGGAGCGTCTTTGCGGCCAAGTTCTTACCGGTCCCGGTTTCACCGGTAAAGAGGACCGT
>JBDGQN010000068.1:0-1891 GCA_042219055.1 Salinibacter sp. | reverse complement strand
GTTGGACGCCTCGCAGAGGGTTTCGATGGTCTCGCGAGCCTCCACGATGCGATCACTTTCCCCCAGGATGCCCTCGATGGGATACTGCTTCTGTTTCTCCGTCTTAATCTGCTGGAGCTCCTGCTGCGCCCCGTACAGTTCGATGGCCTTCTCCAGGAGAGCCCGCATCTCCTCCAGGTTCACCGGCTTCTCCAGATAGTGGAATGCCCCCTGCCGCATGGCCTCCACGGCCGTCTGGACCGAGGAGTGGGCCGTCATGATAATGATAGGCACGTCGAGCCCGCGCTCTTGGAGGGTCTCCATGAGCTCTACGCCGTCCATCTCCGGCATGATCATATCCGCCACCACGACGTCGGGCTCTTCGCTGCCTTCGTCGAGCGCCTCGACCAGAGAGTTGGGATTGACGAAGGCGTTGACGTCGTAGCCGTCCCGCTCTAACACGTTGCTGAACAGATTCCCAATCTTCGGCTCATCGTCGACGACAAAAATCCGCTTGCTCATAAGAATGCTGATCTCTGCACAAAATCGATGGACCGCCGGCCGATCATTACAAGTCGTAACCCCCAACCGCGGACGACGTTGGTGAATGGGTCAGGTAGGATGGACAGTGTAGAAATGTTATCTCTTTCTGTCCAACGTTCCGTGGAATAATTCGCCCTCTGTACAAAAAATACCCATTTTCCGAGAATGTTTGAGGCATCTTTGCCCTCGAAGACAGAGCAGGAACGCCAACACCTCCCGGCTCCTGCAGTATGGAAGACGCTGTTTGTTACGAACCTTCCCACCCCCTTGCCTTCGATGGTCCGCCGCTCCCTCGGTTTTCTTGTGCTCATACTTATCCTCGGGGGCTGCGGAAACCCGTCGTCACAACCTGGATCCCGGACGGTCACTGACGACCTGGGAAGCACCGTCGCACTGAATGGACCGGTTCGCCGGGTCGTCTCGCTGGCGCCTAATCTTACGGAGATTGTGCACGCTGCGGGTGCGGGGTCTACCCTCGTTGCGATCACGTCGTCGGGCGACTACCCGCCGCCCGTGGACACACTCCCCCACGTCAGTGCTCTCCCTATCGACTTTGAGGCCATTATTGCCCAGGAGCCTGACCTGGTGCTGGCGACCGATCAGATCAATGCCCCCAAGGACGCCGATACGTTCGAGGCGCTCGACGTGCCGATCTACTTTTTCTCGTTCGAATCGCTCGACGACATCCTCGAAAGCATCCGCACTATGGGCCGACTCCTGGGGACGGAGTCCGCCGCACGCGATCGTGCGGCAGCCTTAAAACAAAAGATGGACACGCTGCGGTCCAGGACGGAATCACTCCCCGACAGTCGACGCCCCCGCGTGCTGGTGCTCGTGGGCGACGATACGCTGTACAGCTTCGGGCAAGGAAGCTACGTGCACACCCTCGTGGAACTGGCTGGAGGCCGGAGCATCACAGCCGATATCCAAAACCAAGCGCCTACCCTCAGCGAGGAGTACGTGCTCACTCAGAAGCCGGACGTCATTCTCGGACTCTGGGGCGAAAATTACGATCCGGCCCGTCTGCTCGATCTCCATCCGTCCTGGGACATCGTGCCTGCCCTTCAAGAGGGACGGGTCTACAGTCTGCCGGCGGCGCTGATTGCTCGTCCCGGCCCGCGAGTGGTGAAAGGGGCCCACCGGCTGGCCCGCCGTCTCCACCCCGAACTGTTTACGGCCCTCGGAGATTCGGTCGGGACCCCGGGCCCGTCGTCGCGTCTGTCCTCGTCTACGGCCCCTTCCACCCCATGAAGCGTCCGTGGCTCGCCGGTCTGGGCCTCACGGTGCTCCTGCTCGTGACCGTCGGGGTGGCCGTCGCCGTCGGCGTCGGCCCGGACGACCACGTCCGCGTCGGCGACGGCGCGGTCGT
>JBDGQN010000067.1:0-11147 GCA_042219055.1 Salinibacter sp. | reverse complement strand
TGCGCAAACTGCTCCTCAACACGCCCCCCGGCGGCCGCGAGACGGCGGACGCCCCATCGCCGAATCGCTCCTCCATCGAACTGTGATGCGTGACCTGTGATACGAGATTGATCCTCTTTGATGCAGCCCCCCACGCATCACGCCTCACGACTCAATCGCCTTCATGCACGTGCTCGTGGTCCCATCGTGGTACCCGACCACCGAGGCACCGCTGCAGGGCATTTACTTCGCCGAACAGGCCCAGACGCTCCGCCACCACGGCTTCAAGGTAGGCGTCGTCTACCCCGAACAGCAGAGCTTACGCCGGTTCTCCTGGCCGGCTCTGCGGCGGAAACACTTCCAGACGGCGTGGACGACGGATCACGACATTCCGACGCTCCGCCGGTACGGGTGGAACGTGTGGTGGCGATTCCCGCCCGGGGTGCGTCTCCGCGTCCGACAGGCCGTTCGGCTCGCCGACCGATACGTCAACCGGCACGGCCTCCCCGACATCATTCACGCACACAGCGCCCGCTGGGCCGGGGCCGCGGCGGCACGGATGAGCGACGCATTCGGAGTGCCGTACGTCCTGACCGAGCACTACAGCGGGTTTGTGCGGGGCAACATCTTTCCCTGGCGGTGGCCTCTCGTCGAAGAAGGATTCAGGAATGCGTCCTGCATCGCGGCCGTCAGTTCGGTGCTCAGAGAGATTCTCACGTCCCACGACTTCAGCACCCCCAGAGACATCGAGGTTCACCCCAATCCTGTCCGGACCGGCCTCTTTACCCCGCCCCCTGAAGGGCGCTCCCCCCTGCCCCCATTCCGGCTTGTAACGGTGTCCGGGCTGAACGCCCGTAAGAATGTCGGTGCCCTCCTGGACGCCTTTGCTCAGACATTCAGGGATTCGGGGAGGGCCCGTCTCACTGTCGTCGGCGACGGGCCACGGCGGACGGAACTAGAGGCCCAGTGTCGCCGACTCGGCATCGAGACCCAGGTATCGTTCTGCGGACGGCGAGACCGAACGGGCGTCCGCAGGGCGCTTTGGGAAGCGCATGCGTTTGTGCTGCCGAGCCGCCACGAGACGTTCGGGGTGGCCCTCGTAGAGGCAATGGCGACGGGGCTGCCCGTCGTGGCCACCCGCTGCGGCGGGCCCGAGGACATTGTCACCGACGAGACGGGCCGCCTCGTGCCGCCGGAGGACCCGGACGCCTTGGCCGACGCCCTCCGGATGATGCGCGAGCAGTGGAGCTCGTACGATCCCGATCGCATTCGGGCTCACGTTCTGGACCGGTACGGGCCGGAACCTTTCGTTCGGCGGACGCAATCATTCTATCGCCGGGCGCGGGGAGCCGCTTCGTAATCGATCGGCGCACCCAGCGCCTCGCTGTAGACGTTCGTCTCTGGACCTCTATGCTGTCGTCCCCTTCCCGCCTTTTCTGGACTGCGCTCGCCTGCGGCCTGCTGCTCCTGAGTGCCCGCCCGGCCGCGGCCCAATCCAGCGGTGACTACGACGCCTCGTGGTATGACCCCGACGCCCCACACCTCAAAATCAACGTCACCCGCGACGGCGTATACCGCGTCTCCGCCGACGCGCTCCGGAACGCTCTGCCGGACGGCACGAGCCTCGCCGACATTTCGCCGGAAACGATTCGTCTGATTGAAAACGGGAACGAGATTCCGATCCAGGTCGACGGCACCGAGGACGGATCGCTCGATCCTTCCGACACGATCACGTTCGTGGGCCGCCGCAACCGGGGCACCGACGAGGTGTGGGCCTACAACGGAAACGCTTCGGCGCAAAGCAGCACTTACCGGAGTCTCTACAGCGATACCACCCACTACTGGATGACGTGGGGCGGAGAAAACGGTCTCCGATACCAACGCACGTCGGCGACCTCGAATGACCCCACGACCGCCCTTCGCGACACGGCCCACATTGAGCAAGATCAGTACTATTACTTTGGACGGCCGGGACGTACGGGCAGTCCGCTCTACACCCAGTCGGAGGGGTACTACTGGCGCCGCTTCCGCCACAACGATACGGCGCCGATCTCGGACACGTACACCCTCCCCGTGGAGCGCCGGACCGACACGAACGACTCTCTGAATCTTCGGCTTCGCTTCGACGCCGAAACGTCCTCCTGTCATCGCGTCGAGATCGAGGGCGAGCTGCAACAGTCCGACGGCTCTCTCGCCTTCGAGCCCCTTCAAACCGCAGAATGGAGGAATATGAACCAGATCACGGTGGAAGCCTCCGTTTCCCAAGATCGGGTGCCGGACTCGGGGCTTCGACTTCGCCTCACCTCTTACAACAGCGGGTTCTCAAACGACAACTGCCCCTCTCCCTCGAAGACGCCCAACTACGTCCTGTTCGACTGGGCCGAGGCGGTCTACACGCGAAGCCTCTCCGCCAAGAACAATCAACAACGCTTCGTCTCCCCGACCGCCGGGACACAGACCTTTGCCCTCAGTGGTCACACGGGCGACTCCGTGCATGTTTACAATCCAACGGATACAGTCCGATACAACGCGGCCGTCGAGAACGACACGGCCTTCGTCTCGGCGGCTCCCTCGACGCCCCGAACGGCGTTCTGGGCGGTCGGCAGTGGGGGCTACAGAAGCCCCGCCACCATCGAGCCCGATGCTCCGAGCAACTGGTCGACGACCAGCACCCACGAGGCCACCGACTATGTCCTCCTGACCACCGAGGCCCTGCTGCCTGCTGCTCAGCAACTGGCCGACTACCGCCGCTCCCACGACGGCTACGAGGTAGAAGTGGCACTGGTACAGAACGTCTTCGACGAATTCGATTACGGGCGGCCCACCCCCATCGCCATCCGGCGGTTCGTCCATTCCATGCAGAACTGGGGAAATCAGCCGCCTCAATTCCTTTCCATTTTTGGCGACGCCCAGTATCCCATCCACGACGGCTCGGTGGAGACGACCTATCCCAGGTGGAGCGTGCCCTCATTTGGCTATGCCCCCTCCGACGGATGGTACGCCATGCAGAGTGAGGGTCCCGACGATTGGTCGGAGCTCCTCGCCGTGGGTCGCATTCCGGTTCGCTCGGTGGCCCAGGGCGAACTCTTCGTGGAGAAGCTCAAGACCTACGAGTCGGCGCCCCTGAAGCGCTGGCAGAAACGGATGATGCTCCTGGCAGGAGGCACGAATGAGAGCGAACAAAATCAGCTCCAGTTCTACTCCAATCGGTGGGGGGGAATTGCCGCAGATACGGTAGTGAGCCTCGACGGCGAGCAGGTCCCCGTACACACGGGAGCCGACACGATTCGGTACTACAAGAAGGTCAACGACGCCCTGGACGATACCTTTCAGGACTCTCTCGCTGTAGACCTGCAGCGGGGCGCCGGGTGGATCAACTACTTCGGACACGGCGCCGCGAAGACGTGGGAAATCGTGACGGACCCGCCTTCGGAGTGGGACAACGCCGGTCGCCTCCCCATCGTCATCTCTCTCAGTTGTCGCACCGGCTCCTTTGCCGGGGGGCGGTTCGAAGAAAAAAGTGCGCCGTCGCTGGGCGAGCAACTTGTAGTGGGCTCGGTGCGGCCCGATGGAACACCGCGAGAGGGCTCTCTGAATGGGGGGATCGCCCACTTTGGCGAGTCGGCCTTGGGAACAATTCGACCGTCGGCCCACCTGAACGACGCCCTCATTCGCCGCGTTTTCGTCGACACGATGCGGGTGCTCGGCGAGGCCATCCGCTCGGCGAAGGCGGATTTTGAGGCCAACTTCGGCAGAAGAAAAACCCTCCTCCAGTACGGTCTGCTGGGCGACCCCGCCACGAAGATGGCCCTTCCGTCCCGGCCCGACGTACACGTCTCGTCGAACCTCATCTCGATCCAACCTACGGCCCCGGTCCCCTCCGACCCGCTCACCGCGACCGTCCGCATTCAGAATCACGGGCTCATCCCGTCCGACAGTCTTACCGTCCGGTTTACCTGGCAGCGTCCAGACGGGTCCACGGTCCGTCGCACGCGCCGCCTCGACCGCTTCCCCCTCGAAAAGACGCTCACTTTTTCGTTTGAACTCGACGAGCGGGCCGTTGGCACCAACACGTTCCGCGTCCGGGTCGACCCCGAGAACGCCTACGACGAGGTGCGGGAGACAAACAACGTCGCCGAGCGAACACAGGTCGTGTTCGACACCGGCGTATCGCTCCTCGCTCCCCCCGACTACGGCACCGTTTCTTCGGAACGCCCCACCCTCGAGTTCACCGTTTCCGGCCAGACGACCGACCGCATCCCGGTGGTGCTCCAGCTCGACACGGTGCCCGACTTCTCATCCCCCGCTCGCCGCGAAGTGCGGCGCGAGGTCAGCGGCCTGCGGGGCACGTGGCAGCCCTCCGGCCTCGCTCCGAACCAGACCTACTACTGGCGTGCCCGACTGGCGGAGACCGGGAAAAAGACCTGGCGCACCGCCCGGTTCCGCGTCAATTCTGACCTCCCTGCCCGGTCGTGGCAACAGCGGGGGCGTCTATTTTCGGCGAACGCCTCCACTCGCCTTCGGCGCAACGGTCGCTCGTGGCAATACGACACGTATGCCCGCAACGTCCTGGTCTTCTCCGAACGGGGCCAGGGATCCCGCGTGAATGGATTCATCCTCGACGGCACCTCGCGGTACGAGTATCTCCAGAAAGGCTTCGGGGTGCTCGTGATGAACGGGACCACCGGCAGGGTCCGGGATAGCGAGTCGTTTCCCACCTACGACCTGCGCGACGACCTCGAAGATGACGTGGGGGACCAGCAAGAAGCCGTCAACGCCCTCGCCTCCTTTCTCGACAATGTGCCACAGGAGGGCGACTACGTGTTCGTTCGGACCCGTCACCTCGCTCGCAAGAGCGGCCCGGTCATCCCCGATTCTGTGAAGGCGCTCTTCCGAAATCTGGGCACACAGTCGACGACGCAGGAATCCTACTCGAAGGCCATCGACACCCTCACCTACAACCACGTCTGGGCCCTGAAAACTCGAAAGGGGCACCCGGACGAGACTGTTGAGCGCGTGTCTCCCCCCTCGGAATCGGACGAGGTCAATGAAATCAGCCTGACGGTGGAACCCTCATTCTCGCACGCCTCCGGCACCACGCTCTCGCCCCGCATCGGACCCGCCAGCGCATGGGATTCCCTCCAGTGGTCGGGTGCCACCCCGGATCCGGGAGATCGCGTGACGCTCGATGTCCTTACCGCGGACTCGACTGTTCTCATCAGTGACCTGAACGGCGCCCAGGGCACCCAAGACCTCTCTTCGATCGACGCGCAGGCCCACCCGTACCTCCGCCTCCGCGCCACCCTCACGGACTCGACGAACCGCACGGCGCCACAACTGAAACAATGGAGCGTGTCGCACACCGGCGTTCCCGAACTCGTGGTGGACCCGTCCGGTCTGCGCACGCTCCGCGACACCCTCCGGCAGGGGGAGCAGGTCTCCACCTCCGTCCCGGTCGTCAACTTTGGCCCGGTCGCGAGCGAACCAGTCCACGTGAAGACCACGATCGAGGACGCGTCGAACACAACCGATACGTTATCGGCCGACACTCTCTCAGCCCTTCCGCCCAATGGCGGACGGGACACGAGCACGGTCTCGTTCACGAGCACGGACTTTCCAGGAGCAAACGTAATCACGACCGAAGCTAGCGCCGAGGGCCCTCCCGAGCGCCTCCCGAGCAACAACACGAGCGTCCGCAACCTCTACGTGGTCCCCGACGAGACGCCCCCCTCCATCCGGGTGCTCGCCAACGGTCGCGAACTGCCGTCGACCGCCGAAGACGTACAAGACTTCCAGGCGCCTCAGATTCCTTTTGTGTCGACCCGTCCGAACTTCGAGATCCTCATCCAGGACAACAATCCGAACCTCCTCCTCGACGACACGAGCCACGTCGACGTCTACCTAAAAAGTGGCCTTCCTGAACGCGACCCCGGTCTCGGCTCCCTGTTCCGACGCATCCCCTTCGCGAGTGACGCTTTGGAGTTTATTCCACCGGACTCAGGCAGTACCGACCCCCTGCGGTTACGCCTGGAGCCAACCCTGCCCTCCCCGGACTCGACGTACACCCTGAAGGTGGAGGCCACCGACACGCAGGGCAACGCGGTGAAGCCGTACCAGGGTAGCTTCCGAGTAAAGCAGAAGCAGGTCATCGAGAATGTGTACCCGTACCCGAACCCTATGCGCAGTCACACGACGTTCGCTTTCGAGGTAGAGGGAGGCCGAAAGCCTCCCAGCGACTTCACCCTGCGCATCTACACTCTTTCCGGGCGCCTCGTACGCGAGTTCGACGAACGTCACCTCAAACTTCCGCTCGGAGTGGGCTGGAACAAGCTGCGCTGGAACGGGCGGGACCAAGACGGAGATCGTGTGGCCACGGGCGTCTACCTCTACCGGGTGCGCATCAAGGGGGAGGACACGACGTTCCGGGGCGACATCGAAAAGATCAGTGTAATCCGGTGATTTCGTTTCCGGATAAGACCACTCCTTTTAAGGTGTGCTCAGATGTCCACTATTTCGGCCTCCTGGCACCCGGAACGTCCGCTTCGCTACCGGTTCCAGGCTATCTTCTCGTCGGTCGCCTCCAGAGACGTACGACAATTACGTCCCGAAGGGACAGAAGAAGACATAGCACCCCAAGAGTACTTGCTTCGCAGCGCCGGGGACCGCTTGCGTCCCCGGCGGAGGCCGTCGGGTTGACACTCAGGACTGGTAGGAGTCGAGAACGGGACATCAACCCGTAGCCCGGTGATCGTCGTTCGTCTCCGACGCATGGAGGTGTGGAGACTCGGAGGTCTCTTCAGACCCCAGAAGCGCCCGGTACCGATCGACGAGTCGATTTCCCATCGTTTCCCACCGGTACTGCGGAGCTGCGGCCCGGGCATTCTCGGCGTACTGCCGGTACTGATCGGGATGGGCCTGCCACGCATCGAGTATGTCGAGCACGGCGTCCGGCTCTCCGGGCGGCACGGTGGCCCCACACCCATGCTGCTCCACAAACCGCCGCCACAATGGGAAATCCGAGCAGATGAACGGCAGGCCGTAGTGCAGGTACTCGTAGAACTTTGTCGGCAGCGAGTCCACGTGGTTGGGATGCGACTCACAGAGCGCCAGTCCCACGTCGGCGCGGCGGTAGTGCGGCGGCATGGCCGAGGGCTGGACGTACGTGTCCCATCCGTTCCGTTCAAGAACCTTCCCGAGCCCCTCGCTTCGAATTCGCTTCTCGGCCCAGGCATGCTGGTCGTCGTGGTGGCACACCCCTACCAGATCGAGGGTTTCGGGACGACCGGTGCGTCGGATCTGCCCGGCGAGATCGATCATCGTGCGGAAACCGCGGCTTGCCGAAAGGGTGCCGGTGTAGAGAAGCCGCATTGGCGTCTCACTGATCTCCAGGGTCCCGTCTCCCTCCTCAATCCCAATGGGGCGAAAGTAATTGCCGATGTAAGTGTGCGGCACTGGGTGGTCGCCCACGATGGATCGGTAGCTCTCCTCTGCGATCAGTACGTGATCGAGCCACCGGAACGCCCAACGCTCCAGGGCTCGGAGGCCCCGACCCAGCAGTGCGCCTTTCGACCGGTAGTTTTCGTGCATGTCGTAGACGATCGTCGCGCCCGTCGTCCTCTTCAGGAGACCCGCGAGGGGCAAGAGTTCCGGATCGTGTACCTGGTACAGCGCGGCGTCGAGCGCCCGGGCCCTCCGGAAAACTTGAGGCTGAAGGGCAAGGCGGTGCCCGCGGGTGTCGGGACGAGGAAGGGCGTGAATGGAGATGCCCTGCACCTGCTCGTCGCACTCGTGGGGGGCAATAAGGTGCGCGTCGAAGCCCGCATCGCGGAGCGAGGCCAGTTGCTTGTGGAAAATCCGCGGATCCGCCGGATGATGCACCGTCGTCACGTGCACGACCCGGCGCTGAGGTGTAGATGGCATAACCCAATGGAGCCGTTCTCGCAGTGCCTGATCCCCGCCGTGTTCTATCGGGTGATGTGCAAGGCGTGATGCATGAGTTCGAGCTTGCCTTCCACGTCCCCCCTCTCCCTCACTTCACCCTCGGAGCTCACGCCCCAACACGCAACCCTCAACCCCCAACGCTCAACCCCTCAACGCTCAACCCCTCAACGCTCAACCCCTCAACGCTCAACCCTCAACACAATGTGCACCTCTCGCTCCGCCTCCCTACTTTGTTCGCGCTGACGAACTAACGCTGCGCTCCATCCCCATGTTCGACGCCCTTCGCGTACCGTCCTGGCGTTCTCTCTCTCGCGGGGCGCTGGTCTCGTTTGCCATCCGGGTAGGGGGGACCGGTCTTCTCTACGGACTCCACGTGGTACTGGCCCGCTGGATGAATGCCGGAGGCTACGGAACCTACGTCTTCGCGATTAGCTGGACCAGTTTCCTCGCACAGTTCGGGAAACTGGGGCTTCCCAGCGCCGCGCTCCGTTTCGTCCCCGAGTACCGCACGAATCAGGAGTCGGGCCTCCTGAGCGGCTTCCTGCAAACCAGCCGCGGATTTATTCTGGTGGGCACCAGCGGCCTTGCTCTCCTCGTCTCGGGCGTCGCGCACCTCGTCCCTACGGGCAATTGGGCGCTCACCCCTCTCCTCGTCGGCTTCGCCCTCACGCCGCTGATGGGCCTCTTTTCGTTTGAGAGGGAGGTGCTACGCGCTCTAGACCGCTTCGGTTGGTCGTACGCCCCAAATTACGTGCTTCGGCCCCTCGCCATCGGGCTTCTTGCAGGAGGGCTCTACTGGGGAACCGGTTTCGTGTCTCCGCTGTCGGTGCTCCTCTGCACCGGTGCCGTGCTCCTGGCACTGATGCTCGCCCAGCAATGGCGTATTCGCTCGGCGCTGAATGCTTTCTCCTCGGCAATGGAGCGCCGCCCTCGGCGGTGGCTGCGCGTGGCCTTGCCCTTGCTTCTCACGAGCGGGTCCCAGCTCATCGTGAGCAAGACGGACATCTTCTTAATTGGCATTCTCATCAACTCCGAGGAGGTGGGTATCTATTTTGCTGCGATGCGAACAGCGCAGGTCGTCACGTTCTTTACCTTTGCTGCCGACGCCGTGGCCGCCCCGCAGATCTCACGCCTCTACCATGGGGAGGAAGGAGACCTCCAAGACACCGTGTCAAGCCTTGCACACTGGTACTTCTGGCCGACCCTGATTGGAGCCCTCGGTCTTATCCTCCTCGCCGAACCGATTCTGTCGCTCTTCGGGGCCGAGTTCACGGCAGGGGTGCCAATCCTGATGGTGCTCGTGATCGCGTTCGTGGTTGGGGCCGCGATGGGCCCGCAACTGTACCTGCTCAACCTCACGGGTCATGAACGCACCTCCGCGTACATCTTCGGGGCCTGCGCCACACTCAATATTCTGCTCAACTTTATCGGCATCTACTATTACGGCGTACTTGGGGCGGCCGTCGCTACAACCACCACACTGACCATTCGCAGTCTCTGGATTCGCTGGCGCGTAGTGATCCTCACGGGCATCACCCCCTCCATTTGGGGAGCCATCCGCACCGAACTGTCCCGCTCGTAGTCTTTCGTTCTCTATGCCATCCCCCACCCCCAATCCCTCGGAAGCCGTCGTGATCTGCACCCGAAACCGCCCCGAGGAACTCGCCCAGACCTTGGAGGGCATCGCAGCGCACCCGCCGTCGATCGACCTTCTGCTTGCAGTGGTCGACGCGAGCAACGATCAGGAGCGGACACGGACCCGCACCCTTGTCGAGGACTTCGCTCCACTCCCAAGTGTGCACTGGCCGTACACGGGCACGCCGTCGTTGGCTCGGCAGCGCAACGCCGCACTCGACCGCTTGCCTTCCTCCATCGAGATTGTACACTTCATCGACGACGACGTGACGGTCCATCCCGATTACTTTGGGACGCTCTCGGACACCTTCCGCACGCATTCGGACGTGGGCGGGGTGGGGGGCCTCATCCTCGGGCCGTCAAACGGGTCGTCATCCCGCAGGGAATGGCTCCAACGTTTGTTCCTGCTGGATCACGCCGACTCGGGGCACGTGCTGCTGTCCGGCTGTGCAACAAGTTCGCAGCAGCCGTCTCCCAGTGACACTGCCTCAGGGCTCCGGACCACGGAATGGCTCAGCGGGTGCTCCTCCTCGTACCGCCGCTCCCTCTTGAATCAGCACCGGTTCGACGAGGAACTCATCGGCTACTCAATGCTCGAAGATCTGGACCTGTCCTACCGCATTCACCGGCAGGCGCGGCTTGTCGTACAGCCCGAGGCCCACCTCACCCACCGACGCTCCTCCCGAAACCGGTTCGACGCTGAGCGCTACAGCCGCGCCCTCACTGTGCACCGCCGCTGGTTCGTAGAGAAACACTTCGGAAATCTTTGGTCGCGTCTGGCATACTGGTGGAGCCTCGTCGGACGCCTTCTGGCCATTCAGACCTCGTCAGACCCGAACCGTGACGCGGCGCTTCGCGGTTTGCTTCGCGGCCTCCGAACGGTCCTGATCCGCGATCATCCGCTACTGGCACCGTAATCGACGCTTCTGGATCGAGTGCTTCGGTTTTCCGCTTTCCGCTATCTGCTTTCGGGCGCCTTCTCGGCCTGAGGAACGTCTCTGGAGTACCCGAAGCGTTCGAAGTCTGATCGATACACCTCCTGAACCCGCTGCATAACGACCTCAGAGTCGTAGTACCCCCCTAGAGGGTCACACTCGCCGGGTGTCGCGTTTGCCTGTGGGAGAGAGGCCTCCACGCCGAAATGATCACAAACCGTGGCGAAGTCCTCTTCGATCGTCTCGACGTGGCCCAAAAAATCAACTGCCAGTTGGTCATCCAGCGTCAGAAAGTGCGTCTGGGGATAGAAGTGTGGAAGGGGCCACTCCGTTCTGTTCGGTCGAAGCCATTGTAAGACGAACGGCTGGAACCCCTCATACGACTCGATGACCTCTTCCCCGAACTGCTGATTCTCCGGCCAGGCAGGATGCCCGCCGCGTCGGAGATACTCGTACGCCGACACGAGCCGGGTGTAGGGGTTGCGCACGAACGAGAACGTGTAATATGACCAAAACGCGTCGCCAAACAGGCGCGCATACTCCCGAACGGTTTTGTGCCCTCCGGCGCTGTGACCGAAGAGGGCCTGACTGACACTGGTTCCGGCAGGGCAATCGCATTTAATTTCCGGCGGTGAGCACCTTCAGAAGGTAGTCCGA
>JBDGQN010000066.1:0-2862 GCA_042219055.1 Salinibacter sp. | reverse complement strand
TCCCTCGGTGGTCGTCACGGCCTCACGCTGCTTCTCGTTCAAGCCCTCGAGAATGCGCTGCTCGGCCTCCGGATCGGGATCAACCTGAGTCTGGGTGCTGGAACGGCGGATGGGAATGCGGCGCATGCGGCGGTCGGCGTCGGGAAAAGGAATGAGAGAACGTGAGCAAAACGGTGTTCTACTCTACGATCACCGGGGGCGTGCGTTCGGGGCTGAGCCTGCCGGCCACGGTCGGGGGGCGGGCCCAACGGTCCAATCCCCACACCGCATTCGAGGCGTCGCGGATGGGAGCCGGTGTGCTCCGGAAAACGCTCGCCTCCGCGCGACGAGGGGACACGCCGCTATGCGTCCAGGCCCGCGGCGGTGTCCCGGAGCAGCCGCCAGGCCCGCTCCACGTCCTCGCGTTCGGTCATCCACTGGCCGATGCTCATCCGCAAGGTGTAGTTCCCGTCGAGGCGGGTGTGGGTGAGCGCAACGCTGCCGTCGTCGTTGACGCGGTCGAGGAGGTCCTGGTTGAGCGCGTCCAACGCGTCGCCGCCCAGACTTCCGTCGGCCGGTCGATACCGGAAACACACGAGCCCAAACGGCGACGGGGCAAGAATTTCGAAGTCCGGGGCTTCGATGACGCGGTCGCGAAACGCCCTCGCCAGCTCGATGTGGCGGCGGAGCCTCTCGCGGAGCCCCTCGACGCCGTAGCCCCGGATCACGAACCACAGCTTCAGGGCCCGAAATCGGCGCCCGAGCTGGATGCCCCAGTTCCGAAAGTTGGGCGCCTCCGCGTCGGCGTCGGTCTTCAGATACTCGGCCTCGCGCTGGAAGGTGTGGAGCAGGGCGTCGACGTCGCGGACAAAGTAGGCCGAGCAGTCGAAGTTCGTCATCAACCACTTGTGGGGGTTGAACACGAAGCTGTCCGCGTGCTCGATGCCGTCGAGGATGTGGCGTTTCTCCGGCAGAATGGCCGCGGAGCCCGCGTAGGCGGCGTCGACGTGCAGCCAGATGTCGTGGTGGTCGCAGAGTCGCCCGAGGGCCGGAAGGGGGTCGACGGCGGTGGAAGAGGTCGTGCCGACGGTCGCAACCACGCACGCCGGTGTAGCGCCGTTCTCGACGTCCCGTTCGATGGCGGTCTCGAGCGCCGCCGGGTCCATCGCATAGGTCTCGTCGGTGCCGATGGAGCGCAGATTGTCGAGGCCGAAGCCCGCGAGCTTGACGCCTTTGGCGATCGACGAGTGGGTCTCCTCCGAGGCGTAAACGGTCAGCCGGGTGTCCCGGTCGCCGTGCTCGCCCCAGTTCCAGTCGGTAGCGGCCTCGCGGGCGGTCAGCAGGGCCACCAGGGTCGACGTCGAGGCGGTGTCCTGAATGACACCGGTGAACCCGTCCGGCAGATCGAGCATCTGCTGGAGCCACCCCATGACGACCTGCTCGAGCTCAGTGGCCGCCGGCGAGGTCTTCCACGACATGCACTGTGCCCCCATCGCCGCGGTCAACATCTCAGCGAGGATCGAGGGCGGGCTGTGATTGGCCGGGAAGTAGGCAAACCATCCCGGGTGGTTCCAGTGCGTCATGCCGGGCACGATCGTCTTGCGGAAGTCCTCCATCAGCCCGTCGAACGACCCGCCGGACTCGGGCGGGGTGTCGGGAAACTGCTCGCGGATCTCGCCGGGCTCGACGTCGGGGACGACCGGGCGATCGCCGACGGTTTCGAGGTAGTCGGCGATCCAGTCGACGACCCGGTGCCCGTATTCGCGGAATTCGTCGGCATCCATGGCGCTGCTCGGGACTCGTTTTGTTACGGCGACGACGAGGCGGTCGCAATTGGCTGAAGACGTTCGAGACGTACGCCGAGGAGGAGCCCAAATTCCTCTCCAAAACAGAGAACGTGCGTCACTGGCTGACAGAGAACTATCGCTTTCGACCGGTCCGAGGGGGTGCAGTTCCTCCCTCAATCTCACTTTCACGTCGATGGCCGGTCTACGCATTTGGTCAATTCGAGACCGGATCGACAGCCGAACTGCGAACTCTAATACCCCTTTAACTTCTCCACGCTTCCAATTCAGGACCGAAGGGGTTATCATAAAACGTTTCGCGTATTTCCTCACCGCCTATCCTCCTCCATGTCCCAATTCCGCTCCCTCGTCGGCGCCCTGCTCGTGGCGCTTCTTCCCGTCCTCCTCGGTCCGGCGTCGGGCCTCGCCCAGCAGATGCCGCAGCAGGTCCCCGAGCACAACCTCGAATCGTTCGAGCCGGTCGACTTCCCCGCCCCGAACGAGTACCGGAACGCCGACGGCACCCCGGGCGAGGAGTACTGGCAACAGACGGTCGACTACCAGATCGACGTCGAGCTTGACACGGCCTCCAATCGGGTGACGGGCACCGAAACGATCACGTACACCAACAACGCCCCCGAGGCCCTGGAACGGCTCTGGGTGCAACTCGAGCAGAACTACTTCAAGCCCGGCAGCCGAGGCGCGGCCGCCGTGCCGTCGGACGCCCGCTTCAGCGGCTTCTTCGAAGGCGCCGGGTACGACCTCTCCAACCTGCGCATCCAGCGCGGCGACGAGACGACGACGCCCGACACGCTGATCAACGGCACCCGAATGCGCGTGTCGCTTACCGAGCCGCTGGCCTCCGGCGATAGCCTCCAGCTCTCGTTCGACTTCGAATACACGCTGCCGAAGTACGGGGCCGACCGCCACGGCCGCCTCCAGGTGGACCAGGGCACGGTCTACCAGTTCGCCCAGTGGTACCCTCGCATGTACGTCTACGACGACGTGCACGGCTGGAACCCGCTCCCGTACCTGGGCCAGGGCGAGTACTACCTGGAGTACGGCACCTTCAACGTCAACATCACGGTGCCGCGCAACA
>JBDGQN010000065.1:0-7990 GCA_042219055.1 Salinibacter sp. | reverse complement strand
TACGCAATACGAAATACGAACTACGCACTCTTAAAATCCTACCGCCGCCCCCGTTCCCCGCGGATCCGAACTGCCGTAGAAGGTGCGCTCCTGTCCCTTCCGGTCTGGGTGCTTGATGCGGAGGCCCTGCGCGCGTCCCCACTGCGGAATGCCCCCGAACACGCCCATCGTGACGGGCCAGCCCCGTGCCCGAAGGTTCCACCGCACATCGTGCGGAAGAGCATTCTTCTCGTAGCTGAGCACGCGGGGCTTCCACTGATGGTGCACCCGGCCAGCCGCAATGGCTCGCTGGATGTTCATGCCGTGATCGATCACGTTCATGATGATCTGGAACGTCGTCGTGATGATCGTGGAGCCGCCCGGCGCCCCAATAACCATGAAGAGGCGCCCCTGTGGATCTTCCACGATCGTCGGCGACATGGACGACACCATGCGACGATCCGGCGCCACCAGGTTCCGCTTCGTGCCAGAGAGACCATAGATGTTGGGCACGCCCGGCTTCAGGACAAAGTCGTTCATCTCGTTGTTCATGAAGAAGCCGGCCCCGTCAATCACCACTTTTGAGCCGTAGCCGCTGTTGAGCGTGGTGGTCACGCTCACGGCCATCCCGCTGCTGTCGGCCACCGAGTAGTGGCTCGTCTCCATCGACTCGGACGCCAGCATCGGCTGTCCAGCCTTCACCGAGTCGCTGGGCGTGATGTGGAGGGAGTCGAACGACGCCATGCGCCGCCGCGTGTACGACTTCTGGACGAGACCCTCCGTTGGAACCTTGACGTGATCGGGGTCGCCGAGCCACTTGGCCCGATCGGCAAAGACCCGCCGCATGGCCTCCCCAATGTAGTGCACCGTGGCGCTGGAGTTGAAGCCCATCTTGCCGATCGGCTTCATCTCGGCGGCGTTCAGCAGCTGGGCGATGGCGACGCCGCCGGAGGAGGGAGGCCCCATCGAGTGCACGTCATACCCGCGGTAGTTGACCGTCACCGGCTCGCGCTCGACGGCCCGGTACTGGGCAAGGTCCTGCTTGTCGATCAGCCCCCCGTTCGCCCGAAACTGCTCGGCAATGAGCTCGGCCGTCTTGCCCTCGTAGAAGCCATCCTTGCCCTGATTCCGGATCCGCACGAGGGTCTCCGCGAGGTCCTTCTGCACGAAGCGCTCCCCGGCCCGGTATTTCTTCGTCGAGTCGCCCTTTGTGAAGTACTTCTTGGCCGAGGGAAACCGGGCAAACTCGTCGTAGGTCTCGTTCAGGTCCTGCGCGAGAGAGTGGGGCAGGGGGAAGCCCTCCCGGGCGAGCCGAATGGCCGGGGCCATCACGGTCTCGCGGTCGAGCGTGCCGTATTTTTCGAGGGCCTTCAGCAGCCCCGCCACGGTGCCGGGCACGCCGGAGGCGAGGTATCCTCGCTCGCTGCGCTTGCTTATGACGTTGCCCTGTTCATCGAGATAGACGTTCTGCGTGGCCCCGCTCGGTGCCTCTTCGCGGTGGTCGATGGTGGTGACCGATCCGTCGGGCATCCGAATGACCATGAAGCCGCCCCCGCCGATGTTGCCGGCCCAGGGATGCACTACGGCGAGCGCAAAGCCGGTGGCTACGGCGGCGTCGACAGCATTGCCCCCCTTCTTGAGCATCTTGACGCCGGCCTCCGACGCCCGTCGCTTGGCGGAGACGACCATGCCGTTCGCGGCGTACTCGGGAACGGGAGTGGAGACGTGCGTTCCGACGGACCGAGCGCCCGGCGCCGAATCTGGCCCGGTCGTCCAGGCCGATAGGCTCAGGGTAAGACCCGCAAGGAGGAGCGTGAGGCCAAAGACGCGCCTCTTCAAGAAAAAAGACATGACGAGATCAAAACCGGTGCGGAATATTGATGGCGTTCCCTAAGGTATGTTCGCCCTTCCCGAATGGCAAAATACGCACCTCGTTCTGACCGATGCCTCTCAGGCCGCCACGAGCCGACAACTGAGTCCCACAGGGTGCCCTCTGGTGAAGCGCGGAGCCGGGGTCTTTCTCGTTGATCTACCTCGGCGACGCCCTCGTCAGAGGTGACGAAGGCTCCGTCCAGCAGAGCGAGCTCTTTTAGAGTCTCGCGGGTGTCGAGGCGATCTACGGACGTGTCGTCGTGGCCGGCCAGCGGGTCGAGAATCATGGGCTGCGATACGGCCCGCATCGGCGTCTCCTACCGTGAGGATGGTGCCCGCCTTGCGGCCTTCCCGGGCCGACTCGACGGCCAGTCTCACGACCTGCTCCAGCGTCCCACTGTCAACGGACGAGCGCTCGGGGGCGACCTCTTCGCGAAGGGGGCTCGCCTCCATGACGAACACGAATCACGAGCGAACGAACACGACGCGGAGAGGGATGTACGCGAAGGTCGTTCAGCCCATCCACCAATTTGCTATTTCCGTGGTTCCGCTTCCCGGAATGGCGCCCGAGGCTGGGAGCCGGACTGCAGTCGGAATGGTGCTCGTCGTACTCGCCGGTCTCCTTTTTCTCCCCCAACCGGCCCAGGGCCAGTCCGAAGCGAAAACGGTGACCTGGCGGGCCCACCCACTCGGCAACTACGGCTTCGACGCCTTCGCCCTAGCCGAAGCCGTCGACCGCGCCGCCGATCGGGCCCCGCCGCTCACCAGCCTGCTCGTGGCCCGGGGGACCACGACGGTCGCCGAGGTCTACTTCGGCACGGGCAGACCCGATCGCCCCGCCAACCTGAAGTCCGCCAGCAAAAGCGTGCTGAGTGCCCTCACCGGCATCGCCCTCGCAAACGGGGCCCTCGAACGCGTCACCCAGCCCATCGGCCCGTTCTTTCCCGCCCTCCTGGCCAAAGCTCCGCGCAAGCAGCGCATCACGATTCACCACCTGCTCACCCAGCAAACCGGTCTCGAATCGACGAGCTTTGACAATTACGGAGAGTGGGTGTCAAGCGACAACTGGGTGGCCGACGCCCTGCGGCGCCCGATGGTGGACCGCCCCGGCGGCGAGATGATCTACAGCACCGGCAATACGCACGTCCTGGGAGCGGTCTTGTCCAAAGCCACGGGCCAGCCGCTCCGCGCCTTCGCGCAGGAGCATCTCTTTGATCCCCTCGGCGTGCGCATCCGGAGCTGGCAGCAAAGCCCGCAGGGCCGCTACTTCGGCGGCAACAACATGGCCCTCACGCCGCGGGCCATGCTGCGGTTCGGCCAGCTCTACCTGAACAACGGACGATTCCGGGGACGACAGATTCTTCCGCCGGACTGGATTACGCGCTCCTGGCGAACCTACGTGCGCTCCACCTACCACGGCCATCGGTACGGCTACCTTTGGTTTACCCACCGGCTCGGCGGGGAGCGCGTCGCCTTCGCCTGGGGCTACGGCGGGCAGTACATCTTCGTCGTCCCACGACTCAATCTCGTGGTGGTCTGCACCTCATCGCTCCGCCCCCGCCGCCGCGGCAGCGACGATCACAACGAACAGCTCCTGCGTCTGCTGGCGGACCACATCATTCCGGCCGCCCGCGGCCCCTTTTTCCGCCCCCCCGAACGGCCTTCCTCCCTCTTCGGACGGTGACGTCCGCACACGGCCGGGCCGTCTTCGAAACGGGGAATGACTCCTCGCCTCCTCTCCCCGCGGACACGATGGGCCCGCTCTACGTTCGAAACTCTCGTGGAGGCCGGAATCATTTGGGGGCCGATGCGTCAAAATAACAGGTTCATTGTCGCCTCTTGCCACCAGTTCTTTTCCTGCTATGTCCTACGAGGTGAATGACTTTCAGACCGATGTCATCGACGCGAGTGCAGACGAGCCGGTGCTCGTAGATTTCTGGGCCCCATGGTGCGGCCCCTGCCGACAGTTGAGTCCAGTGCTGGAGTCGCTGGCCGAGGAGGCCGACGACTGGGGCCTCGTGAAGGTGAACGTCGACGACAACGGAGCGGCGGCCCAGCAGTACGGCGTCCGCGGCATCCCCGCGGTCAAGCTGTTCGTGGACGGCGAGGTGGAGGCCGAGTTTACCGGCGTCAAGCCCGAGCACCAACTCCGCGACTGGCTCGACGAGAACCTCCCGAGCGAGGAGAAAAGTCGCATTGAGCAGGCCACGGATGCGCTCGAGCAGGGAAACCACCAGGAGGCCGAGCACCTGCTCTGGCCCGTGCTGGAGGACAATCCCGACCACGACGCGGCGCAGGCCCTCATGGCGCGGGCGCTGGCGTTCAAAGATCCTGACCGTGCCCAGGTACTGGCCAATGAGGCGGATGTGGCGGACCCGGATCTCCGTCAGGCGCGTGAAAGCGTCCGGACGATCACTCATCTCCTGGAGCGGGGAGACGATCCCTCGTCCCTCCCGGAGAACGGCGTAAAGGACACATACGTGGCGGCCATCGAGGCGCTGGACGACCGAGACCTCGAGACCGCCCTCCAGCATTTCATCGACGTGGTGCGCACAGACCGCGACTACGACGATGACGGCGCCCGAAAGGCCTGTATCGCCCTCTTTACGCTGCTCGGCGAGAAGCACCCCCTCACCCAGGAGCATCGCCGTACGTTCGACATGGCACTGTACTGATTTTGGAGCGGGGGTTTTGGAGTGGGGAGTGGGCTCGAAGATTGATGGCGTGCCCGTGCCAGCGCTTCCGTGAATCGTTTCCTCGGTGTCGTCGTGAACGATCGGCCCCAATCGAAAACTCGTGACTCGCTCCTCATGACCTGATACCAGTTATCGAGGATCGGTGTACATTCATTCGTCCTGTCAGGGAAGGAATGTCTGTCGCGAGGCGCGCCTCGCGACTTTCACGTTCCGATAAAGATGTACAGTGAACCTCGGCATTTAGTATGAGTCCTCGAGATTGCCGTTTCTCTTCGATGACACCAGCTCCGTGCACTGAACCTGGAAGCACGTTCATGGTCTCCGACCCAGAGCCACTTCCCGACAACGCCCAGCACGTGCATACGACCGAGATCGCGGTGCGGTGGGGCGACATGGACGCGGGCGGTCACGTCAACAACAGCCGCTTCTTTACGTACTTTGAGGAGGCGCGGGTCGACTGGCTCGGCGCCACGCTCGGTGGACCCCTCTTTACCGCATCGGGACCGGTGCTCGCCGAAGCGTCGTGCGAGTTCAAGCAGCCGCTCGTCCATCCGGCCACGCTTACGATCGACGTGTATGCCTCTCCGCCCGGGCAGTCAAGCCTGCAGAACGTCTACGACGCGGTCCTCACCGAGTCGGGCGAGCGGATGGCAGTCGGCACGGCGGTGCTCGTGTGGGTGGACATGGAGACGGGGGAGCCCGTGCCGGTGCCCGATCTGAATTTGCGGTAGTCGTCCATTCTGCGGGTCCCAACCTTTCTGTTCCGTACAGCGGCCTCCTTCTCTCCGCCTCGTACAGTCTCAAGCAATTTCTTTGAGGTAGAGTCATTTCGAGCGTAGCGTAGCGGAGTCGAGAAATCTCCCCGAATCCACCGAAGTCGACAGTAGTGGGGCAATCTCTCCGGGACAATCTCTTCTGTCAAATCCGGAGAACTTTTTCCCAGAAGAGACCGGTTGAGGCTGCACTTGTGAGGTCGGGGTGGGACGAGGCAATTTTCGAGCCTCCACGACGGCAATGCCCCCTCATGCCATACATGCTCCAATTTTCCGTTCGGCGCATTCAAGGGGCGAACAGCCCCGCAAGAGGGCAGCCCTGACGCGGATCAGTACGACCCCATGATTCGAAAACGACATTAGCCCGGTTTTCTCACGAGAGGCGTAGCGAGGCACAGGAGGCGGTTCAAGATGCCATATGCGCGCCGCAGGCGATACAGCGACTGGGTCGCCTCTGAAGCCGCAGCGGCGTCCCGTGAGAATCCGGGTTAGGGCATCTCATCGGCCGTCTCCAGCAGGCGGCTCGGAATCTCTTTGGGAACCGTCCAGAGGTAAAGGGTGGCGGTACCGGTCTTGTCCTTGCCCGCCTTCACCGTGCGGTCCGGTTTCCAGTCCCCCATCCGAAAGTCGTGGGACACGATACGGTCGCCCGGATCCAGCTCTCGGAGCAGCTGCGGCCGCAATTTGAGGTTGATCCTCGGCCAGAGGTAGAGCGTGACGACCGTTGCGTCACTGAGGTCGGTCTTGAACAAGTCCTTCCGACGAAACTCGACCTGATCGGCAACGCCAGCAGCACGGGCCTGCTTCCGAGACTTGGCTACCAATTCCGGGTCGATCTCAATCCCGACGCCCCGAGCCCCGAAGGTCTTCGCGGCAATGATGGGAATGCGTCCATCGCCACTTCCCAGGTCGTACACGACGTCCTCTTCGGTGACCCCCGCCAGCTCTAACATCCGTCGGGCCACTCGTCGCTCGGTCGCCACGAAGGGGACATCCTTTTTGACGGTGTCCGTTTCGACCAGGGGATCGGTCGTTTCGTCGATCTGCGTGGTGTCCGGCTGGGCCAGGGCCGCAACTGGTCCCCCCCAAATCAGGAGAAACGCTCCGGCGAGAAGAGATCGGACGAGGAGGGACGTTCGAGAGATCAGGACAGCCGTCATGGAAGCAGCCAACAAGGCGTTTATTCAGAAGAACCGACCCGGCGTACAATGCTGGCCTCTTTAAGCTGCGCGGCAACCTGTCGTTTCTAACAAGTCGAGAAGAACAACCGCGAATGTCCCGAAGGACGTGCGGTAGGGGTTACCGTCCCGGCCGCAGGAGAGACGCGCCGATGTCGTGGGGGCACCGAAGGTGCTCAACCGCCGTCATCACGGCCTCCTGCACCGCCGGATGATCGGGCGCAAGCCCGGCATAGACGTATCCCGCCTGGAACGGCCCTACGGCCCGCACCAGAAGCTCAGCGCCGAAATGCACCGCCGCGTCACGCTTCTCCCACTCGTCCCACAGAGCCTCGTTCGACTCGCCGAGCGCCTCACAATAGGCCCCCAGAAAGGCCGTCCGCACTTCGCCAACGGCATCCGCGACGGCAGCGGACGGGGCTCGATGCGCCTGCATCCATAGATGGGCGAGCCAGTGGGCCACGTCCTGGAGCGGACGCCCGTAGTGGGCCAGCTCCCAGTCAATGAGACGCAGCCCCTCCTCCGTAACGAGAACCGACGACGGCCACAGGTCGCCCATCGTGAGGCAGCGGCCCGATTCTAAGAGCGTCTTCCCCAACGACTCAGCGCGGGTCCCGAGCGTCTCGGCGTCGTCCACGCCGCCCGTCCGTAGCATGTCGGCCACGTTCCGGTACTGCACCGCGAGGCGCGTCTCCTGCATGGGCCGGTTGTCGAAAACGTCGGCGGAGTGGTTGTCGTCGCATGTCGTTGCGTGGAGCCGCCCGAGGACACGCCCCAGCCGCCGCCCGTATGCCGCGGCCTTCGCGTCGAGCGTCTCTGGATCCGCGTCCCGGAGCCACTGATCGAACGACGGCACGTCGCCAAGGTCCTCCATGATGAGAACGGGAATCTCCTCCTTCACGTCCACCGGACGCGGAACGTGCACCCCGGACTTCGTCACGGGCACCAACCGTCCGTCGGGGGAGAGCGCCTTCAGGCACCGGGCCTCGATCCGCAGACGACCTGGGTCGAGGGGCGTGTCCGGGTCTGCGGCAATGTAGGGGGGCGCGTATTTGACGATGAGGGACCGATCCGCCCCCGGCACACGCCAGACAAGGTTCAGATTCCCTCCCGGAAGGCGAGTTGGCGCCCCCGCCGGCTCAAAGTCGGACAGCCGCCCGGCGACGTAGCGCCGCACCTCCCCCGCTGTCTCGAACTGACCGGTCGTCCCGGAGCTACTCATCGGTGTCGAAGCGGTAGATCGTGTTCGGAAAGTCCACGGGATCGGCCTCCCGCAGAAAGGCCATCACAATTCGTTCCTGCTCCTCGCGCGAGCGATCGAGCGTGGACGAAAGGGCTTCTTCTGCCGGTGGGTCGCGGTCAGGAATTGAGTACTTGTGCCCCACCACGAGCCCGGCACACGGAATCTCGAGCTCGTTGGCGAGGATGACCTCCGGCGCGAGCGTCATGGAGTTGACCTGCGCCCCGAGCCGCGGCCACGCCCGGTTTTCGG
>JBDGQN010000064.1:0-12635 GCA_042219055.1 Salinibacter sp. | reverse complement strand
CGCCCTCAACACCATCGGCGCCCTGGCCGACGAGAATCCCCAGCGCGTGAAGACGGCCGTGCGCGAACTCTCGGGCTTCCTCCGCTACACGCTGCTCGACGAGGACGACCTCCAGGCCCCGCTCCGCGACGAGTTCGAGGCCGCCGGGCACTACCTTGCTGTCGAGATGATTCGCTTCGAGGACGGTCTGCAGGTCGAGATCGACCTGGACGACGAGGCAGGCCGCCGCGTGGTGCCGTCCTTCTTGGTGCTCCCCCTCGTAGAGAACGCCGTGAAGCACGGCCAGCGCACGAGCCCCCAGCCACTCCGCGTCCAGGTCACCGGACGGTGCATCGACGACACACTCGCTGTCGAGGTGGCCAATACCGGCCACTGGCGCGACGAGCCCACTTCTACCCAGAGCACCGACACTGGGCTCGACAATGTCCGCACCCGCCTCCAGACGCAGTATCCCGACCGTCACCGGTTCACGATCAACGAGGAGGACGGGTGGGTGTGCGTCCGTATCGACATCGACACCGATGTCCTCGATTGTCATGAGTAGCACGCTCCAGGTCCTCATCGTCGACGACGAGCGGCTCGCCCGAAACGCCCTCCGTAGCGCTCTGGACAAGGTGGAGGACGTCGTGGTGGCGGGCGAGGCCGGAAGCGTGGACGCCGCGGCCGCCGAACAGATCCGCACGGAGGCACCCGACGTGGTCCTGCTCGACGTGCAAATGCGGGGCGAGACGGGGTTCGACCTACTCGACCGCATCGACGCCCCCGTGCAGGTGGTCTTCGTCACCGCCTACGACGAGTACGCGATTCGCGCCTTCGACGTGAACGCGCTCGATTACCTGCTCAAGCCCGTCGACCCGGACCGCCTCGCCGAGGCCCTCCGCCGCGCCCGTCAGGCGGACACGGCCCTGCCCGAATCGGACGACGAGACCGACCCGGACACTTTCCAATACAACGACGTATTCTTCTACGAGGACGGCCGCCGTCCTCGCTTCATCCGCATCCGCGAGATCGTGTTCATCGAGGCGGCGGGCAACTACACTGAGCTCCACCTCGCCGACGACGACACGGTCCTCGCCTCCGCGACGCTGGCGGAGTGGACCGACCGACTGCCCGACGCCCACTTCGTCCACATCCACCGCTCCACCATCGTCAACGTGGACCGTGTCGTCCACGTGAAGCGGGCCGCCAACCGCACCCACGAGGTGTTCGTCGAGGGCCGCGACGCGCCCCTCGCCATGAGCAGGCGTCGGGCCCGGGCGCTCGGAAACCGCCTCAATTAAGCGGCGACTGGCGTTCCCTTCGCCCCTCCTCACTCTCTCACAGCCGTTCCCCATTGCGTGGAGCTGAGCGTTGAGGCGCCCTTTCCTTGCCCTTTCCTCCACGCCCCTCTCGCCCGCGACTCCCGAGTAGGATCCCGACGACCGGAGGCAGGGGGACTGCCTTCACTCGACGAAACGTCGAACCTGCAATCGCCCTGCTCCCTGGAGCGACGCCTTGATGCTCTGTGGAACAGACCCAATCTTTTACGACTCCCTTCTCTCCGTCTTCATCCTCTACGCGTCATGACTGTCTCCCTTTTCCCTTCCCGCCTCGTGTCTCCGCTCCTCGCTGGCGTCATGGCGGCGCTGCTCGGGGCCGCCCCCGCCTCCGCGCAGGTGTCGCCCCCCTCGGGGTCGGTGGTCCCAGACGCTCCGGCCCGGATCGCTCCGCAGGTGCAGGCCGCGCCCCCGGCGGTCCGGAAACAGGCGAGGCGAGCGTTCCGGGGGGACGACCTAAGCGGCAAGGACGGCCCGATGTCGAAAATCGGGCGCGTCCTCGCCACGCTCTACTACCAGCACCAGGCAAAGGGGCCCACTGGGGTACAGCGTTTGCTTGGCAAACAGACCCATCAGGGCCTGCGGGCCCAGTACTACGCCCCCATTTCCGCCGACGGGCGGTTCGTGACCGTCAACGCCATCGCGGCGGAGGGACGACACGGCCTGTGGGCCGACCTTCGCGGCCTCGGGCTACGGGCGGGCGCAGCAACCGGATCCGTCGTCTCGGGACGCCTGCCCATCTCCTCGCTCAAGGACGCGGCCCAGCTCCCGTCGCTCCGGGGCATGATGCTGGCCTACGCTCAGACGCACGTTGGGAGCGTGGGCTCGGAGGCCGACACGTCCCATCGGGCCTACCAGGGCCGGACCGACCTGAACGTGGACGGCAGCGGGGAGAAGGTGTGCGTCCTGTCGGACAGCTACGACACCGCGAACACGTCGACCTCGGCGTCCGACGACATTCAGTCGGGGGACCTTCCCGGCAGTGGGAACCCGGATGGGCGAACGACGCCCGTCGACGTTCTCGAGGACTACGACGGCTCGACTCCCAGCCCGACGGACGAGGGGCGGGCCATGCTCCAGCTCATCCACGACATTGCTCCCGGCGCCGAACTCGGCTTCCACACCGCCTTCGGCGGGCTCGCGGGCTTCGTGAATGGCATCCGCGACCTCGCCGACCCCGCGAAAGGCGACTGTACCCTCCTCGTCGATGACATCCGGTACAACATCGAGCCCTTCTACCAGGACGGACCCGTGACGAACGTCGTCGACAGCGTCGTCAACGAAGGGATCCCGTACTTCTCCTCCGCCGGTAACGACGGGCAAAACTCCTACGAGGCCCCCTACCGCAACTCTGGAAACTCGGGGGTCATCAGCAGCAGTTCGGTTAGCCACGACTTCGACCCGTCGGACAGCAGGGTCGACACCCTCCAGAAAATCACAATTCAGGAGGGCGGGACCTTCCGCATCTTTACTCTCCAGTGGACCGACCCGTCTGCTGTAGTCGAAGGATCGGCCCCCGCAGATACCGACATCGACGTAGCAATCGTCAACGACACCCTCGGGATTGTTTCTCAGTCGGCCCGAAACAGCGACCTCGACGGCAATGGCATCCCCTTCGAGGGTGTCCTTGAGCATACGAATAATGGAAACATCGACGCCAACCAGGACGGGGTGGCAGACTCGACGTTTCACGTCGTCATCGAGAAGGCAGCGGGCCCCGATCCCGACGAGGTGAAGTACATCTACTCCGGAAGCGACTTCGACGTGAAGGAGTACGATACGCTCGGTCCCACAATTTATGGGCACCCCATGGCCGAGAATGCGATGGCCGTTGGCGCAGCGCCGTTCTTCAACACCGAGGCGTTCAACGACAACGCCGACCCAGCCGTGCTGGAGTCCTTTTCCTCGAAGGGAGGAATTCCGATTCTGTTCGATCAGACCGGGACCCCGTACCCTACCCCGCAAACCCGCCAGAAGCCCGACGTCACTGGGACGGATGCCATTGACAATACCTTCTTCGGGTCCGACATCGGCCTCAATGACTCCGATCCACACCCGAACTTTTTCGGGACCTCGGCGGCGGCCCCGAATGTCGCGGCCATCGCGGCACTCATTCAGGAGGCGAATCCCGGCTTCTCCCCTACAGACGTCTACAACCAACTGGAGTCGAACGCGGAGGACGTGACGCTTCGTCAGAAACGAGACGGGAACTTCGAATCCGTAGCCTCGGGGGTGGATCCCTGGAGCGGGCATGGCTTTGTGAAGGCCACCGCCGCGGCCCTGCCGGTGGAGCTCGCCCGCTTCGACGCTACCCTGCAGGGAAGGACGGTCATACTCACCTGGACGACGGCCAGCGAGACTAACAACGCAGGGTTCGGAATCGAGCACAAGCGCGCAGGCGGAACATTTGAAACAATTGCCTACAAGGACGGCGGCGGTACGACTAGCGAGTCGCGCACATACCGCTACCAGACGGAGGCCCTCAGGCCCGGTTCGCATACGTTTCGGCTGCGGCAGGAGGACCTTGACGGGTCCACCACCTACAGCGCAGAGCTGACCGTTGAGCGGACCCTCTCCGGCCGATACAGTGTCTCTTCAGTGTCCCCAAACCCGGTCTCAAACGCGGGCACCGCCACGGTGACCGTACGGGCGGCACAGGATGTGCGCGTCGGCGTGTACAATGTGCTCGGCCAGCGCGTAGCCCTGCTCCACGACGGGCCGATGGGGGCCAACGATCCAACGACCCTCACGATGGGGCCCGACCTCCAGAGCGGCGTGTACTTCCTCCGCGTGGACGGCGAGACCTTTTCGGCGACCCGAAAGTTCGTCCGCGTCCGGTGACTTCGACTATTCCCTTTCCCCAATCCCCTCTCGGCCCATGCTCTCGTCGTCCCCCCTCTCCTCGATCGCCGCGGGCCTGACCGGCCTTCTGCTCCTTGCGTGGGCGCCCCTCCCTACGGCAGCCCAGCAGCCGTCCGACAGCATTCGGGCCGAGGCCCTGAAGGACTTCCATGGCCCCGACATGACCGGTAAGGACGGCCCGCTTGCCAAGGCCGGGCTGGAGCTCCTGATTCTGTATCATGAGTACCGGGCGTTCCAGCGGCGGGGCGGCGACACGTTCTCCCCGAGCGTCGCCGCTGCTCGCGTTGCCGACGGGCACGTCGTGATCGACGCCATCGCCATGACGGAGGCTCGACAGCTGCGGGCGGACCTGAAGGCCCTCGGGCTCAAGGACGCGGCGATCGCTGGACGAGCGGTGTCGGGGCGGTTCCCCATCGACCAGATCCCGGCGCTGGCCGAGGTTGCGTCGCTGCGGGGCGTTGTCCTGTCGCGCATGCGGACGCATGGAGACGCGACGGGGCCCTCTCCGGCGGAGCATCCCCCAAAGGCGTTCGGGGACACCTCCGCGGCCTCCTCCTCACCCGACGAATCCCCCGACGATGGCGGGGCTCCCATGCTCTTCCTGATGGGCCTGGTCGGCATCCTGTTGCTCACTGACCTGTTTTGATTCCTCGGCGAGCAGTCCCCCAACGGAACCCTGTCCTCCGTGCCCTCCACAATCCGTCCCCACTTCCACGTCTCCGCTAACGCGTACTCTCACGTTTGGCCTCGTCATGGCCCTCGTGATTGAAGTCTGGGGACTCCGCCCTCCCTCGCCCCCGGTTGACATTTCCTTTATTTTCAGCCTACTTTTTGCTCCACTTCAGCCCGGAGGCGTACGATTGGATGCCCGTCTGGAGACGCTGCCAGGGCCGTCCGGTCTGAGGTTTCCCTTTTCTGCATCCACCTCCATTTTCGCACCCTTCCGCCACAAGTGCTATGTCTACGCGGACCCGTCTCGTCTCGTCTGGTCTCCTTCTCATAGTCCTCGCGGTTGGAGTATGGATGGCATGGCCGTCCTCGAAGGCCCCGCCGACGACGCCCTCGGTAGAAAAGATAACCCAGGCGGCGACCCGTAGCACGGCGGAAGATCCCAACGCCCGGCGCAACTATGAACTCCGCCGCCTCCGCGACCCCGCAACCGGGCAGATCCCCAAGAACGTGCGGAAAAAGGAACTCGCGTTCGCCGACCGGATGCCAGAGTCCCTCGGAAAGGCGGGGGCCAGCAGCTGGCAGCGCCGCGGCCCGTCGAACGTAGGCGGGCGGTCGCGGGCCCTTGAGATCGACGTGAGCGACGCGACCCATCAGACAATTCTCGCGGGGGGTGTCTCGGGCGGCATGTGGCGCACTACGGACGGCGGCACCACCTGGACCCGCACGTTCGATCCGGACCAGCGGCCCAACGTCACGGCTCTCGACCAGGACACCCGCTCCGGGCGGCAGGACGTGTGGTTCGCCGGGACGGGGGAGTACATTGGCAACTCGGCCCTCGGAGGTGGGGGCGCATTCTACCGCGGCAACGGCATTTACAAATCGGTCGACGGGGGGCAGAGCTGGACCCTGCTCTCCAGCACTACCGGCAGCGTGCCGAGCTTCGACCGATTTTTCGACTACACCTGGGCCGTAGAGGTCGATCCGTCGGCCCCTACGGACGGGTCGGAGGGAACCGACTCGGAGGTGTACGTCGCCACCTACGGTCGCATCCAGCGTAGCATGGACGGCGGAAGTACCTGGACGGCGGTTCTCCGGAGTGATCCGAATGGCACCGGCAGCTTCGCAGCGTTCACGGATGTCGCTGTGACGTCCGGCGGAGTGGCCTACGCCGCTCTCAGTAGCGGGGGAGCCCAGAGCGGACTTTTCATGTCCTCGACGGGAGATCCTGGAAGCTGGACGGAGATCACCCCAGACGGCTGGCCGACCTCCTCATTTCAGCGCACGGTCCTTGCCATAAATCCCTCCGACGAAACGGAGGTGTGGGCCCTCACGAAGGCCAGTGGCTCCGGCCCCAACGGGCACGAGCTCTGGATGTACGATCGCGACACCGACACCTGGTCCGACTCCACAGAGTACCTGCCTGACCGCGACGAGGGCCTGACCGGCACCTTCAACTCGCAGAATGGCTACGACCTGATCGCCGCGGTGCACCCGGACAGCAGTAATCTCGTCTTCGTGGGTGGGCGCAATCTCTGGCGGCTCGACGTGTCGGCTGACTCTACCAACGGCAACACCTGGATCGGTGGCTACACGCACGATCCGAACAATCCACGGGGCAAGTTTGCCCCGTACGATCCCACGGGCAGTGCCCCGCACCACCCCGACCAGCACGCCCTCGCCTTCGAGCCCGGCAACGGCGACGTGATGTACGTGGGCAGCGACGGCGGCATCCACCGCACGGACAACAACCGCGCCGGAGACACCGGCGAGGCGGGCGACGGATCCGTCCTGTGGAATGACCTCAACAATGGCTACTTCACCACCCAGTTTTACGCCGTCTGCCAGTTCCCGCACCCCGACGGACTGACCGAGCGGGCCCGCATTGCGGGCGGCATGCAGGACAATGGCACCTGGACCACTGCCTCCGGCAGCGTGTCGGACCCGTGGCAACAACTGGCGGGGGGCGACGGCGGCCCCTGCGCCCTCACCAACAATGCGACCGACGATAGCACTTCGCGCTACGTGTCGACGCAGAACGGTCCCGTCTTCCGTCTAATCTACGATGAGAATGGCGTCTATCAGAACTTCGTGGAGGTCACTCCTCCGTCCGCCAGCGGCCAGCTCTTCATCAATCCCTTCGCGCTGGACCCCGCGGCCGCCAACGTGATGTACTACCCAGCGGGCAGTAACCTGTGGCGCAACAACGATCTCGAAGACAGCCCGTCGAGCGGCTGGACCGAACTGACGGGGGCACAGGTCTCCGGGCAGAATATCACGGCCTTCGGCGTCTCGGCCCAAAACGACGCGCATGTCCTCTACTACGGTACCGGCCAGGGGACCCTCAAAAAGCTCCCTCATGCCGACACGACGGATGCGGCCACGACCCCGACGGACGTAACGGGGACGAACTTCCCCTCCAACGGGTACGTGAGCAGCATCGCCGTGGACCCGGCGAGCAGCGACTCGGTGATGGTCGTCTTCTCGAATTACGGGGTCAAGAGCCTCTTCTACAGCACGGACGGAGGATCAAGCTGGACGGCGGTGGAGGGAAATCTCGGGGCCGACAACGGGTTCTCCCCTTCGGTCCGCTCTGCCGCCATCCTTCCGCAGCGCGGACTGGATCCGCCCCAGACCACCTACTACGTCGGGACGAGCATTGGGGTGTACTCGACCACGGCCCTCGACGGTACGAACACGAGCTGGACGCAGGAGAGCGCCTCCAAGATTGGCGACGTGGTGGTGGACCAGGTGCAGGCCCGAGCCGAGGACGGGCGCGTCATCGTCGGCACACACGCCAACGGCACCTACAGCATCAGCAAGCCCATTCCAGTGGAGCTGACGGACTTCGACGCTACGGTCGACGGGAAATCGGTACTTCTGACGTGGACCACGGCCAGCGAGACGAACAACTCCGGCTTCGCGATCGAGCACAAGCAGGGTGACGACCCCTTCGACTCCCTCGACTTTGTGCCGGGACGAGGCTCGGCCAGCACGTCTCAGACCTACCGGTACGAGGTAACCGACGACCTCGCCCCTGGGCGCCACACCTTCCGCCTCCGCCAGACCGACACGGACGGGACTACGCAGTATTCGGAACCGCAGCGGGTCACCCTCGCCCCGACGGGGCCGTACGCCCTCACGAAGCCCGCCCCCAACCCCGTCCGCGGAATCGCCACAATGCGGCTCACCGTGCGAAGATCCCAACCCGTGACTGTGGCCGTCTACAACTCAATCGGGCAGCGGGTACGCACGCTCCTGAACGAGGAGGTCCCGACCAACCGGCCCCTCGATCTCCGCGTTGACGGGTCCCAACTGGCAAGTGGCCTCTACGTGGTGCAGGTGCGGGGGAAGACCTTCGAAGCCACCCGCAAAGTGACCGTCGTGGAGTAACCACCTCCTCCATCCTCTCCCTTACTCACCCCCTGCCCAATGCCTCGTCTCTCCGCTCCATTGGTCGGGCGCGTCCTTGCGCTCGGTCTCCTCTGCGCCCTGCTCGGCGCGTGTGGCACCGACGGCCCCGAAACGACCACGTCTCAGCAGAACGAGGACACGGCCGCGGCCTCGGCAGACTCCGCGACGGCCGACGCCGACACCCTCTCCGGCCCGCAAACTCCACCGCCCGGCACGGCCCGGATCCGTGCCACAATTGCGACCTGCGACGCGGCGGCGGACCCGGTACGTTGCGAGGTGCGCGTAGAGGAGGTGCTCGGCTACGGCTCGGCGACCCCGCCGCTCAGCACCGGAACGCACACCGTGGCGGTCGCATCGTCTCTTTTGACGGCCCGGGACGCCACAACTCTCGCCACCCTGGGGCCGCGCACCTTTGTCGTCCAGCATGCGGGCGACCGGCCCAACCTCGGGGAACATGCCGACGACACGCGGCCCGAGTGGACGATCCAGTCGATCGAATAGGATCGACGTGAACAGTGGGGTGCGTGGGAGGCTCGGTCGGTCCGAAGAGGCGATCTACAGCCGAATCGAAGCCCCTACCAGCAGAGTACGGTCCGGCATCGGGGCGTCGAAAATCTCGGTGTACTCACGATCGAAGAGGTTACGCACCTCGACGGAAAACGTGAGGGGCGTACCGCCGAGTTGGGTGCGGTAGCCGAGGCGGCCATCCACCACGCCGTATCGATTCGTAGCGAGTCCGGCGTCCTTGAGGCGATCCTTCCAGAGCCCCTGCACACTGAAGGTGAGGCCCCTCACGTTGACCGAGGCGTTGCCCTGCACGAGATGCCGGGCGTTGGTGAGGGCGTATTTGTACTGCTTCGCGGGCCACTTCGCGTCGATGGCCGCGTCGAGTAGCGTGTATCCTGCGTTGAAGTGCACACTCGCGCTGCCCACGCGCCGATCCATCGACAGCTCAGTTTCCAAACCCGTCGTCGTGGTCCGGTCCAAGTTGCGGGCCCGAAAGACGAACGCCCCCGGCTTTTTCAAATAGTCGATGGAATTTTGGGTCGTCCGTCTAAACCCGGTGACTGAGAGTGAGAGCCCGGCGGGGAGTCGCACATTGCCTCCCACCTCTCCCGACCAGGCCGTCTCGGCGTCGAGATTTTCGTTGCCCTGGTTGGTCGGCGAATCGATAAACCGTTCCACGTAGTTCGGGGCGCGCACGACCCGACCGCCCCCGGCCCGGAGGGTCACTACGCCGAGCTCGTAGGCCAGATAAAGCTGAGGCGTCGGCTGCACGCCGTACACCGGATCGTAGTCGACCCGCGTGCTCTGATTGACCGTGAGGCGTGGCGTAGCACGCCAGCGCAGGTTCACGAATGCACCCGCCGAGGCGTCGCTGTGCACGCCGTCTCGGGTGCTGTTGACGCCCCGGAGACCGCCCGACACGCCCCCCGTGACCCGAACGGCGCCACGCTCTTGCGACACCTGTCCCTGCACGTTCAGCATGCGGCTTACGTGCCGGTTGGCGGACAAAGTGGAGTTGTAGGTGTATCGGTCTCGGTGTTGCTTGCCGGCAATTTGTACCTGCCACGGCGTGTCCGTATCCCCCGCGCTTTTCAGCCGACTCTGGAACCAGAAGGTGGAGGTGGCCTCGCGGGCCCGGTCGGTGGAGAAATTCGTGTAGTAGTGGTAGGCACCGAACTCGCGGTTATCGATTCCGGCCCGCGCGTAGAGGAGGGCCTCCCCCACCCGACGCGTGACCGCCGCCGTGGCCACCTGGCGCTGAAAGTCGGTCCGGACCGTATTCGCGAGACTGTCCGGCCCGGGCGGACGGAGGAGCTGCCCGTCGCTGCCCTGCACCGAGGCCGCCGCGCTCACGGCCGTGTTCGAGCCGACATACCGAACCGAGCCCCCGACATCGTAGAGGTTGTTCTTGCCGTAGCGGCCTTCGGCAGTGGCCGAAACGCCTGTGTTGTTCATGCGTCCACTCCGGAGCGCCGTCTTCGTGATGAGGTGCACCACGCCGCCGAGCGCGTCGGGGCCGTAGAGGGCTGTGGCGGGGCCGTGCAGCACCTCGACCCGGGCAATCTCGGAAAGCGGCACCGGCAGGTCCATCAGGAAGTGTCCGGTATACGGATCGTTGATACGGGCCCCATCGAGCAGGAGGAGTACCCCGTTGAACGTCGACCCTCGCATCCGAAGGTCGCTCTGCACGCCGAATCCCCCGCGGCTCTGCACGTCGATCCCGGCCACCACGTCGAGCAGCTGGTCGACGCTATTCACCGAGAGTGCCTGGATCTCCTGCTGCGTATAGACGCTCACGCGGCGCCCGGTCTCTGCCGTAGTCGTGGGGGTCCGGGACGCCGTCACCACGACGCTGTCGGGCATCCGCACGCGGAACGCCACGTCGGACGTGTCCTGGGCCTGAACCGGCCCGACGGAGAGGAAGCTGAGGACGACCAGGAAGAGGGGGACAGAGCGCATCATAGACGGCAACGAGGCGATGATTGGAACCGACCGACGGCGCCCAACGCCTGCCCCACTCCGCAGATCCCCACCGCATCCACAAAATCCTTGAAGTCGCGTAACACCTCCGGTGCTCCGTTCCACATAGGATCTCGTTCAGGAAGGCACGGTTTTATGACCAGTGCATTCCGGAATGAGTTCACGTCACACATTACGCACCAACCCCCGTTTCAGTTATGCCGAACACCCTGACGACCATCTCCGCCGACGACCTCAAAGACATGCTTGAAAGCGACCATCCCCCGGTCGTCATCAACACGCTGCCGAGGGACGCCCACGAGGCAAAGCACATTCCGGGCTCCATCAATGTCCCGACCGACGACATCGAACAGGTCGAGACGCTCGTGCCCAACGAGGACGAGCCCATCGTGGTGTACTGTGCCAACGCGGACTGCGACGCCTCGCCGGCGGCGGCCGAGGCGCTCGAAGAGATGGGCTACTCGAACGTGACAGACTTCGAAGACGGCTATGCCGGATGGCGGCAGGCTGGGTATCCGCTGGTCGGGGATGAGGCCTGAGTCCCTCGTTTTGGGCCATTTCGACGACCAGCATGACGGGGTGGCTGCCACTTGGCAGTCACCCCGCTCGTGCGGTGGCCCAGTCGTCAAGGCCCCTCTGTCCTCCCCGACCGGCCCGCCACAGGGGCGACCTCGTACCCGGCCACCTGCCAGCCCTTCTCCCTTGTCTGCACGACGAGGAGCGTCTCGACGTACAGGTCCGTCCCGTACGTCGAGTGGTAACGCAGGACAACGACCGGGCCGGCCTTCGGGACCTGGGGGAGGGAATCACGAGGCTGAGCCCGAATGAGGCGACGCGAGCGCAGATTGCCGAGCATCGGGGCTCGGGCCGATGCCCGCCGGGTCCACTGTGTCTGCGACACGGTGTCTCGCACCCCAGGGGCGAGAGCCTTCCAGGCCGCGGCCCACGCCCCGGTGTCCACGTGCCGGAGCCAGTCGCGCGCCGCCTGCTCGGCGGCGGAGGTGTCTCGTTTCTCCACAGCGCTGAGCTGTGCGAGGGTCGCGCCAGTGGCCGGTGCCGGCATTCCAGAAAGAAAAAGCAGAATCAACCCGAGACGCATCATCGTTGGAGCATCGTTCTGGGCGGGACGTATGGCAATTGCCTTCCGTCCTCGAACGGACATGCGCCCGTACGAGCCGTGGCAGTCCTCGATCCCCCCACTACTGCCTCGTTGCTCTCCGTCCTGACTCCCCACTCTATACAGGCGATTCGTCGAATGGCAGGCACCACACGTCCATTCGGACTGTTGGGAATGTCGGTCATTACGTAGGGGTACATTCGCTCGACTTCTCTCTGTCTCGACTGGTGCTCGCCTCCATGGTCCGTCGCCGTACCGTCCTTCTCGCCAGCCTCTGTGCGGTCGCCCTGGCATGCGTGAGCCTGCCCGCCAAGGCCCAGGAGACTGCCTCCCTGAGCGGGTATGTGCGCGATGCGAAGACCGGCGAGACACTGCTCCAGGCCAACGTTATCATCCAGGGCACCAGCCGCGGCGCCGCCACAAACAACTCCGGCTACTACACGATCGGCGACCTGCCGCCCGGCACCTACACCGTCGTCTTCTCCTATCTCGGCTACCAGCCGCACGTGGATACGGTGTCGCTGGCCGCTGGGGAGACGAAGCGCCTCGATGTGGCGCTCCAGCCGAAGAGCTTGCAGACGGAGGAGGTGGTGGTGACCGGCCAGCAGACCGAGGCCACCGAGCAGCGCATCGGGGCCGACAAGCTGCCGACCGCCTCCATCACGCAGCTGCCCTCCGTCCTCACGCCCGACGTGTTTCGCTCCTTGGCCCTGCTGCCCGGCGTCACCACGGCGTCGGACTACTCCAGCAACCTCTACATCCGGGGCGGC
>JBDGQN010000063.1:0-10989 GCA_042219055.1 Salinibacter sp. | reverse complement strand
CACCGTCCGGCTCCGGCGCCCGGACGGAACGGACGCTGTGACCCTCACTTCGGAAGACCCGTCTGGCACGCTGCAGGCGGCGTCGGCCACCGTGTCGGTGATGCTACGCACAGATCCCCCGCCGTTCGCCCTGCACCGCCCGTCTCCGAACCCAGTTCGACGGCGCGCTGAACTCGAGTACGCCGTTCCGCGGTCGACGCCCGTCCGCATTGCGGTCTACGATGTGCTCGGCCGACGGGTGACGACCCTGGTCGACGGGGCACGCCCGCCCGGCACGCATCGGGTGTCAATCGACGCGTCGTCGTTGACGAGCGGAGTCTACTTCGTTCGGATGCAATCGGGGGACTTCACGCAGACCCGTCGGATGACGGTGGTTCGCTGAGCGGGGCACGCGGTCCGAGACCGGACTACGGAGACTGCGGAGACAGTTCGACGACAATCGGGGTCTCCGTCTCCGCGTCAATCTGGACCGTCCGCTCGACGGGCTCGTAGCCGTCCTTCGTCACGCGGAGGGTGTGTTGGCCCACCCGGAGGGTTAAGCGCTGGGGCGTATAGCCCACCTGCGTGCCGTCCACCGTCACCGTGGCGTTGGGGACAGGGGTGCCTGCGGGCGTGCGCGCCGTCACGGCGGCTTCCACCTGCCGGGTGAAGTCGACGGTTCGCTCGTAGCGCTCGCCCGCCCGGAGTTGCACCTCGGTGGCCCAGCGGCCCAGGTCCGAAGCCAGGACCACCCGGTGGAATCCCGGCGCCAGCGAGTCGATGACCGTGCCACTCGTGTCGGCGGGTCGGACGCGTCCGTCGATGCGCACGGTGCCCGAGGGACGGACGCGAAGCCGCACTACGGCGGGACGGGGAGGAAGGGCAAAGGTCCGCGTCGAGGTGTCCCCTGGCGCCACCTCGATCGTTTCTTGCACGAGGCGGTGGTCCGAGAGCGACAGATCGATCCGGTACGTCGAGGGCGCGAGGCTGTCGAGGAGAAGGGGGGTCCGGCCCGCCAGCGAGTCGTCGATTCGTACCGCGGCCCCGTTCGGTGCCGAGCGAACCGCGAGGTGCCCGACCGGGGGACTGGATGAGGACGCTGGGGGCGAGGCGTCGGCGGTGGAGGGCTGGGCCGAGGGAGCGGGCTGGGCCGACGAGTCGGTCGCAGGGGAGCGAGACGGCGGAGACGCGGTCCGGGAGGCGTCGCGGTTTGAGTCTGTCGGCTCGGACGTAGAGACCGGAGGCGAGGAGTCGACCTCCTCTGCCCTCTCCTGCGACTCATCGGCGGTGGAGTCCTGAGTCGCCGCGATCGGCGACGGTCCCGGCCGGGGACGAGCGGTTTTTGCGGGGGCCCCTCCCGAATCCGCCGAGGCGATCGTCCGGGACGGCGGGGGCGAGGGGGGAGATAGGGACAGGAGCGGCAACCCGAGGGTGGCCCGCAGGCCGACGTAGACCCCGACCAGAACGCCGAGCACAACTGTCCCGAGGCCGGTCCACTGGGACACCGAGAGACCGCTCTCGGACCGGGGGGCCGCGGCGTTCTCGAGCACCGGTCCGTCCGCCGTCGATTCGGGGAGGCGTCGCAGGGCCGTCGCCGCGTCCGGCGGGCGGTCCGTTGGGTCCTTGGCCAGGAGGTCGAGCACCACCGATTCCACGGCAGGCGAAACCTCCGGGGCGTACGTGGAGGGCGGCGGAAACGACTCCTCTACGATGGCCCGCTGAATGTGGAAGTCACTTTCCGACCGATTGAACGGCAGGCGGCCCGTGAGGGCCTCGTAGGCAATGAGGCCCACGGAGAACAGGTCGCTCGTCTCCGCCACATTCTGAAGACCTTCCACCTGCTCCGGCGACATGTAGGAAACCGTTCCGAGACGGTCGTGGGTCGCCGTCAGCTCCGCGTCGGACGCCAGAATCTTGGCGAGGCCGAAGTCCGTGATTACCGCCTGGCCATCGTCCAGCAAAATGTTGCTCGGCTTCAAGTCGCGGTGCAGCACGCCGGAGGCATGGGCATGCTCTACGGCCTCGAGAACCTGACGCAGCAGCGTTCGTGTTTCAGACGGATCGAGGGCGCCCCGCTGCCCCAGCATCGTTTCCAGGGAGGGCCCCTCCACGAGCTCCATCACGAAGAACAGGGCCTCCTCCGTTTCGCGCATCGTGTAGACGTCCACGATGCCGTCGGCGTCGAGCCGAGCCAGGGCTTTGGCCTCCTCCCGGAACCGCTGCACGAAGGTGTCGTCGCCCGCCAGGTGGGGGGCAATCACCTTGAGGGCCACGGTCTTCTCGAGGGCTAGGTCCGTGGCGCGATACACCGTGCCCATGCCGCCGCGGCCAATGACCGCGTCGAGGCGATAGCCATCGAGCACGTCGCCAACGTTGGGCACGGCGAGGAAGAGTCAGGAAAGAGACCAAGTGCACCGTCCCCCATACGAGCGTCGTGGAAGATCGATCAGGCGCGCCGTCTCGGCAGCAGGGGACCGGGCCGCCGTCACCCCGAAAAGTACCGAAGCACTGCGGTGGCCACGCGTCGGGTCGCTCCGTCGTACGGTGGAAACAACAGCCGCAGGAGAGAGGCCCCGTACCGACGGTGCATCACCGATCGCTCGTTGGAGAACGCCCGGAAGCCGGCCTCCCCGTGGCCCCGTCCGATGCCGCTGTGCCCGGCCCCGCCGAACGGGAGGGACGGATTGCCGAAGTGGAGGAAGCCTTCGTTGATGCAGGTGCTCCCCGCCGAGGTCCGCGCAAGCACAGCCTCTACGGTCGGCTCCCGCTCGGTGAAGAGGTACATCGAGAGCGGATTGGGACGGTCGTTGACGATTCGGAGGGCCTCGTCGAGGGAAGAGACCGAGAGCACCGGAAGGAGGGGGCCGAAGATTTCGTCGCGCATGAGGTCCGTGTCGAGCGGCACGTCCGTGAGAATCGTTGGGCTCACGTATCGGGTGTCCGCGTCGGTGGTGCCGCCCGTGGCGACCGTGGCGTCGGCCTCCACCGCATCCTCGAGCAGACCGACGATTTTGGCAAAGTGGGCGTCGTCGATCAGGCGGGCGTAGTCGTCGCTGGCCCGGCGCTCGGCAGCCGTTACGCCGTAGAAGCGATCGACGGTGGTTCTCAGCCGCTCGACCAGGGCGTCGTGGATCCCATTCTCCACGAGCAGGTAGTCCGGCGCGATGCAGGTCTGCCCCGCGTTCGTAAACTTCGACCAGACGAGCCGTTCGGCGGCCCGCTCCAGATCAGCGGTCGCGTCCACGATCGCCGGGGACTTGCCCCCGAGCTCCAGCGTGACCGAGGTGAGGTGCTCCGCGGCGGCCTTCATCACGAGCCGCCCCACCCGCGGGCTTCCGGTGAAGTAAACGTGGTCGAACGGATGGCCGAGGAGCCTCTGGGCCACCTCTTTCTCGCCGGGAAGCAGAGCCACCTCGCGTTCCTCGTACAGGTCATCGAGCAGGTCCTTAAGGACCGCGTTCGTGTGCGGTGTCTTCTCGGAGGGCTTGAGGACGACGCAGTTGCCCGCCGCGATGGCGCTCACGAGGGGGCCGAGGGTGAGTGTGAGTGGGTAATTCCAGGGCGAGAGGATCAGTACGACGCCCTTCGGCTCGTAGTGTATCTCCGAGCGGGCGCCGCTGAAGAGGAGGGGCGTGTCGACCCGGTCCGGGGCTGTCCAGTCGCCGAGATGATCGATGGCGTGCCGGGCCTCGTCGAGGATCGGCTTGAGTTCGGTGAGGTCGACCGCCGTGGGCGGCTTGTCGAAGTCGGCCGTCACCGCCGCCTGAAGGTCGGAGCGGTAGGCCCGGAGGCCGTCGCAGAGGCGTTCGAGCTTGCGGATGCGCTGCGGGGTCGACGCAGCGCGCACGGTGGGGGCGTGGGCCCGCTGCTTGTTGAAGACGCGCTCAATGTCGTCGGCGGTGGCCGGAGACAATGGAGGGGGGGAGGGGGACATGGGCGAGGAAACAATAGTCAGAGGGGCGACGCGTCGAATTCTTTTCCCAGGGCCCGTGATCCGGAACCAGAAGCAACAACTGACCGGTCTTATGGTTTAACCCAGTCCCAAAAACGGCCGGTCCCCACCCTCGGCCTGTCCTGTTCGCATTCCAAAATCCAATCCACACGATCTGAACTATGCGTGCGCTTCTCATCGCCGACATCCAGAACGACTTCTGCCCCGACGGCGCCCTAGGCGTGCCCGAGGGCGACGCCATTGTTCCTGTTGTGAATGACTTGATGGAGGGCTTCGACCACGTGGTGATGACGCAGGACTGGCATCCACCCGGCCACGAGTCGTTTGCGTCGTCACACCCCGAGCATGACCCGTACGACGTGATCGAAGTGGACTACGGCGATCAGATTCTGTGGCCCGACCATTGCGTGCAGGGGACGGAGGGGGCGGAGTTTCATCCCGACCTCAACACCACCCCGGTCGAGATGATCATTCGCAAGGGGTTCCGTCCGGATATTGACTCGTACTCTGCCTTCTACGAGAACGACCGCGAGACGCCGACGGGTCTGACCGGGTACCTGCGAGGCCGTGGCATCGATACCCTGTACGTCTGCGGCCTGGCCGCCGACTTCTGCGTGAAGTGGTCGGCCCTCGACGGGCGCAAGGAGGGCTTCGACGTCTACGTCATCGAGGACGCCACTCGGGGCATCGACCAGAACGGCTCGCTGGCGCAGGCCTGGGACGAGATGAACGAGGCCGGTGTGCAGGTCATCTCGTCGGAGGCCGCGATGGACTTGGCCGTGGCGTAGGTTGATGTACGGTGCTAGTCGGGGGGTAGAGAGACAGGGTCGGGGATTTCGGTTGGGGTTTTCAAGTAGGTGGGGAGGTGACGGGCGAGGAGGGGGGCGGTGAGAAGGCCCTTGGACCCGAGGGCCGTGAACGTCCAGAGGCGATCCCGTCGTGGGAGGGGGCCGAGGAGGGGCAGATTCGTCTCCGAGTGCATCACGCGGACGCCCGCCGTCTCGTCGAGCACTTCGGATCGGTCCAGGCCTGGAATCATTTTGCTCGTCTTTTCCCGGATGTAGGTCGTCGCATCAGGGTCGGGCGCAAGGTCGTCGTAGTTGTTGTCGTAGTTGCTGCCGAGCACGAGTGTGTCGCCGTCGGGCACCACGTAGCCCCGCCCCGACATGGGGGGAAAGGTCCGCGGGAGGCCGTCGGGACGCTGGACGCGAACAGTTTGGCCTTTGACCCCGTCGAGCCCCAACCGCTGCAGTTCAGGGAAGGGAGGAAAGCCCTGCCCGAGGGCGAGCAGTACACGATCGGCTCGTAGCTCTTCGGTGTCATTGCCCCGGTCGACTTCAACGACCGCAGCGTCGGGCGTTTCACGCCAGTAGAGGGCCGGTGTCTGCGTGTCCACCGTGGCACCGCGTTGCGTCGCGGCGTCCAAGAGTGCCCGCACCATTGCGCCGACATCCACGGCCCCGCCCTGGGGGATGAACAACGCGCCCCGGTCCGGACGCACGGCAGGATACCGCTCCTGGACTGTTCCCGGAGAGAGCCACGTGGCAAGGGTTGGGTGCTCCTCAGCGGCCGCCCGAAACGGCTCCACCTGATCCGGCACCACCGCAGGGCGGAGCACACCGGTGTCGGGGAAGAGACCGGAGGCTTCGGCCCGCTCCAGGAGTGTCGGCACCGCGTCGAGTGCCTCTCGCAGGCGCCACACAGGCCGGGCGCGACGGCCCATGAACGGATTCACGAGCCCCGCGGCGGCCCCGGAGGCCCCCGACGCGGGCTCGTCTGCCTCCACCACGCGCACACGGTGATCGGCGCTGAGGACGAACGCCGCACAGGCGCCGGCCAGTCCCGCCCCGACGATGAGAATGTCGGTGTCGTGGTGCATGAGTGACGGTCAGAGGCCGGTTCGAAGTGCATGCTCCACACGGGTCGAGTGCGCGACCGTTCGGGACATCTTGGGACCGACGCTCGTTAACACCACTCAGGTCCAAGTAACCTCCATAACGCTCGGCCCTCTTATGACCGAAACACAGGTTCCCAAACCGACTCGTAAGGCGCCCCCGACCCCTCCCGTGTCGTACGACGAATTTCTGGAGTGGGCCGACGAGGACACGCGTGCGGAGTGGGTGGACGGAGACATTGTCTTTATGAGCCCGATTTCAGATCCCCATCAGGACATCGTCGAGTTTTTTCTGACCCTCCTCCGGCATCTCGTGGAGCATCAAGGCGAAGGCTGGGTGCGAAGCTCCACCTTTCAGATGAAGCTCGAGGTGATCCCGAGTGGGCGGGAGCCGGATGTCGTCTACCTCCGAGAGGAGCACCGGGATCGAATGACGGGCACCTACATCGACGGACCTGCCGATATGGCCGTAGAGGTCGTCTCGCCGGAAAGCGGGCCCCGGGACCGCGGGGAGAAGTTCTACGAGTACGAGGCGGCCGGCGTCCCGGAATATTGGCTCGTGGACCCCGAACGGGAGGAGCTCCACGTCTATCGGCTGCAGGACGACCGGTACCGAACGGTATTTGAGGGGCGCGAGGGGCGGGTCGAGTCGGCCCTGGCAGAGGACTTTTGGATCGAGGCAGACTGGCTGTGGCAGGACGAACTCCCACCTATACTGGAGGTGCTTCGCCGGTGGGAGATCCTTTGATGAGCGTACAGGTCGAGGTGTACCGCCTGAAGGAAGATCGGTACGAAAGTGCCTTTATGGGGGCAGAGGGACGGGTGGAATCAGAGGTGCTCGATGGTCTCTGGGTGCGGGCCGAATGGCTCTGGCAACGGCCGCTTCCGAAACTACTCGACGTGCTGTCCGAGCTTGGCCTCCTGTAGGCGATCCCTCCGCTTTTACCTGAAGCATCATTCTTTGCAGCATGGACCGAGACGTACTTATCGTGGGGGGCGGAGCGATTGGGTTGGGCATTGGCTTTGAGCTCGTGCGTCGCGGGGCGTCCGTAACGATTTTTGAGCGCGACCGGGCGGGCCGGGGCACGTCGTACCAGGCTGCGGGCATGCTCGCGCCCGACGCCGAGATCGAATTTGAAGAACTTGAGCTATATGAGTTCAACCGGGAGAGCCTGCGCCGGTGGCCCGACTTTGCCGACCGGGTGGAGGCGGCGAGCGGACAGTCGGTCGACTACCGCGACGAGGGGACGCTCATTGTGGCCGACGACCGTGACAGTGCCGAGGCCCTGGAGCGGCTCTACGACTTTCAGCGGGAGCGGGGGCTGAACGTGGAGTGGTTGACGGGGGAGGAGGCCCGCGAGATCGAGCCCTTCGTGGCGCCGCGCCTGTCGGCGGCGGTCTTTGCCCCGTCGGACCATCAGGTCGACAACCGTCGCCTCCTCAAGGCCCTGCGAGCCGCGTTCGAGACGGAGGGCGGAACGCTGCACGAAGACACGCCCATCGAGGCCGTCGTGCCGGACGCCGACGCCCCGGCCGTGCGGACGACGGACGGACAGCGCACTTCGGGCGAGCGGGTGGTGGTGGCGGCGGGCGTGTGGTCGCGCACGCTGGAGGGACTGACGCCCGACGCGACCCCGCCGGTACGGCCGGTGAAGGGACAGATGATTCAAATGCGGCGCACACGTCCGTTCGATCTGCAGTACGTGGTCCGCGGGCCGGAGGCGTACCTGGCCCCGAAGAGCAACGGGCGCATCGTGATGGGGGCGACGAGCGAAGAAATGGGCTTCGACACGACCGTGACGGCGGGGGGGCTCTACGATTTGCTGGAGGGAGGGTGGGAAGTGGTGCCCGGCATCCGCGACCTTCCGGTGGAAGAGACTTGGGCCGGGCTCCGCCCCGCCAGTCGGGACCATGCTCCGCTTCTGGGAGAGACGACGGTGCCGGGCGTGATTATGGCGACCGGCCACTACCGGCACGGCATTCTCCTCACCCCCATTACGGCCGAAGAAATCGCCCGGCTTATCCAGACCGGGGAAACCTCGGACTGGATTCAGCCGTTTTCTCCTCGCCGCTTTTCCGAGGTCGAATCTCCTACATCTTCCGGATGAATTCTCCCACCGACACGTCTATTTCAATCACAGTCAACGGCGACGCCCGGACCGTGCCCGAGCGGTATCCGCTGACGGACCTGCTTCGGGACCTCGAAATCGATCCCGAGAACGACCAGCATACCTCCGGTGTGGCCGTGGCCCTCAACGATAGCGTAGTGCGCCGGCAGGACTGGGACGCTGTCCGATTGGCCGAGGATGATCGGGTTGAGGTCATCCAGGCGCAGCCGGGGGGGTAGAGCGTTGCGTGTTGAGCGTTTGGCGTTAAGCGTTGAGTGTTTGGCGTTGAGTGTTTGGCGTTGTGCGCTTCGCGTTGAACGGGAGATCGGTTTCCGAATGAATAGAGGACGTCACGATGGCTGATGAGATGCATACCAACGGGGCTGTCGAGAGCGAGGCGGAAGATGCGCTCGTGATCGGCGACTATGCTTTCTCGTCCCGCCTCATTGTGGGGACGAGCCGCTACCCGAATCCCCAGTTGATGCTGGAGGCGCTGGACGCCACGGGCACCGAGCTCGTGACGGTCGCAATCCGCCGCGTGAACATCGAAAATCCCGCTCCGGAGAGCCATCTCGACCTGATTCGGAAGGGGGGATACGAGGTGCTCCCGAACACGGCGGGCTGCTATACGGCCCGGGAGGCTGTGCTCACGGCGCGGCTCGCCCGGGAGGCGCTCGATACCGACCTCATCAAGCTGGAGGTCATCGGGGACGACGAGACCCTGATGCCTGACGTGGAGCAGCTCCTCGACGCGGCCAAGACGCTCGTCGACGATGGCTTTACGGTGCTTGCCTACGCCAACGACGACCCCATCACGTGTCGCAAGCTGGCCGACCTCGGCTGTGCGGCCGTCATGCCGCTCGGCTCGCCCATCGGGAGCGGGATGGGCATCGTCAACCCGTACAACCTGCGGATCATTCGGGAAACGATCGACGATACGCCCCTTATCGTCGATGCGGGCATTGGGACCGCTAGTGATGCCGTGACGGCCATGGAACTGGGGTACGACGGCATTTTGCTAAACACGGCGATTGCGCAGGCGCAGCATCCGGTCGAGATGGCCCGTGCGATGCGGCTGGCGGTTGCCTCGGGCCGACAGGCCCACCGCGCCGGACGCATTCCGCGCCGTCTGTACGCGGAGGCATCGTCGCCGATGGAGGGGCGGATCGGAACGTAGGGCGGCGCAGGATATTCGGGAGAGCTGCCTGAGTAGTGCGTACCTCGTATTGCGTATTCCCGGATTTACGCACTACGCAATACACGGTGTCGGGGGAGGACCCTACCGTTCACATGGGCACCGGACAGTCAACACAAGAACCACTCATCCTTCGACTCCCCTCATGGTGGACCTGCCGTATCCACGCCTTGCACTCATCGCCGACGGGTTCACAGACGAGTCCCGGGCGGATCGGGCCGTGGAGGCTGTGGAGGCCGGGGTGCGATGGGTCCATCTTCGAGACCACGACGCACGTCCGGATGTCTTCCTGGCCGCGGCTCGCACTGTGGTGTCTAAGCTCCGGGACGTGGACGAAGACGTAACCATCACGATTAATAGCCGTGTGGAGGTGGCTGAGGCACTGGAAGTGGGGGCGCATGTGGGATGGCGAGGGCCCACGGTGCCGGAGGCCCGCGACATTCTGGGCACGGACACCCTCATTGGCTATTCGGCCCACGAGCACGTAGAGGCGGAGGGGGACCGTACGCAAGGGGTCGACTACTACTTCTTCAGTCCGGTCTTTCCCACCTCCAGTAAGCCCGACCAGCCCCCGACGGGGGTGGGACCGCTTCGTGCCTTCTGCCAGACCGCGGCCCCGATTCCCGTCATCGCCCTCGGCGGCATCACGCCCGAGCGGGTGTCAGTCTGTTGCGAGGCCGGGGCGCACGGCGTGGCCGTGCTCTCGGGCATCATGCACGTAGACCCCCCCCGGGCGGCGGCCCGCGCCTACCTCCGTGCCCTGAACCAAGTGAAGAAGTAGTGTGTGCGCCCCCGCCGAGCACGCCGAGCCACCGGCGATTCGTAACTCCCTTCACCGAACCGCATCCAACGATATGTCCGATAAACCTGTCGCGCTCACGATTGCCGGAAGCGACTCCGGCGGCGGCGCCGGGATCCAGGCCGACCTGAAGGCGATGGAGGCCAACGGCGTCTTCGGCACTTCCGCCCTCGCCGCCGTGACCGCGCAGAACACCGAAGAGGTCGCGCAGGCTCACGATCTCCCGCCCTCGCTTGTGGCCGCACAGATCGACACTGTGGCCGAGGACATCGACGTGGCGGCAGCCAAGACAGGCATGCTTTCGGCCCCGGCGATCATCGAGACGGTCGCCGATCGGGTCGCGGCCCACGACTTGTACCCCTTCGTCGTGGACCCTGTTATGATTTCGAAAACCGGCTTCAAGCTGCTTCAAGACGCCGCCATCGAGACGCTGATCGACGAACTTCTGCCCCTTGCGACAGTCGTTACCCCGAACGTCCACGAGGCCGAGCATCTGACCGATGTCGAGATTGAAACCACGATAGATCTCCGGGCAGCTGCGGAGGCGCTCCTCGATCGCGGCCCCGACGCGGTCCTCGTGAAGGGGGGACACCTTTCCGGCGTGCAGGAGGCGGTCGATGTGCTCGTAGAGGGGGACACGTCGCGGACCTTCGCGGCACCGCGCATCGACACGACGCACACCCACGGCACGGGATGCACCTACGCCTCCGCCATTGCCGCCAATCTGGCAAAGGGGCACGACCTGGAGGGGGCCATCGAGCGGGCCAAGCGCTACGTGACCGGGGCGATCCGCCACGCGCTGCCCTTGGGGCACGGCCGCGGTCCCACGAACCACTTCTTCCACCTCGACCCCAAGGCGGCCCTCGCCGAGTCCGACGTCGCCGCGGCATCTTCATAGCCAAGGGCTCGATCGGGCGTGAACACTCTGTGAGAACAGCGGCGGCCGGATCTTTTTCGCGTCGCGGAGCGTGTATCGTCTTACCGCAAGTGGAAACGACGTAGAACACGCACCTGCCCGTAGCTCAGTCGGACAGAGCGCAGCCTTGCGGAGGCTGAGGCCGG
>JBDGQN010000062.1:0-22975 GCA_042219055.1 Salinibacter sp. | reverse complement strand
GCCTGCGACTTCGTGGTTCTCGCGCAAAACGCCTTCTGCACTCGCCTGGTAGCTCGCCGGAGGCATGACCTCGCTCCCGCTCGGCCCCCACTACAAGGCTCGCTTGGGCGACGTTTTGCGGCGTCGCCCACTGTGTCTCGGCTGAACATCAATCCACCAAACAGCTTCTTAAGGTTGTGAAGTGAGAATCATCCGCCTGGAGGCCCGAAGATCTGCTTGACCCAGCGTCATAGGCAGAAATGCGCACAACGGGCCGGGCCCTGTTACAGAGCAGGAATCGACAAGAGGGCAAGACGAGGGTTCATCAGCGGTGGGCCCTCGATGGATCAGTCGATCGACGCGACGTTCTCTGAGTTCCGGGGGGGCTCGGAGGCAAGGACCTCCGCGAGGTCGTCCTGCTGGAGGGGCTTGCTCAGGAAGGTGTCCATCCCTGCCTCCCGGCAACGCCGGCGGTCCTCTTCGGTAACCGCGGCGGTTAGGGCCACGATGTAGGGCTGTTCGTCCTCGGGCCACTCGTCTCGGATCCGCCGCGTGGCCTCCAGCCCGTCCATCTCCGGCATCTGCACGTCCATCAGCACGACGTCGTAGGAGTCTTTCCGGAGGGCCTCCAGCGCCTCGATGCCATGTTCGGCCCGGTCCACCGTGTGGCCCATCTTTTCCAGAAGCTGAGTCGTCATCTTCTGGTTGACCGCGTCGTTCCAGAAGCTGAGTCGTCATCTTCTGGTTGACCGCGTCGTCCTCGGCCAGAAGCACCTGCCGAGAGGGCTGTGCGGGAAGGAAACCATCGTCTCCGGTCGGTTCTCGCGCGGGCACGTCCGGCGCGTCGAGCACCTCGATCATCGTCTCGTAGAGGCTGGACTGCTTTACGGGCTTGTGCAGCCACGCCGCGTAGTTCGCGTCCGCCGACGTTCCCCGTTCGTACACCGAGCTGAGCATGATGATGGGAAGATCGACGAGTCCCTCGTCCCGGATTCGCTCAACCAGGGTGGGGCCGTCCAGTTCTGGCATCTGCACGTCGAAGAGGCCCACGTCGTAGGGACAGTCTTCCGGGTCGAGATGGTCGAGCGCCTCCACGCCCGAGGGGAGAATCGTCGCCGTCATTCCCCATCGCTCCGTCAGTTGGCGCAGGAGTTTCCGGTTCGTCTCGTTGTCGTCCACGACGAGGACGTGTCGGCCCTCCAGGGACACCCGGCTGCCCGTCGGGTCGGAGGCTCCCTCGGGGGATCCTGTCTCTTCCGCTGCCTGAATCGTGAAAAAGAAGGTCGAGCCCTCGTCCACCTCGCTCTCCACCCAGATGTCGCCGCCCATGGCCTCCACAATCCGGTGGCAGATCGACAGGCCGAGACCCGTTCCCCCGTGCGTCCGCGTCGTGGAGGCGTCTGCCTGGGTAAACGACGCGAAGAGCTCCTCCTGTTTTTCCTCCGGAATGCCGATGCCGGTATCCTGCACGCTGAACTGCAGCTCGTAGGGGGCTCCCGACTCCGACGGCGCGGTGGCGACTTCTGCACGCAGGGTGACCTCTCCGTCTTCCGTAAACTTCACCGCGTTGGACAACAGGTTCAGCAGGACCTGCCGGAGCCGCGTCTCGTCGGACCGAATGACCGTCGGCACGTCCTCGTCGATGAGATAGGTCATCTCCACCCCCTTGTCCGCCGCCTTCGTGGTCAGAGCGTCGAGGGCTTCCTCCACGCAACTCCGGACCCGCACCGGACGCTCTTCGAGGTCGACCTCCCCAGCGTCGAGCTTCGAGAAGTCCAGAATGTCATTGATGATTGACAGCAGCGTGTCGCCACTTCCACGGATTGCATCGACGAACTCCTGCTGCTCGGCGGACAGGTCGGTGTCGGAGAGAAGGTCGGCAAAGCCGATGACGCCGTTCATGGGCGTGCGGATCTCGTGGCTCATATTGGCCAGAAACTGGCTCTTGGCCTTCGCCGCCGCCAGGGCGTCCTCGCGGGCCTCCTCGAGCTCTTCATTGGTTTGTTGGAGCTCTTCGTTGGCCGCCCGGAGCTTCTGAGTACGCTCCTCCACCGTCTCTTCGAGCAGTCGCTGGCGCTGCTCCAGCCGCCAGGTCCGCCAGCGAATGACGCCGACGATGCCCCCGATGAGGCCCAGCCCGCAGAGGATGTAGAACCACGTCGTCTGCCAGAAGGGCGGCGTGATTGTAAAGGAGTAGGTCGCCGGCTGGCTGCTCCACACCCCGTCGTTGTTGGCGGCCTTGACCTTGAACGTGTACGATCCGGGGGGGAGATTGGCGTAGTTGGCGCGACGCTGCTTCGTCGTGGGGGACCATTTCTCGTTGAGTCCCTCGAGCTTGTACTTGTAGGTCACCTGGTCGGGGACCGAGAAGCTTAGCCCGATAAAGCGGAAGGTGAGGCGGTTTTTGTCGTAGGGAAGCCGCGGGGAGGCGGGCACTCGTTCCCACGGCGTTCGTCCCTCCGCGTACGCGCTCCAGTCTGTGTGCTCGGAAAACAGTCGAACGTCGGTTACGCGGGGACGAGGCTCGACCTCGTTGATCTGGTCTTCCGAGGGATTGTAGCGCGTGAGTCCTCCGACCGTCCCGAACCAGAGATTCCCCTCCCGGTCCCGGTACGCGGCGTTGGCGTTTGTCTCGACCCCAAGGAAGCCGTCCTTTCTGCCGTAGGTTCGAACAGGCATCTCGCCTGTCTGTCGGTAGGTGCGCACGTCGAGGCGATTGACGCCCTTGTTCGTTCCCGCCCACAGATGGCCTCTCTGATCCAGGAGCAGAGAATAGACGTGATTGTCGATCAGCCCGTCCTGCGCGGAAAACCTCCGGAGGGAGTCGGAGTGGGGAGCGTCGGTCGGCGGCTTCACGTACACGCCGTTCTGGGTGCCGAGCCAGATATATCCCGCCGAGTCGACTTGGATCTCCGACACAGTTGCCTGTCCTGCAATCTGTTGCCCGATGTCCAGGGAAGTGAACGAATCGCCGTCGAACCGGTCGACCCCTCCTTGGTAGCCAATCCACACCCGTCCCTTCTTGTCCACGTAGAGGGACCTGATCGCGTCGTTTGAGAGCCCATCCTCCATGGTGTAGCGGGTGAAGGTGCCGTCCCGGTACCGGACCAGTCCGTTCGGGGTAGCCATCCAGTAGGTGCCCGGCGGGCCCGCTCGGATTTCGTAGATGGCTCCCAGGGACGGTTCTCCGCTCATTGTCTGGGCCCGGAGGGTGCTGCCGTCGTAAACGAAGAGGCCGCCCCGAGAGCTAATGAACAACGAATCGGCACCGGCCCAGTGTAAGAGGAAGGGCACGCCGCCGAGTGCATCTCGGTCCCACATCTGTGTGAAGGAGGTCCCGTCGTACCGGGCGATGCCTCCCTGTGTGGCGATCCACAGGGTGCCGTCGGGGCCCTCAACCATGTTCCAGACGGTATTGCTCGGCAATCCATCCTTCGTAGTGAAGTGGTCGAACGGAGTCGGAGTGTACTTGTAGAGTCCATCCAGATTTGTGCCGACCCAGAGGTTTTGTTCTCGGTCCCGGTAGAGGCTTCGGACCTCCACGCCGTTCAGCTTTGGCGACACTGACTGTGTCTTCCCGTTTGCGTAGCGAAAGACCCCATTGGCAGCGCCAAGCCATGCGTTTCCTTCGGCCGAACACTGAATGGCGTGGACGGTCAGTTCCTTCGTTCCAGGAAGGCGCTCGAAGCGGGAGCCGTCGTACCGAAAAACGCCCTGGTCGGTCTCGATCCACAGCGTGTCGTTGTCGCTGGAAAGGGCCGTGACGGAGTTGGCGGGAAAGCGGTCCTCCCGTCCCGGCAGCCCTCGGGAGAGCGTCGTTCCGTCGTATCGGTAGAGACCGTTCTGCGTCCCAATCCAGAGCGTATCTCCCCGGGTGGCAAGCCCTCGAGGATTGATGTCCGAGAGGGAGTCGGGAGCGAGAGGCTCAAATCCAGTTCCCGTGTAGGAGAACACGTCCTCAAGGGTCCCGAACCACACCCGTCCCTGGGGACCTTCGGAAATAAACCGGACTTCGTCGGAGGGCAGTCCGTCTTCGGCCGTGAAGGACTGGAGGGTGCGCCCGTCGTAGGAAGCCAGTCCCGCCTGTGTGCCAAACCAGAGCGTGCCGGTACTGTCTTCGTGGAGGGCAAAGACCGTGTTGCTCGGAAGGCCGTCTTCGACGGTGAACGTCTCGAAGGTGTGGCCGTCGAATCGAGCGACGCCGCCCGCAAACAGGGCGAGCCAGAGATAGCCCCGCTCGTCTTGCAGGATGTCGTAGACCTGGGACTGCGGCAGTCCCTCCTCGACGGAGAAGGACTGAACGTAGCGTTGCTGGCCGAGGGCGGGGGGCGACGTGAAGAGGGGGCTCGCGGCGAAAAGTGCACCTACGACCAGGAGACGCAGGGAGATACGGAGGGCCGATTGAAGCATGGCCAAGGGGGGCGTTGCCCCGAGGACTTTTCGAGAAGACGGGCGTCTTACCACTCTGACAAATATGATGCCGTATTGTAGCAAGTCACTCTGTTTGCGGTGCAGGTGACGAGAACGTCATCTCTCAGCGAGGTCTTCCTCTCTTGCTTGGTCTCAAGAACTGATCCGTGTGGAAAAAGGGGTAGTGGTTCTCGGAACACAGGGGAGGACGTTTCTTGCGTTCAGAACCGATGCGGTGTGCAGGGGGCGACATCTTCGCCGCATCTACTCTCCAAAAGATGGAAGCTCCTGAAACATGCTCTGTCGCCTCTAGATTCAGGCTCTAACATATCGAATCAATGAACTGCTGGGGGCGTCCCGGTACGGCGTTGTTGCCGTCGGGGCTGAGACTGTACCCATTGAACCTGACCCGGTTCACACCGGCGTAGGGACTGCCTGACTTGTGTGGCCAACCTGCTGCATCCATGGTACGCGCCGCCTCCATCAGCCCTGGTGGAGGCGGCTTTTTGATTGCCCCATCAGTGCTCGCTTCTTCCCACACGTACGCACGATTCACTGATGGTTCCCGCTCGGCAGATTCTCAAGAGTGCTCTCGTTTTGCTGTGTGCGGCCTTTGGCAGCGCGCAGGCCCAATCCGATTCCCTCGCCACCGTCACCGGACGCGTGATGCGCATGACCACGGGGGCCCCACTGCCCGGCGCCAACGTCGTTCTGCGGGATCCCGCCACCGGGGTCCGTCGGTACGGCACGGCGGCCGATTCGAGCGGTGCTTTTTCCCTGCGCTCCGTCGCCCCCGGTCGGTATCGGCTCGTCGTGAGCTTCGTTGGGTATGGGCGCCACACTGAACGAATGCAGATCCGTGGTGGCACTGCCGTGCGGGACACGATCGCGCTCCGAGCCCGCGCACTGGGCCGCGATGCGGTGGTCGTCACCGCCCGCCGGGCTGAGTCCGGGCTCGCGCCGGTCACGGTGAGCAACCTGACGACCGCCGAGATCGACCGGCGGCTCGGCGTGAAGGACCTCCCCTCACTCCTGGCCACGATGCCGTCCACCACGTTCCACTCCCAGAACGGCAACGGCATCGGGTACTCCACGCTCCGCATCCGCGGCTTCGACCAACGGCGCCTCGCGGTGTCGATCAACGGCGTGCCCCAAAACGACCCCGAGGACTTCAACGTCTTCTGGGTCAACCTCTACGGCCTGAAGCCGTCCATCGAGGACATTCAGGTGCAACGGGGCGCCGGGTCGTCGCTGTACGGCTCCGTGGGCATCGGCGGGGCCGTCAATATCGTCACCGATCCCTTCGCGCCCGAGCCGTTCGCCCGCGTCCGCGTCGGAGCCGGCTCGTTCGACACGCGTCGATTTTCCGTGACGGCCAACAGCGGACTGCTCGGCGGAACGTACGTCCTCAACGCCCGCTACAGCCGCGTCGCGTCGGACGGCTACCGCCGGAACGCGTGGGCCCGATTCCACCGCTTCTTCGGCGGCCTCGCTCGTTACGGGGAGCACTCGACCCTCACGATCCAGGCCTTCGGCGGGGTGCAGCGGGACGGCCTCGCCTTCCGCGGCATCCCGAAGTCGGCCAACGACGACCCGACCGCTCGCCGTCAGAATCCGAGCGCGGCCACGAACGCCACCGAGCGCTTCCATCCGCCGCAGGTGCACCTCAACCATGAATGGCGCCTCACGCCCCGCTGGACGCTCGACCAGACGGCCTTCTGGATTAAGGGCGAGGGCTACTTCGATTACGGCGGCACCTTCCGCTCGGCCGACTTCCTCCGCCTGCCCGACGACTTTGCGATCGACGGCACCGTGCTGAGGGGAGCGGAGCGCGAGCGGTCCCTGCTCACGTTCGGCCTCGCGCCCGACGACGTCATCCTCCGCGGGTACCTCGACCAGAACCAGGTCGGCTGGATCCCGACGATGGTCTACGAGAAGGGGACGACGAAGACGACCCTCGGCCTGGAGGCCCGCCTGCACCGGTCGCTACGGTGGGGGCGCATCCAGACGGCGGCCCCCGTAATTCCGGACGCCCTGGTGGGGCCCGGCGCCGACCATCGCTTCTGGCAGTTTCGGAGCGAGAAGATCATCACGTCCGTCTTCGGCTCGCACCGGTTTCGGCCCGCGGACCGCTGGGCCGTGCAGGCCGACCTGCAGGTCACGTGGCGCCGCTACCGGTTCTACGACGAGAAGACGTTCGGTCGGCCGGACCTGCGGGCGCACACTTTCCGCGTGCCGTATGTCTTCGTGAACCCGCGGCTCGGGGTCACCCTCAATCCGGGCCGCCCCCTGCACGGATACGCGAGCCTCGCGTGGGCCCATCGCGAGCCGCGCCGCACCCAGCTCTACGACGGCAGCGCGGGGCCGGCGGGGGCGACGCCGCGGTTCGAGCGACATCCGGACGGATCGTTTGACTACGACGAGCCCCTCATCGAGCCGGAGCAGCTGGTCGACCTCGAGATGGGCGGGGGGCTGGAGCGAGATCGCTACCGGCTCTCGGCGAACCTGTTCTGGATGGAGTTCTGGGACGAGATCGTGCCGAGCGGGGCCGTCGGTCAGTTCGGCAAGCCGCGCACCGGCAACGCCGACCGCACCCGGCACGCGGGGCTGGAGCTCGAGGGCACGGTGCAGCTGCGGCCGGGGTGGACCCTCTCGGGCAACGCCATGCTCGCCCGCACCCGGTTCGTCGACTTCACCGAGTACCGGACCCTCGGCGACACGACCGTGGCCCTGGAGCGGGACGGCAACCCGATCGCCTCTTCCCCCGAGCAGCTCCTCAATCTGCGCACGTCGTACAGGTGGCGCGGGCTCACGGTGGGGCTCAACCTGCACGCCGTGGGGGGGCAGTACATTGACAACTCGGGCGGCACCACCGCGACGTTGAAGAACGAAAAGGTCGTCCACAAAGAGAACGACGCCCTCACGATCGATCCGTACGCCCTGCTTGGGGCGTCGCTGTCCTACGAGGCCCCGGCCCGCTCGCCGTTCGAGGGGCTGCAGGTGCAGGTGAACGCCGACAACCTGCTGAATGCCCGTGTGCTCCGCCACGGCTTCCTGAGTGGAGGCCGGCCCCGGTTCTACCCGGCGGCCACGCGGAATGTCTTCGTCGAGCTCCGCTACACACTTCGCTGAGATGACGTATGGGGGGACGTGAAGGTTCGTCCGCGGTGTCCCCACCGATCCTGACCTCCATACCTCCAGACCTCCACCCCTATCCCCCGCCATGCTCATTGCCCTCATCGGCTGTGCCGGACTGTTTGCGCTGGCCGGAATCGCGTACGTGGTCTGGGGTGGGGGGGCAGGAGACCTGGAGACCTACGTGACGGCGCGGGGGCGGTTCGGGGCCGTCGCCACGACCGCGACGCTGTTTGCGTCGGCGATGGGCTCGTGGATCCTGTTTGGCCCGCCAGAGGCGGCGACGTGGGGCGGCGTGCCCGCCGCCGACGCCTGGGGCGCCTCGTTCGGTCACCCGTTCGTCCGGGTGCTGGTCGACGGGTCGCTCGATTCGGCGCGGTTCAAGGTCTACCAGATGCAGGACGCCCACTACCTGGAGGCCATCGCCGACGCGTTCGTGCAGATCGGCGTCCGCTGCCCGGACCCCGACGACAAGCTCTGGTTCGTGGAGGCCGCCGAGCGGGCCCTGCGCACCGAGCGGTCGCTTCACCTCCACTACGGCGACGCGCTTGGCTACGGCCCCGAGGACCTGCGCACGCTCGAGCTGACGCCCACGAACCGGGTCTACCAGAGCCACATGCTGGAGCGGATCCAGCGCGGCACGCGCCTGACGGCCCTGGCGGCGGTCACGCCTTGCCCATGGCTCTACCGCGAGCTGGGGGCGCGCATCTGGGACGACCTCGGCGGGGCGGTGGGCGACGATCATCCGTACGCCGACTGGATCCGCCGCTACGCCGACCCGGACCCCGACGAGACGATGGACCTCGGCGAGCTGCTGGGGCGGCTCGACCGCTGGGCGGACCGCCACGACGCGGCCGCCCGCGAGCGGGCCCTGACGGCGTTCCGGACGAGTGCGCGCTACGAGTACATGTTCTGGGAGCAGGCGTGGACGCGGCAGGACTGGCCCGTGTGATGACAGGGACGAGCGTTCCGTATGGGCGCTCCAGTTCTGAATTTGCGTCGCTGTTGCGGCGCCAGGACGCCAGCGGTGCTACGAGGATGACCGTCGAAATGGGGCTCGATCCACGGGATTAACGGGCCTTCGAGCACCTGTGCACCCCCAGCCCCCGGACATCCAGCTCGCTGGCGAGGGCCGCTCAATCACGAGGCTGAGGTCCCCGACCCTTCCACGAGCTGCTCCTTGGCCGTCCGGCGCAGCTGCTTGATCGCGTACTCCCGCTGCATGGCCTTGGACTTTGTATCGTAGTTCTCCACGTGCACCAGCGTCACGGGCCGTCGCCCCCGCGTGTACTTTGCCGCTGTGCCCTCGTTGTGTTCAGCCACGCGCCGCTCCACGTCCGTCGTATAGCCGGTGTAGTAGGTGCCGTCGCTGCACTCGACGACGTAGACGTAGTGGTCGGCCGGATCTGCGTCGGGAGACGAGGACTCCATGGAACAGCGCTGCTCCTCCGAGAAGCGACGTTTGGGCGTTTGGACGTTCGGGCCTATGTTTATCGTGCGCTTTCCGAGTTTCTCCTCTACACGAACAATCTGCCTGTACGCATCATGGTTACCGCTATTGTTTTGCTCGACGTTGAGCGTGGCAAGGTGAACGACGTGGCCGACGCCCTCGCGGCCCTCGACGGCATCAGCGAGGTGCATTCCGTGGCGGGCCGCGTCGACCTTGTCGCGATGCTGCGCGTCGCCGAGAACGAAGAACTCGCCGACCTGGTCACCAACGAGATCCAGCAGGTGGACGGCATCACGGACACCGAGACGCTTATCGGCTTTCGCGTCCACTCCAGTCACGACCTCGAGAAGATGTTTTCCATCGGGATGGACTGAGCAACTGCGGGGAAGAGGGAAGGGGTATGGGGGAAGAGGAGAGATGGGATTCCAGTCTCGCTCCCTCTTCCCGCTTCCTTCCCACCCCTTGCCCAATAGACACTACCCATTCCCGACGAAGAAGACGGCGTTGGCAAAGAGCACCTGCCCGTTGTACCAGAAGCCCCGGAAAAGGGGATTGTCCACGAAGTAGGTGACCTGTCCCTCGCCGAGCGGCTGGGTGCCGAAGAGGAGGGTGTCGTCGACCTTCTTCTGCGCCTCGTGTCCCATAAAGCCGCTCACCGGGGCGGGCGTGGTCAGTGCGCCCACGGTTTGTCCGGTGTCGAGATAGGCGTAGGCGTCGTCGTTGCGCTTGAGCGTGAAGTACGGCGGTTCGATTCCGAAGCCCAACGGGTGCGAGTCGTCCAGCCGCACGCGGTGGATGCTACCCGGGGTGGCCCCTGCCAGCTGTTTGCGAGTTTCTGCGGCGTAAGGGTCGAGCGATTCAGTGTCCGCTGTGTCCGAGTTGGCCGTTTCCAGACGGTGGAGGGCATAGGGAGCACGATCGGCCAGCGCGTCGTTGGCGTCCCCCATCGAAATGAGCCGTCCCCCCTGTCGCACCCAGTCGGTGAGGGCTGTTGCCCGCGCATCGGTGAGCCAGTCGCCGTACTGACCGTCCGGAAGTACGAGCACGTCCACCTCGTCGAGCATAGAGGGGTCGAAGTCGTCGGCCGACAGGAGTGTGACGGGATAGTTGATCTGCCGGTCGAAAAAGTGCCACACCTCCCCGATGCGGTTGGGCGTGGTGGGCGGACCCGAGAGGGCCGCTACGTGCGGGGCATCGACGAATCCGAAGCTGTCGGAGCCGAAGTCCGGTCCCTGCTCGGTGAAGCCGGTCGTTACCGCATGGAGGGACTGGTCGTGGGTTTCGGCCATCTGCCGGACCTGTGCGTCGAACCGGTCGATCCGGTTTGTATTGCCGGCGCGAGTGACGACGAGCGTCCCCCGTTCGTAGGAGCGCCCGTCGACCGCGAACGATTTGGTGGCGAAGCGGATGTGGAGGCCCGCGTCGAGCAGGGCCGCGGCAAACCGCGCGTCGGCCCGGCTCGTCCAGGGGGTGACGTAGGCGTAGGGGGTCGCCGTGTCGCCGATCATCGAGGCACTTGAGAGCGGCATCGTGTCGGTGTCCGGCGTGACCCGTTTGGTGAGGGCGTATGCCTCCAGGCCGTAGGCGTAGGGGAGGCTCCAGGCCGTGATGTCGTACATCAAGGAGTCGGTGATCGTCGTCTTCGGTTCCAGGAGGACCTTTGCGAGGCGTCCCTTGGGCTGCGCCGTGTTCACGATGAGGTCGCCCCGGCGGAGGCGGGTTTGCTTGCGGGTGCCCTTGCGGTAGGAGTAGCCCTGCACGGTGCGCGGCTCGGCGACATACCCGTAGCGGATGTGCTGGCGGTCGAGATGGTTGGCGAGGGCGGAGAGCCGATGCCCCTGTGCGTCCCGCCGCACCACGTAGGTTCGGTACTCCCCGGGCGGATTCTCCTGAACCGAGGTGTAGTAGTCGGCAAAGTGCTGGACCACCTGCTTGTGGTGCTTGGCGGTTGCCTCTACGGTCGACAACCCAGTGATGTGGTGATGCCGGAGACGCTCGGTCAGGGTCAGCGTGTCGCCTTCGGCGGTGAGGACGGCCCGTCCGGCGCGCCCCGATCCTCCCTGCTCGTAGGTCATGCCGATGGCGCCGTTGAAGAGGGGCCACGTGTCGCCGTAGCCGGGGTAGAACAGGTCGAACACCTCTTCGGTGAAGTAGAGCCAGCCGTTCTCATTGAAGTACTCGGCATTGTTGCGTCCGATGGTGGACTGAAACTCGATCTGCCACTCGGTCAGGTTTTCGTGGAACGGCTTGGCGGCCGGGGCAAAGTAGTAGGGCTCGTTCACACCCATCTCGTGAAAGTCGACGTGGACGTGGGGCATCCAGCGGTGGTAGGCCTCCAGCCGGTGGCGCGTCTCCGGCTGCACACCCCAGGCCCAGTCGCGATTGAGGTCGAAGTAGTAGTGGTTCGTGCGGCCGCCGGGCCAGGGCTCGTGGTGCTCGCGGGCCGCCGGGCGGACGTTGGGCTGATCCCCCGTCGTGCGCTTGTACCACTGCACGTAGCGGGCTCGGCCGTCGGGGTTGAGGAGGGGGTCGATGAGCACGACTGTGTTCTGAAGCCAGTTGCCCGTTCGGGCGTTCTCCGGATTTCCGAGAGCATAGAGCGTGCGAAGCGCCGCCTCGGTGGAGGCGGACTCATTGCCGTGAACGCCGTAGCTAAGCCAAGCGATGGCGGTGGGTTCGGCCTGCGGCTCGCCCTCGATGATTCCGGCTCGCTTCAGGTTGTCGCGGCGGAGCGTCTCGATGCGATCCTGGTTGTTCGGCGTGGTGACGGTGGCGAGGAGGAGAGGCCGTCCCTCCACCGACGTTCCATACTGACGCTGAGTGACGCGGGGAGAGCGGGCAGCCACGTGCCGCACGTAGTCGACGACCCGATGGTGCGGGGTGAACTGCTCCCCGAGCTCGTAGCCAAGGAACGCCTCGGGGGATTGCAGCGCGTCGGTCGGCTGGGCGCGGGCCGAGGGGGATAACAGAAGCAGGCCGAGGAGGAAGAGGCCAAGGCGACGGAGGGACGTTGCGCGCATGCGAGTATGGAAAGCAATCAGGAATCCACGAAAGGAACGCTCACAACAAACGGCGGCGATCCGGCACTTACAAGCAGGCGGCATGGAAGGAAGGAAAGAAATGTGGAGAACGGATCGGGCCGCTCTCCGTACTCTTCCCACAATTGGTCGTGTTTCTCAACGAACGAGTTCTGCAATGGCTGACATCAACATCACGCGTTCTCATTCCCTCGGCCTCGACGACGGACGGGCGGCCGTGGGGCAGGTGGCTCAGAAGCTCAAAACCGAACTCGGGGTTAACGCCCAATGGACGGGCGATACGCTCCAGTTCGACGGACAGGGGAGCGACGGCCACATCGAGGTTGAATCCGATGCGGTCCACGTCGCGATTAACCTTAGCATGTTTCTCCAGCCCATGCGGGATCGGGTGGAGGAAGAAGCCGAGGCCTATCTCGACCGTCATCTCTGACGCCGGGTCGCTGCGAGCGTGTCCGGTGAGTGTGTCCGGTATGGAGCCGAACATTCGCTTTACTCAACGAGGGGGAGGGGAGGCTTCCATTTCGCTTCTCAACTCTTCTCGCAGAACAGAGATTCGACCCATGCATCATTCGCGTCCACTTCGCGCGCTCGTCATGCTCGTCGCACTCGTGTCCGTTCTTTTCGTCCTTGGCGCCTGCGACTCCGGCGGGGCGAACGGAGGCGACGTCAAAAACGAGTTCTCGCTCGACATCACTCCATCGAGCAGCGCATCCGGCTCTTTCGCGGCCAAGGCGGGACGGGACACGACGATCAACGGCTTTTCGTTCTTCTACAGCGGCCAGAATCCGAACGGAAAGAACGTCTTCGGACTCTACCTCAGTGGCAACGAGTCATTTTCGCCCCAGAGCGTTCAAGACGGCCTCTACGGATTTCTGGCCCGCAACTCTACCCGGCCTAGTTCCGGCCAGTACAATCTGGTGGGCCTGAAGCAGGGGCTCGATAGCGGAAACTTCATCGGTGTGCTCTATGAGGACTTTGGGAGGGCGTATCAGGACGCGCCGTTCTATGTCCCCCGGAGTGGGACCGTCAGACTTGATACATCGAGCCCGGATAAAGTGACGGGCTCGATCGACCTCACGGCTTACGCAATCACATTTAACACCGCGGCCGGTACGGTCGACTCGACGCTGGTCGACATCACGGGGACCTTCACCGCCAAGAATGTAGAGGACTTCGCTCCTCTGCAGACCCCTTCCAACTGAAGGCGTAGACCAGGAAAGGCCGGGATGCACTGCCGGACGACGCTTTTTCAGGGCGTCGTCCGGTTCTTCTATGCATGATCGGCACTTGGAGGCCAGAGGCCGAGCTGGCGGCGCACTGTCACGATCTGGCCGACGTGGTAGGCATTGTGGTCGGCCATGAGCATCACTTCGCGCAGGTACGTGTGCTCGTCGCTGGACGGGACCGTGTCGTGCAGATCGATCGACTCGTCGGTGACGAGGGCGCACATCGCGTCGCGGTCGCTCTGCACCTGAGCCACGCAGTCGTTCCAGGTGGCCTCGTCGGGCGGTGCGGCAGTGTCGGGCCAGTAGTCGTCGGGCCAATCGTGGGCTTCGTAGTCCGGGTTGCGGCAGTAGTCGAGGAGGTCGCGCTGAGCCCGGCGGATGTGGTCGGCGAGTTCCCACACTGAGTAGGGGAGGTCGTCGGGGCGCTCGCCGCGTCGGTCGGGGGGCACGTGGGCGATGGCGTCCTCGAACGTGCAGTGGGCCTGCCGGGCGGTGAGAAGGTCCGTGAGGTGGGAGCGGAGGGTGGGGGGCTGGTCCATGGAGCAGAACGGCTGGGTACAAGGATCGAGTGCCTCCTACAGGATAGCCATCGTCGAGCGCGAATGCAGGCGAGGTTCGGGCGACCGTAGGCGTTGGAGGAAAGGCGTGCCGGAAGGGGGGGGCATTGCGCGCCTCTGGGCTGTGTCGGGGATCTCGGGGCCCGGTTGCTGATTGAAGTGATTCGCGGTTCTTCCACTCGCTCATTCTGTGCCGATGCGTTTGTGGCATCGTCTGTTTCTCGCCGCCGCGGTCCTCTGGATCGTCGTGATGGCGACGCGCTGCCACCTGCCCCGCCGGACGGTGGCGCCGTCGGCCGACAGTACGAGTGCCGTCTACCTCGTCCGGCACGGCTGGCACGCCGGGATCGCCGTACGGCGGGACGACGTGCCCACAGGACAATGGCCGGTGCTCAAGGCCTTTCCGGAGGCGATGTATCTGGAGGTGGGGTGGGGCGAGGCGCACTATTATCCGGGCCGGTCACGGGGCGTGTGGGGCACGCTTCGCGCCGGGGTGTGGCCCACCGGCAGCGTGCTCCACGTCGTGCCCGTCAAGGGGGACATTGCGAACCGATTCTCGGGGCGCACCGTCGTTCGGGTCCCGGTCGGGCCGACCGAGCTCGATGCCCTCACCGCGTTCATCGCCGCGTCGTTTGCGGCGGACTCCCCCGGGACCGCGTCGCCCATGCCGTCCCGCTACTACCGCAACAGCTTCTTCTACCGATCGCCGCTGCCGTACCACGTGTTCAACAACTGCAACCACTGGGCCGCCGCGGCGCTGGAGGCGGCGGGGTGCGACACGGCGCCGCGCTGGACGTTCACCGTAGGGCAGGTGCTGGCACAGGCGAAAGCGTGTGGGACGCTCGTGCAGTGACGGGCGAGAAATGAAGTTGCGCCCCCTCTCCTGTGCGTTCACTCCCCCAGAGTTCACGACGCCGCAGGGGTGGCCTCCTTCTTCTCCGGCTCCGTGGTGGCGAAGTATTGCTCGATCCGGTCGGTGTCCTCCTCGGCGTCCCACCGCTCCAGCACGCTTGCGACTGCCTCATGGGGGTCGAGGTGGAACCGGTCTTCGCCGAGCAGGGCGTGAAGGCCCGACCGGCGCACCACCTCGCGCACCGGTCCGATAAGGCCGGTGAAGTGCAACTCGATGCCCTGCTCGTCCAGGGACTCCACGACCGAAAACAGCGCCTCGATAGCGGTCGTATCGAGCCCGTTGATGCTGCTGCCGTCCACGATGACGACGTCCACGTTGCGCCCCTCGCGCTCGCTTTTCTCCAGGATGAAGTCCTTGAAGTACTCGGCGTTGGCGAACGAAAACGACGCGTCTACGCGGAGGACCATGATGTCCCGGAGGCGCACGGCCTGGTCGAAGCGGTCGAGGTCGCGGAAGAGGCGGGTGCCGGGGACGTGCCCGAGCTCCGCCACGTTGGGACGGCTGATGCGGTAGAGCACCATGATGACGGAGGCCCCGATGCCGAGCAGAATGCCTTCCTGGATGCCGATGAATAGGGTGCAGGCTGCGGTGAAGAGGGCAATGTAGCCGTCTCGCCGCCGCGCCTTGAAGAGGTTGCGCAGCTCGTGGAAGTCAATGAGGCCGATGCCGGCCACGATGATGATGGCGGCCAGGGCCGGCTGGGGCAGATAGTAGAAGAGGGGCGTTAGGAACAGAAGGGTGAGGGCAATGACCCCGGCGGTGAACCAGTTGGCGAGGGGCGTCTGGGCCCCCGTCTGGTCGTTGACGGCCGATCGCGAGAAGCTCCCCGACACCGGAATGCTCGAAAAGAAGGAGCCGACGAGGTTGGCCGACCCGATGCCCACGAGCTCCTTGTTGGCGTCGATCGTGTACCCGTGCCGGGTGGCGAAGACGCGCCCGAGCGAGACGTTTTTCATGAACTGCACGAGGGCAAGAGTAACGGCGGCGGGCAGGAGGGTCTTGAGGGTGTTCGGACTCATCGCGGGCAGGCTGAGGTTGGGGAGGCCCATCGGAATCGAGCCGACCACCGAGACGCCCTTTGCCTCGAACGAAAGCAGGTAGCTGGCGCCGGTGCCCAGGGCCACCACCACGAGCGCCTCCGGCACCAGGGGGGTCCACTTCGGGAGCAGAATCAGGAGCAGGAGGCCAACGCCGCCGATGCCCAGCGACCACAGGTGCACGTCCCCGAGGTGGTGGACGAGCCGCCAGAGAATGACGTGCACGTACTGCGAGCTGCCGAGGTCGACCCCGAGGAGGCTCCCGAGCTGGCTACACGAGATGATGAGGGCCGCGGCGGAGGTGAGTCCCGTGATTACCGGGCGCGACAGTAGATTGGCGACAAACCCGAGCTGCATGGCCCCCATCGCGATTTGCAAAACCCCCACCATGGCCGTCACGATGATGGCCATCGTCACGTACTCGCCGGTACCCGCCTGGGCAACGGCCCCGAGCCCCGCCGCAAGGATCAGCATGTCGAGCGCCTGCGGCCCAATGGCAAGCTGGCGCGAGGTGCCGAACACCGGGTAGATGAGGAGCGGGACGAGGGCGCCGTACAACCCGTAGATGGGGGGGAGGCCCGCAATGACGGCGTAGGCCATGGATTGCGGAATCAGCATGACGCCCACTGTGAAGCCGGCGGCGCCATCCTTCCGCAGAGTCTCCGGGGTGGAGTACGCCACCCATCGGCCCAGCGTTACAGTTTCCCGGAACCACGTCCAGGCTCGGTGCCACATAGGGAGAAGAAGGGGCCCAGTGTTCGAGAAATGAGGACAAACGTCGGGACGCCATGCTCAGAGAAGCAGCGCGTAGAGCAGGAGAAAACCGGAGGCCCGTACGTTGATCCCGAGACCGAGTGAAGGAACTGTAAGAATAGGGGGGAGCTCGACGAGGGCGTTGTCCCGGGAACGAGAGGGGAACGGTCGTCCTGTGCCCGCAAACAAAGGCGGATTTTCGTCCGTCTATAAACGAGATTTGGACTTCGATACTCCCTGAACGCACACTCGCGCATGAGCTTCGATCTGCTTCTGACGCTTGGGGTCCTGCTGGTCGTGTTCGTCGCGCTGGTCATGGACCTTCTCAGTCCCGACGCTGTGCTGCTGGCCGGACTCGTCGTGCTCGTGCTCGGCGGCGTAATTGAGTTAGAACGGGCACTGAAAGGATTCGCGAACTCGACCCTCTTGGCCCTCGGGTCGCTGTACGTCGTCGCCGCTGCGTTGCAGGAAACCGGGGCGCTCGACATTGCCAGTAGCTATGTGCTGGGCGAAGAGCACAGCATTCGTCGTCTCCTGCTCCGCATGTGTCCGTCGGTCACTACGTACTCGGCGTTTCTCAACAACACGCCGGTTGTGGCAATGGGCATCCCTGCCATTCGGGGCTGGTGCAAGCGTCACGGCGTGTCGCCCTCGAAGCTTCTGATGCCGCTCGCCTTTTCGGCGGTCCTAGGGGGCATCTGCACCCTCATTGGGACGTCCACGAATCTTGTCATGCACGGCCTTCTGCAGTCGGAAGGGATGAAGGGATTCGGGTTTTTCGAGCTTGCGTGGGTGGGGGTGCCCTGTGCGGTGGTGGGGTTGGCATATGTGATCTTCGTGGCTCCGGGCCTGCTTCCCGACCGGGCGGACATCCGCGAGGAGGAGGAAGAGGAGCGCGCCGACCTCGTCGAGATCGAGGTGGCGGCGGACTCTCCTCTGGTTGGAGAGACGGTGGAAGATGCGCACCTGACGCTCATGCCCGGGCTCACACTCGTTCGTATCGAGCGGGGCATTGAAGAAATCGCTCCCGTTCAGTCCGACGAGACCCTTCAGCCAGGGGATCGCCTCCTGTTTACCACGACCGAGATGACGGAGACGGACGGGGCGGACGACGCGTCCGACGAACACATGCTGAAGCGCTCGGGACCGGACGAAACTGCCGAGACGCTCGAAGAGACGGAGCGGGTGCAGGAGGTTCCCGAGCGGGACCTTGGGCTTAGCGCTTTCCCGGGGCTTCGCCTCGCCTACGCCGACATTCAGCGCGGCGAGGACCGGGAGCTCCACCAGGTCGTAGTCCGGGAAGGATCGTCGCTCATCGGCGAGGCCGTGAACAATATTCCCTTCCGCGAACGCTTTGGGGCGGCTCTGACTGGCATTCGGCGGGCGGGCGAGCGTCTGGAGCCGCCCCTTGGCGACGTGCGCCTCCGGCCCGGTGACGCATTGCTCCTGGACACGAAGCAGGGATTTCGGGGTGCCTACGAGAAGTCCCCGGAGTTCGTCGTGACCAGTGAGGCCGGAGGGGAAACAGAAAAGACCGAAGAGGAGGCTCTGGAGCAGCGCAAGGAGATGCGTCCGCACGGGGGCGGATGGGAGCTTCGGGGAGCCGTTGCCGTCATCGTGGCCATCGTCGGGTTTGTCGGCTCCGGCACACTGCACATTGCCGTCGCCGGTCCGCTGGGCGCACTGGTGCTGGTCGGCGCTGGGATTCTTACGCCGGGCCGGGCTCGGGAGGCCGTCGACTGGAACGTCCTCATCGTCATCGGAGCAGCCCTCGGCCTCGGACAGGCCATGGAGGCAAGCGGGGCGGCTCAGATGCTGGGCCAGGCTATCGTCGAGGCAACCAAGCCCTTCGGCCCGTACGGAATGCTTGCGGGCATGATTTTGGGCACCGCCGTGCTCACAAATATTGTCACGAACAATGGGGCGGTGGCCCTCATGTTTCCGATCGCGCTGTCGGTGGTGGAGAGCCAGGGACTTGCCCCTCGGGCCTTCATGGTGTCGATTACCCTCGCCGCGTCGATGGCCTTCAGCACGCCCATCGGGTACCAGGCCAACCTCATGGTCTACGGGCCGGGCAACTACCGCTTCCTCGACTTCACACGGGTGGGCGGCCTCCTTCAGGTGCTGCTCTGGATTGTTCTCGTCCTCGTCGCGCCCCTCGTGTGGCCGATGTGATCCGGATTGATATTCGTCCACCCCGCGGGGCAATCTGCAGTCTCAAGCAATCCCTTTGCGGCAAAGTCATTTCGAGCGTAGCGTTGGGAGCGGACGCGAGGGCCGAGAAAACGAGGTCATGCTGCCCGCAGCACGAGTACTCCCCGGGGTGCGGAGCGGAGTCGAGAAATCCCCCCGAATCCCCCGAAGTCGACAGTGGTGGGGCACTGTCTTCAAGACAATCTTTTTCCCTCAGATCCGGAGAACTTTTTTCCCAAAAGAGACCGGTTGAGGCTGCACAATCCTTCGTGGACCCGAGCAGGACCGAGTGTCCGGCTACGGATCCGATCGGGCTCCGGAGCGACTGGTCCATGCGGCGGCCGATTCGGCAACTTAATATTTTCCGGAAAGAGCCGATAACAGGAGCCGCGAAATTGTTACGAGAACGGAACGTAAGTGGAGGGGATACGAGAAAAACTCCTCCATATCTGCGGAGTGTCCTCCAATACTATCTGCGACAACTCGCTATGCAGGTTTACTGCGCTGAAGATCCCGTGGGATCAATTTCTTTCGGGATCGATCGGTTCGTCGAATCAGCGTGAGGGTTGAAGTCTTTATTTTGTTATCGCGTGTAAAAACTTTGTCCTTCCAAAAAGTGGGTTGAGGAGAAACTGCGTGGAATTTCCACAGCTTCCCATGATTTCGTTCAGACCAGTAAAGTGAACAACAGCGCCATAGACCTAGATGAGAACGATTCCGATCCGGCCTTCTTTGCGGACACCGACGAGTCCTTCTTAGAGGACATGAGTCGTGAGGTCAGTTCGGTTCTGACCTCGATGCTGAGCCTGACCGAGCAGCTCCGGGAGTCCCCCTCGGAGGTGAACCGGCTGGTGCCGCAGATTCAGGGACGAGGCGAGCGGCTGCGAAGCACCCTTCGTTCTGTGAAGCACCTTGCGAGATTGTCTGAGGGTCAGGTCGAACTCGGGCCCGAGACGATCGATGCCGTCGAGGTGGCTCAGGGACTTCTCGAAGACTGCAAACAGTCGGTCCACGCGCAGGGGCTCGTTCTCACTCTTGAGGCCCCCGACCCCCCGGTCGAGATGACCACAGACGAGGCCGTGCTTCGACGCGCCCTGCGGCCTCTTCTCACGAACGCGATTGCGTTCACCCACGAGGGCGAGGTAAGCGTGCATATTGAGGCGAAGGACGCCGAGGTCGAATTTCACGTTGAGGACACGGGCGTCGGCGTTCCCTCCGATGTTCTTCCGTCTCTCTTCGAGCCCTTTGCGCAACGGGCCCCTGAGGAGGAAGACGCGTCGGAGGGGCTTGGGCTCGGACTTTCGCTTGCTCGAGGATTTGCTGCCCACCTGGAGGCGACTATTGAGGCTGAGAGTGATCCTGGGGAAGGAAGTGTCTTCACGCTGCGCGCTGCGCGTCATCTTTCCGAGGCAGATGCCCCCGCGGCCGACGAGATGGAGGGGGCGGCTCCTCGTCTGCTAATCGTGGAGGACAACGATGTGACCCAGAAGCTTTTCCGTCGCATGCTCGAGGAGGACTACCGCATCGAGACGGCCATGGCCGCCGGAGAAGCGATCAAGATGGCCGAGGAGAACGTCTACGACGTTTTCGTCCTCGACGTAAATCTGAGCGGTCGTCGCACGGGTGTGGAGGTCCTCAACGCGGTGCGGAAGATGGAGACGTACTCCTCCGTTCCGGCGGTGGCCTGCACGGCCTATGCGTTGGACGAACATCGCAAACAGTTTCTGCAGGCTGGGTTCGACGACGTTGTCGCGAAACCAGTGACCAAGCGCGAAATACTTGAGGTCATTGAGCACCAACTCGACGCCCCCGACTCGTCTGAGTCCAACGAATTAGAAGTGTCCCTCTCAGGCATTGAGCTGCCTCCCATTCCAACTACGCTCGTCAAAGTCGCTGCCCTCACGTCGTCCGACCCTGACTCGTCCGACGTTGAGACGCTCACAGAGGTCCTTCAGAAGGACCAGGTCGTTTCGCAGTGGTTGATTGGCCACATTAACTCGGCGTACTACAGCTTGTCGGAGTCCATCAACACGATTGAGCGAGCAGTGCGGTATCTGGGATTCCGCCCTGTCTCCAACCTCGTTCTGACGAAGATCATTGGGGAGAGCTTTTCCGGGACCGGTGATCCCGAGTCTAAGCGGGTGCAAAAGTACATCATGGAAACGAGCGCGCTGGCGGGCTTCATTGCTCGGGAAGTGGCCGATCAGTTTGGCCTCGATGCGCCTGAGGTGGCGTACACCGCCGGAATGTTCGCGCAGATTGGTCGCCTTGCCTTTCTTGAAGCGGAGAGTGAAACGTACGTCGATCTTTGGTTCGAAGGGCAGGATCGCTCGGGGTCTTTTGAAGGCCCGCCTCCCCGGGGGCAAGAGATTCTGCGTTACGAGAAGGATTATGTGCAGAATGGGCTTGCGGTGGGCAAGACCTGCGGCCTGTCCGATGAAATGTATGCGGTGCTCCGGGGACACCGTCGGGCCACTCAGGTGGATGAGGAGTTCCAACCGCTCGTGCCGATTGTCGCCCTCGCCCTCAAGGTGGCCCACCTTGCAGGCAGCTTGGAGGAGGAGACTCCCTGGAGCAACGCGGAAGCCCTCGTCGATGAGATTCGCGAGTTTAAGGTCGCACGCCACCTGGCTGAGCAAGAATCGGTTTCTCTGAAGACGCTGGCCTCGAGAATCGTAGACGTTGCCGAAGAGGCCGGAGAGTTTGTTGAGCAAGTATAGTGTGTTAGTACGATGGGAGACGTCGGGGGATGCAGGCCAACACGAGTTCGATGCCGTCGCACATGCTTCTTTTTTACCGCGCAACTGCTCAGGATCCGAATCCGGAGACGCTTGCCGAGGAGGGCCTTTCGACGAGCGGGAGCTCGCCCATCCGGCTGTGGCAGAGCCTCGAAGCCCTCCCCGGTGGAGCGGGACCCGTCCTCGTGGTCGATGCACGAGCCCTGCCGGAAAACGAGCGCTCCGACGATGCGCGCTCTGTGCGTGTGCCCGCCGTGCCCCCGGACGCTCTGTGCAATGGAGCCCCGTACCGGCCCCCTCGGTCGGTGAGGGCCGGCGGCGGCTACGTAGGGTGTTCGCTCCCGGACGACGTGGCGCTGCTGCTCATCTTTCGACGGGGCGTGTGGGACCTCCCAAAGGGCACGAAGGAGGCAGACGAATCCATTGTCCCCTGTGCCCGGCGTGAGGTGTGCGAGGAGGTCGGCGTCGACGCGGTCACTGTGCTCCGCGGCCTTGGCACCACCCGGCACGGGTACCCGGACGGGGACCACTACGTCGTCAAAACCACGCACTGGTACTTGATGCAGACGCCCGAGCGCTCCTTCGAGCCGGACCGGCGCGAAGGAATTCGTCGCGTGGCATGGGCCCGGTGGGCAGTTGCTCGGCGGCACGTGGGCTACGGCACCCTCCGTCGGCACATGGATCAGGTGGAGGCCGAGGTGCGTGCGACCCTCGCGCACTGACACGTTCTGCCGGTGCGCTCAGCTCTCCGGCGTCTTGCTCTTCGATCCCCTGCTCCCGTCGTTCCCCCATGCAGTCTCAAGCAATCCCTTTTACCATGGAGGCATCTTGAGCGGAGTGCACTCCGAAAGCCCATCTTCCCTGGGAGCAGGGCGAAGCGGAGTCGAAAGATCTCCCAGATCAGACTGGAAACGACAGATCCGGAGAGATTCTTCGGGCGCTTGGCGGCCCCCTCAGAATGACGAGTCCTTCATGATCCACAACAGACCTCTTGAGCGTGCACCAGGTAGCGGCGGACCAGCACGTCATTGACGCTCCGAAGCTGCTGCCGGTCTCCAGCTCCCACCCGCCGAAGCCAGTCGCCGCGGGCCGGGCATCCGCCTCATACCATTTGCGGAAGATGAATGTGCATGTCCCACACACGGAGGCCGAGGAGCAGACATCCCCCCACTCCGACCTTTTCCCGAAACATCATGCAGAGGGTCGACCGGCACTGAACCAGCATGACCTCGTTCCACTCGGTCCCCGGTCGACCCTTTGTTCGTTTTTGGGATGAGAACATGCACAGTGGGTCGTCGCATTTGGTATCAGATCGATGAGCGCCCGGCGTCCGCTCCCTCGTGACACAGCGCGCCTGCACTGGGCGTCGACCCGGTGGCTGCGAGAGCGCCTCGGGGAATCGCTCCCGCAGGGGCACGGCGACGAAAACCCTGAAATTCGGCCCGATCCGATGGTCGAGATGTAGCGGAGCCTCATCCTGAGTCACGCCCCAACGTGATCGCAACAGTTGTTACGTTCTCCCTACTCCTCTTTCGTAGCAGAAAAT
>JBDGQN010000061.1:4267-7111 GCA_042219055.1 Salinibacter sp. | reverse complement strand
GTGGTCTTCCTCCTTTTCTTTGCCTCTTTTCGGGAGACCGGGGCCGACATATCGACGCTCTGGCCTTCGGCCTGCTCACCGGAGGCCTCGCCAGTGGATTTGTTCTCCGTCTGCCGAGCCTTCAAGCGCTTCTCGTACGTCGGGTCGAACCGTTCGTTGTTGCTCCAGCAGCCATATACGATCGCCACGAGCCCAGAGCATGCAGGCAACCTCGGCTACCTTCTGGTGCTTACCACGCTCTTCGAGTCGATCGTAAAGATCCCGCACCGGTGGATTGGTGCCGTTTCGGATGGCCGCGCTCACACAGCCGTAGAGCACCGATCGGATGTGGGAGCTGCCCTGTTTGCTGATCGTCTTCTCACGGGCAATATCCCCGCTCTCCTCGCGCTGCGGATCAAGGCCTGCGTACGCGATCAGCTTTTTCGCCGAAGAGAACTGGGTGATGTCTCCGATCTCGCAGTAGAGAACGGCTGCGCTCCATTTACCGATTCCCTCGATGGAAGTGAGGAGACGAGGAGCACGGCGGTCTCTTCTACTTCCTGGATGCAGAGGGGAAGCCGCCCACCCAGCTCGAATGGTTCATGAAGCTGTGGTGGCCCCACACCGAGGCCCTCTACGCGCACCTCCTCAACTACGCGCTTACCGGCACCGAAGACGACTGGGCCGCCTTCGAGCAGGTGCACGACTACACGTTCGAGCACTTCCCCGACCCCGAACACGGCGGGTGGTTCGGCTACCTGGACCGCGAGGGCCGCGTCACCCACGAGTGCAAGGGGGCGCCGTACAAGGGCTGCTTCCACGTGCCCCGGGCTCTTTGGCTCTGCTGGCGACTGCTCCGGGCACTGGAACCTTCCTGACCTCCGGATGAGTCGCCGGAAAAATCCGCAGCCGGAAAAGCGAGCAGGACCTTGTGGAAGCGATTCCAAAGAAAATGTGGAACCGGTTCCACCGGGCTGGCGAATTGATGAAGGTTCTGGGAACGCATTAGTTGGAAGGTCCATCTTCCGAAATACCACCGCGAGCCCCGACGCGGTTGCTCCCAGTTCGGCGGAGTCCTGCTCTCCCTACCGCCGACCCGTCGGGGAAGAGGACTCTTTCGGGACCGCTCTTCGACGCGCCCTTCACTTGTTCGCTCCTGATTATGCTCACCCGATACCGTCGCTCGCTCGTCCTCGTTGCCCTCGTCGCGGGACTCACTGCGCTGGTCGGCGCCGCTCCGGCAGAAGCCCAGACCGACTACACCATTTCGGGCCGCGTCGTCGGGGCCTCGACCGGGAACCCCCTGCCCGGCGCCAATGCTCGGATTGTAGGAGCCAGCTTCGGCACGGCCACAGACGCCGAGGGACGGTTCTCGTTTACGGCGCGCCTGCAGCCCGGCCAGTATCAGATTCGCGTCTCGTTCGTGGGCTATAAAACGGCGACGCGCTCCATCGAGCTCGGCGACCAGCAGGAGGTGACGCTCGATCCGTTTCGACTCGCCGTATCGGCCGCTCAATTCGAAGAGCTTGTCGTGACGGGCCAGGCCGGCCCCACCCAACGCAAGAAACTCGGGAATGCCATATCGACGATAGACGGGGCAGAGCTGGAAGAAGCGCCCTCGACCACCACGCTCGGGGCGCTGCAGGGAAAGCTCGCCGGCGTCAACATTCAGCAAAACACCGGCAATCCGGCCGGCGGCACGTCGATTCGCCTTCGCGGGACCAGCACGGTCCTCGGAACGGCCGATCCCCTGATCGTCCTCGACGGGGTGATTATCAGCAACGATTCTCCCACGACCATAGACATTGGAGGCGGGGGCGGCGCCCAGAATCGCCTCCTCGACCTCAACCCGCAGGACATTGCGCGCATCGAGGTCGTGAAGGGAGCGGCCGCCGCGGCCCTGTACGGGTCGCGCGCCAACAACGGCGTCGTCCAGATCTTCACCAAGATGGGCGACGAGGGCGAGACGGAGATTACCTACAACACCCGCGTCCAGACCCAGGCCATCCGCAAGACGCTGGACGTGAACAAGGCGAAAAACGATCAGGGACAGTTCCTCAACAACAATGGCAAACCGCTTCCCAGTGACCAAAAGCGGTGGGACTATCAGGACTTCATCTTCGACCGGGCTTACGGCACGGAGCAGTACCTGTCTGTTTCGGGGGGCTCCGAAGACACTCGGTTTTTCACGTCGGCGGGCTTTACGAACAACCAGGGCATCGTGAGCGGAACGAATTTCCGTCGCTACAACGCCACCGCCCGAATTCGACACACCGTCAACGACTGGATTAACATCAAGGCGGGGGCCCGGTATGCCCGCAGCGCGAGCGACGACGTGCCGAATGGAGGCGTGCGGGCCACCTACGGGGCACTCACTGGATTTATCTTCGGCCCCAACACGAAGGACCCGCGTCCGAAAGGAGGACAGTATCCGAACGTGACCCTCTTTTCCAACCCGCTTGAGGTCACCAATCGGTTCAAGTTCGGCCAGACGACCAATCGCTTCATCGGCGACTTCCAGGTGGACTTGTCTCCGCTCAAGGGCCTGAGCATAAATTCCATCGTGGGGCTCGACACCTACGAGCAGGTCGGAGCGGCGTACGTCCCGCCGAACAACACGACGTTGCAGTTTGGCGGAGGGTTTTCCGAACGGGCAGAGGCGAGCAACCTCCAGGTCAACGCAGACCTGAACGTTCGCTACGAGACCGACATTCTCCCCAGCTTAAGCTCAACGTCGCTGATAGGGGCAAGCCTTCAGTACGAAAATGAGGAGTCCTTTACAGGCAACTCTCGGGGGTTGCCCCTGCTAACGGAGGTTGCCAGCGCCGGATCGCGGGATCACAACTTCGGTGAGCGTCGCCTTCC
>JBDGQN010000061.1:1236-4257 GCA_042219055.1 Salinibacter sp. | reverse complement strand
AGCCTCTACGGGATCTTTGGGCAACAGTCCTTCGGCCTCAGCGACATGCTCTTCGTCACGGGGGCGCTACGCTTCGACGCGTCCTCTGTCTTCGGGGCTGCGGAGCGCTGGCAAACTTATCCAAAGTTGAGCGCCTCCTACGTCCTCTCCGAACATGACGGCTGGCAGGAGACCTTCGGATCAGTTGTTTCCAACTTCAAGCTCAGAGGATCGATTGGGTGGTCCGGCGGACTGACCTCCATCGGTCCGTTTGATCGCTTCACCAACTACAATTCTGCTTCCTTCGGAGAGAAGCCGGGCCTGCAGCCGAGCTCGCAACTCGGGGCCTCCGACATCAAACCAGAGCGTCAGCGCGAAATCGAGTTCGGGGTCGACGCGAGCTTCCTCAATGATCGGCTCGGGGTACGATTTACGTATTACCGGCAGCGCACAACCGACCTCCTTCTGAGGCGGTCGGTTGCTCCGACGACGGGCTTCAATACCCGCCTCGCGAACGTCGGCACGCTTCAAAATAACGGCATTGAGCTCCGCGTTCGCGGCGTACCGGTCTCAACGGACGCCTTCCGATGGACGTCGACGGCCACGTACAGCCGCAACCAGAATGAGGTGACGGGCATTCCGACGCGCGGCGGAAACGTCGGTGCTGTTACGCTCCCCGTGAGTTTTGGCGTCTCCCAGGCACGAAACGGCTACTCCCTGGGCGTCTACTTCGGCTCTGCCTTCAAGCGGAACGACCAGGGACAGGTCGTCGACACGAAAGGGAACGTCCTGGTCGAAGACGAAAACGGCTACTGGCGCCCCAAGAACTGTGACGTGAGCCAGTCCGGCTGCACCGGCATTCCGGCCCAGGCCGACTCGCAGAAGGTGGTCGGCAATCCCCAACCAGACTTTACCGGATCCTGGATCAATCAGTTCGCAATTGGAGACAACCTCAGCGTCCGGGTACAGTTCGACGCGGAAATTGGACAGGATGTCTTCAACTTCTTCCGGCGCATTGGGGCTGCCCCCTTCTTCGGCACCCTCAACGACTACGAGCGGGAGCTCGAGGGGGATCTTCCCAGCGGATACAATGCCGCTGCCTTCGGCATTTTTGAACACTGGGTCGAGGACGGGTCGTACGTCAAGCTCCGCGAAGTGGCGATCAACTACACCATCGAGCCCAACGGACTTCCCCTCGAAAGCATCACGCTCAACGCCTCCGGGCGCAATCTCCTGTCCTTCGACAACTACAGCGGCTACGATCCGGAAACGAACGTCGCCGGACAGAGCACCGGCGTGCGCGGATTCGACTTCGGTACCGTCCCCATCCCGAGGACGTATTCCCTCGGGGTCAGGGTGAAGTTCTAGGGCTCGCCCGTCCTCGCCGGTCCCTCTGCTCCTTCGTTTCACTGAACTTCTCCTGCCTATGCAAAACGCTCCCTTTCGTCGATCCCTGATCCGCATCTGTGCTGCTGTGCTACTGCTGACGGGGGCTGGCTGCGAACTCAACATCACCAATCCGAATGCCCCGAGCGAGGAGGAAGTCCTGACCTCCCCTGAGGGCATCCGGGGGCTTGCGGTGGGCATGCAGGAATTCTACGCCACGGAGGCTTTTGGCGAGACGATTCGCGTAACGGGAACGACCAGCCGTGAGCTCGCCGCCAACAACACCCGCGAAAACTTCCGGAATCTGGACACGGGAGGGACCGGGCTTCCCCCCCGCAACGCAGGCGTCGAATCGATATGGTCTGCCAACTACCGGGTCGTGGCCATGGCCGAGGACCTCATTCAGAATGCTCCGGACGTAGGTCTGTCGCAGGGGACGCAGACTGGAATTCTCGCCACGGCCCGCCTCTTCAAGGCAATGGCCCTCGGGAACGTCGCCTCAGCGTTCGAACAGGCCCCCACCTCAACCAACCGGAACGGCAACGCCCAATTCGTGTCGCGCACCAAGGTCTACCAGGAAGCAGTTGCGCTGCTTAACGAGGCACGGTCCGCCATCTCGGGGGCCAGCAACGACCAGTTGAGCCGGTTTGGGACGGACGTTCTCGCGCTGACCCCCTCGGGGACCCCCCCGAAGACGCTCCTCCTCAACGCGATTAACGCGTACCTAGCCCGGTTCAACCTGTACGCCGGAAACTACCAAGCGGCCATCGATGCGGCCAATCAGGTCGATCCCTCCGTCAAGGTGCAGTTCACCTACGACGGGCAGAGCCGGAATCCGGTCTGGTTCCGGGTCGTCGACCAGGGCTTCTTCAAGCCCCGCGACAACTTCGGGACCAAGCTGACCGAGTCGGGGGACCAGCGCATCGACTTTTACACGTCGTCCCTCGACAGTAGCAGCATCGTGAACGGGTACCCGATCGACAAAATCGACGGGTTCTTTACCTCGGTGTCGTCGCCCATTCCCCTCTACGTCCCCGGCGAAATGCCGCTGATCCGGGCCGAAGCGAAGCTGGAGACGGGGGCTCCGACCTCGGAGGTCATCAGCGAAATCGACGCGGTGCGCACGAAGACACCCTCTCAGGACATCTACGGCATCGGCGCCAACCTCCCGCCGTACAGCGGCGACACGTCCGATCAGGCCCTCCGCCGCGAGATTCTCCAGCAGCGGCGGGCTGAGCTCTACCTTCAGGGTGTGGCCCTGGCGGACAGCCGTCGGCTCGGCCCCGACGTAAGCAACAAGCAGAACCCGGGCCCCTTCGAACGCAATCGCAACTTCTACCCCTATCCGCAGCAGGAACGGCGGAATAACCCGAATACACCTGAGAACCCGAACTTTTAGGACGCCCGGTAGGAACTTTTTGGGGACGACAGGGCGATGTCGGCACGGCCACGGGGGCGTACCAGATTTTCGTTGAAGTGCCTACTGAATCGTCAAGGCTAAATCTTGCAGTACCAGTGCGATCTCAAAACCCGATCCGCTGAACGTCATTTCGTCACAAGCAGTCTGTTGGACCTACACGAGTGATCTTTAAGGGGAATATTGTCCCTCGCCGGAGTGAGGACGGGAAGAAAAACTACAGAGTGAAGCTTCGCATT
>JBDGQN010000061.1:879-1214 GCA_042219055.1 Salinibacter sp. | reverse complement strand
CCTACGATGGGGCGCACAGCGAGCGATCTGTGCGCTGATGAAACGTGCATCGAGGACTGCAGCGACTCGCCTACAGACGGAGAGTCCCCCGATCCCGTCAGCATAGGCCTCGACTGAGAAGAATCCCGCCTCCTTCGACCTCGTCTCGGTGACGGTAGACTTCTTGAAACGAAGCCCTGGATTCCTGCGTCTAAAACGCGGCTCGTGAAGAGAGGGTAAATCGAGGCTCGTGTTCCCGCCACAGTCCTCGTTGTCCGTGCGGGTCCACATTCTGCCCGGTCGGGAGGCGGCCGGGCCGACGGGGGGCGGGACACTGAGGCCCGGCACTACGCTCA
>JBDGQN010000061.1:0-777 GCA_042219055.1 Salinibacter sp. | reverse complement strand
GGCCCGCTGTCGCCATGGAAGACGACATGACGATTGACAAGGTTGCCGAACTCGCGTACGTCTCGCGATCCGTAGTCTCCCGGGTGCTCAACGACCACCCCAACGTCAGCGAGGAGGCGCGCGAGCGGGTGCTCGACGTTATTGAGGAGCACGACTATCGCCCGAGCTCAGTGGCCCGGAGTCTTGCGACCGACCGGTCGTTTGAGATCAGCGTGCTCACGCCCCGCCGCGGCGACGAGTCGCTGGCCAACGGCTACTGGCCGCTCCTGTACTCCGGCATCTTCGAGCGGTGTCTGGAGCGGGGCTACTTCGTGTCGCTGTCGATGGCCTCCGAGGAGGTCGAAAACGAGATTCAGAACCAGGCCCGCGACTCGCGTTTCGACGGCTACATCCTCATTACCACCGAAGTGAGCGATCTGGTGGCGTCGTCGTTGGACGCAGGCGGCGCCCCGGCGACGCTGATCGGACGCGCTCCAGGCTGGGATCCTGTCAGCTCCGTCGACATCGACAACGAGAAGGGCGGCTACGAGGCGGGACGTCACCTCTGCAGCCTGGGCTACGAGAAGATCGGTCTGATTCTCGGGAGCCTCGCTCTCGAGGAGTCGCGGGAGCGCCGCGCTGGGGTCGAACGGGCGCTGTCGGACGCCGGGCGTTCGGTGCCGGGCCGGTACGTGGTGGAGGGCGACTATTCTCAGGACAGCGGGTACTCCATCATTCAGAAGTGGGCGGCCCACGGCGCGGTGCCCCGGGCCCTCTTCTGCGCGAGCGACACCATGG
>JBDGQN010000060.1:5164-7992 GCA_042219055.1 Salinibacter sp. | reverse complement strand
CGGGGCGGTTGCCAGGGCTTCAGAGGGCCTGCTCCCTCCACCCTTCTGGATGAACGTGGTGCTACCGGAATGTCAACTACAAGTGAGTGTATGCGCTGTCCTTGTCGAAGTCAATGCCTCTTCGTGAAGAAGTGATTACGGATCCTACTGCTTCTCGACGGTGACGCGCCGGAGGTTGTCGCCCTCCTCGATGGCGTCGACCACGTCTTGCCCTTCAATCACGTTGCCGAAGACGGTGTGCTTGCCGTCGAGGTGGGACTGCGGCGCCCGGGTGATGAAGAACTGGCTGCCATTCGTGTTGGGGCCGGCGTTGGCCATCGAGAGCACGCCCGTGTCGTGCGTGAGCGGATTGCCCTCGATCTCGTCGTCGAACTTGTAGCCTGGTCCGCCACGGCCTGTGCCGGTCGGGTCGCCCGCCTGCACCATAAACCCCTCGATGACGCGGTGGAACGGCGTGCCGTCGTAGAATCCTTCGTCGGCGAGAAAGGCGAAGTTGTTGACAGTGTTCGGGGCGTGCTCGGGGTAGAGTTCAATTTCGATGGTGCCCTTACTGGTCTCCAGGGTCGCCTCGTAGACGGCGTCCGTGTCGATTTGGAGCTCAGGGGGCGCGTCCCACTGTTGATGATCGGCCATTGGAGAACGATGAGATCGGGGGAAAGAGCGCGTGCAAGTACAGCGGTCCGACGGGGGGACGAGCGTGGTGTTTCGTTTGAATTCTGTTCGTGGGCCTCCGCGAGCGCGGCCATCCCTCGGAAGGGGCAAGTGGAGGCCATTCTCTCCCGGAACGGCAAAAGCCCCTCAGCGGGCCCCGCAACCCGTGCAGACTAGCGGCCAACGGATGTTAACATCGATTGTACGGAGCGCCACCGTCGGACTCCGGACGTGATCGAGAGTTTGACTTCTCTCCCTGCTAGGACGAGGAGATTCACCCCAGCACTCGGGCACTCTGTTCCCAGTGCTTCGACTCCCTCCTCTCTTCGGTCGTCGGTCGCCCGGAGCGCGTCCTCGAAAACGTTCGGGATGACTGCCTTTAATATACCTGCTTAACGTACCTGCTCGGGTTTACTTAGTCGCCTTCCTGAAACGCAGGAGGTCGACCGTAGGCCGTGGTATTCCTCTCGGACGGGCCTGTGTCGGCGGGCCCGGAAAGGGATGGACGAATGGAGGGCCTGTCCTGGACGTGATCCAGGAATGGACGTGTGGAAGTGGGGGATAGGCCGAAGGCTCCTGGCTTCCACACCTCCACACTTTCGCACATCCACACTTACTCCACTGGTTCCAGCCGGAAGAGCCCGCCGTCCGAGGCGTCGGTGAGGAGGTAGAGGTAGCCGTCCGGCCCGGTCGCCACGTCGCGGATACGTCCCAGCTCGGCGCGCAGGATCTCCTCCTGATGAGAGACCGATTGCCCATCAAGCTCCACGCGGAGCACCTTCATGTGGGCAAGGGCACCCATGAAGAGGTCGTTCTTCCAGTTGGGGAACTTGTCGCCCCTGTAGAAGGCCATCCCCGAGAAGGCGGGCGACGGATCCCAGTACTTCACCGGATTGGTGACCCCCGGCTTCTCCGTGCCTCCGATCGGCTTGTGGGGCCTACTGTAGGTGTCGCCGTAGCTCACCGTGGGCCAGCCGTAGTTGTTGCCGGGCTCGATGAGGTTCAGTTCGTCGCCCCCATGCGGCCCGTGCTCGTGCTGCCAGACATTACCCGTTTTCGGGTGAATCGCCATGCCCTGCGGGTTGCGGTGGCCGTAGGTGTAGACCTCGGGCCGACCTTTTTTGCTGCCCACGAATGGATTGTCGCTGGGAATCGAACCGTCCAGGTTGAGACGGATCGTCGTGCCCACCGAGGTGGTGGGGGTGGGAATGTCGACCGTTTTCTCGCGCCGCTGCCCACGCTCGCCCATGGTGACGAGCACGGTGCCGTCGCCGGGAAAGGCAATCCGGGAGCCGAAATGGTAATCGGGCTTCAGGAACGGCGTCTGCTCATAGAGCGTCTCCACGTTCGTCAGCGACGTGCCGTTGAGCTGAGCGCGGGCCAGCACGGTGCCGCCCTTGTTGCCCTCTTTCTTCGAGTACGTAAAGTAGATCCAGCCGGTCTCGTCGTAATTGGGGGCCACCTGCACGTCGAGCAGTCCGCCCTGGTTTTTGGCCCAGACGTCCGGGACGCCCGAAAGGGCCGTTGTGGAGTCCCCGTCCACGAGCACCATGCGGCCGGGCCGCTCCGTGATGAGCATGCGCCCGTCGGGCAGCCAGTCGACAGCCCACGGGTGTTTCAGACCATCGACTGCTTTCACGACGCGAAACGTCTCCTCCTCCGACTCGACGCGCTCCAGGACGACTTCCTCGTCCGGTGCGGCCGAACTGGTCTCGGAGGGGCCGGAACCGCTGCCGAGGGTGCAGGCGCAGAGAACGAGCGCGAGGATACCGATGAGGGTACGCATCGAAGCAGTGGAGTTGCTGAGAGGAGCGTGAGGCAGAACTGCACACTTCATCACGCTTCACCGCTCCCCTCCGTTCCTCTCGACGACACGAAGGGCACGATGATTACGCGGATGTCATCTCGGGACGGACGAACAACGTCCACGCTTCCACCGGATGTGCCTATTTCCCCTTGCCGGATCGAATCCGAAGGGCCGATCTTGCAACGGCCTCCGACTGTGCTCGGGCGTCCGTAGCCGGAAGGGACACGGTGCCTCGAATCCGCGTGATGGCCCCGAAGAAGCCGAACCCGCCCTCGATGAGGTCGGCGGCGCCCGGTCGGAGGGTCACGGCCTCGAAGGCGGCCTGGGCGACTTCGTCTTCCATCCCCTCCAGCAGGGCGGCCCGCTCGTA
>JBDGQN010000060.1:0-5154 GCA_042219055.1 Salinibacter sp. | reverse complement strand
AGAGACGGTGCCCTGAATCCTTGTGATGGCCCCAAAGAAGCCGAAGCCCCCTTCAATCCCCGCGCGGCGAACCGTCGCCTTCCGGTACCGGACGAGATTCGAATCGGCGGCGGTGATGATCACCTCATGCGGCCCCGGCTCGAACGACGCGTTATACCTTACGGCTTCAGGGACAATGGTCGCGGACGTGTCGCGGGTCGTGGTGACAAACTCCCACGCCACGTCGTATTCGGCGTAGCGCCGCACCCGCACCTTGTACAGCTGTGCGCCCTGGCTCGGATGCCACCGCACGGTCATGCTGTCGACCACGCCCGTGAACGCGCCCGGCACGCAGACCTTCCCGGTCACAGTGTGCTCCTCGGTCGTCACGCGGAGCCGGTACGTTTTTCCGGGCCGAATCGGGAGCGAGTCGGCCACGTAGTTGGCACTTCTCTGTCCCGGCGGCGTCAGCGGTCGGTAGCCGTATCGATTGATCGAATCTTCGGGGACCACCGACAGCGCCTGTCCCCCAATCCGGACTGTGGCGTCCTGCACGTACTGGATCGGGCGCTCGTCGGCGGCGCGGGGCCGGCTCACGAGGGCGTAGTGCGTCGAGTCGAACGCCCGTACTGCGGAGTACACGGCCAGTCCCTCCGGCGGGGCCGGAATGGGCGGCTGCACAGTCGTGTCGCATCCGAAGAGCCCAAGCGCGATCAGCAGAGGAACGAGGATTGATCGGTTCATGGGAGCGCGGAACCGGCAGGACGAGTACACACGATCAACCAGGGAAAGACACGTCAGAAGTTGAACTCCACCCCGACAGTGGGCACGATCGGGAGCGAGCGCTGCACCCCTGCTTGCTCTCCACGAGTCTGCCCGAGCCCGGCGGTGTAGAGCTCGCTCGGAGTGATCCGGAGGACGTTGCGGCGGTTCAGCACATTGAGCGCCTGCACGTAGAGGGTCCAGTCGAACCACTCGGCGTGGTAGGTGCGCCGCAGGGCCAGGTCCATCCGGGCGTAGAGCGGCAGTCGTTCGCTATTGCGTGCACCTCGGAGGTACCGATCCGTGAGGCCGCCCGTGACCTGATCGGTGCCGCTGATGCGCCCGACGGCCGGCGTGTAGGGGAGGCCGCTGTGCAGGGTACCGGACGCCTGGACGCGCCACTGCCCCATCCGAAGTCCGAAGGTAGCCTCCAGGGTGTGCGGCAGGGACCACGACGGAGGAACCCGCTTGCCCCCAAACTCGGTCCGCACGTGCCCGAACGAGTAGGCCAACTGTCCCGTGATCCAGCCCTGCGACTTTTCGAACAGCAGGTCCAGCCCGTACGCCCGAAGCGTGCCGTAGCGGAACGGGAGCCCTGCCGCATTAGGCGACACGCCCTTGCGGAGCCGGGGGAAGTGGTCCATCGTGCGGGCGTACGCCGTGGCCCGGACCCGATAGGTCTCGCCCAGGTCGGCCGTCACGCCCGTTGTGTAGGTCCACGCTGTCGTCGGCCGGTCGAGCGGAAGGAGCGGCTCGGTCACGTTGAACTCCTGTCCCTCGTAGCCGGTGGCCACAAACTGAGCGTACCGCCCGGCACTCGCGTGTAGACGCAGGCCGGAGGAGACCTCCATCGTAGCCCGGAGCCGCGGCTGCCACACGGCCGCGCCCCCGTAGAGCCCGTCGACTCGCAGCCCCCCACGGAGCGTGAGCCGGCCCGCCAGCAGCCGCCGCTCGACGGAGGCATATCCCGAAAGCAGGTGTCGAGTCGTGCGCGTCGCCCACGTGGTCGGGAGCCCGAACTGCGGCTCCTCGATGCCCAGCCCCCCGTAGAGCACGCTCGCCAGCGCCTCCGGCGAGGTGCCGGTCCACCCGTAGTCGAACGTGCGCCGCTTCCATTGCCCGCCGAACCGGACGCGAGTACGAGCCCGAGTAAGCGAGCCCTCGTAGCGCCCCGTCCAGTCCCAAAGCACATTGTTCAGCGTGACCTCCGACACGTCTACGTCCGTGAACGAGTGGACGACCGATCCGGTGACCGTATGCCGGAGCGCTCCCTGCCGGACCCGTAGGCGGAGGCCGCCCAGGGCGTTTCCCCACGTCGTGAAGGTATTGTCCGTCCCCGACGTGCCCGACGCTTCCTCGAAGGGGCTGTCGCCCCCCTTCACCGAAAGGTCGTCGCGCTGGAAATAGCCGATGCCGACGACGGTGACCCGATCGGTCAGGGTGTGATTCACCTTCACGTTCGCGTCCAGGAAGTTGTAGCCCAGCGACCCGCCCTCCGGCCCGCCCGTGGCGGCCAGCACCGGATCGAGGTAGGTGCGGCGCAGACCCGCAAGCACGCCGGTATCCCCCCACTCTTTGGCGTAGGCCCCGCTGAGCGAGGTGAGGCTCAGGTTTGCCCGCGTGTATGCGCTGTCGGCGGGAACGCGCGTCCGGACGTTGATGACGCTGCTGAGCCGCCCCCCGTGTCGCGCTGGAAAGCTGGCGGCGTGGATGGTGGTGTTGCCCGTGGCGTACGGGTTGAAGGCCCCGAAGAGGCCAAAGAGGTGTGACGGGTTGTAGACCTGGATGCCGTCGAGGAGGAACTGGTTCTGATCGGAGCTGCCGCCGCGCACGTTGAGCCGGGCGTCGATGTCGTTGGGCTGGGAAATGCCCGGTAGGTGCGCCGCGGCCCGAATGAGGTCCGGCTCCCCGAGCGCCGGGGCCTGCGTGACCGACGCCGGGCGAAGGGTGAAGCGCGAGGGAGATTGCGGGCCCGAGCGACGGGCCGTCACGGTGACGTGGCCAAGGGGGACGGCCCGGGGCGACAGGTGTACCGTCATCGTCACGGAGTCTCGATCCGTCGGGACCGTTCGGACGACCGCGGCGTAGCCGACGGCTCCGATTCGGAGCCGGGCGGTGCCGGCCGGCATCCGGAGCGCGAATCGTCCCTCCTCGTCCGCCGCCGTCCCGGCATAGGTGCCCCCCACCCGGACCGTGGCCCGGGGCACCGGCTTGCCCGAGCTCGAATCGACGACTGTGCCGGCCACGACCGTCTGGGCCACTCCCGGATGAGCGGCTGCGGCCGCAACGAGTACGACGACTGCCAGCGCAACAAATTGTCGCATTCCGACCGGTGTGTGTCCTTGTAAAGTTCTCGCGCATCATTTCTCAACGTCCCACTGCCCCCGCGCTCACTTCCGCTTTCCGCCCTCCACTCCAAACTCCCCACTCCGAATTCCCCATTCAAAAAGGCAGTCCCACCTCCAGCCGCGCGTCGTAGCTCCAGGTCGTCGACAGGTCCGGCACATGTGTGCGCGACACTCCTACCCCGGCCCGGATCATAGTGCCCCAAACGGGCACGGCCGCCCCCACGCGTCCAAACTGGGCACGGACCGATTCGCCTCCCTTGGGATCAAGTGCAGGAGGCGTTTCCACGCCCTCCAAGGTCATACGACCTGGATTCGAGGGAGACTGATACGCCAGAAAGCCAGTCGTGTAAGACTCGCTTCCCGTACCCCACACCGACAGACCAGCTCGCCCATAGAACTGAACGCCGTTCCACTCTACTCGAAACGGTGCATAGATGGCGTACGTGGTCCACTCCTGGCGTCCCCCAAAAAGAACGTCCGGATCGACGGTCTCGCCATTGAGCCGAAAGGAGAGGCCGCCCGTATCCAGCCAGAGGTCGCGACGGCGGTACAGGACGCCAACTCCGATCCAACCGAATGCGAGATACTCGGCATGGAGAGTTGACGCTCCGGAAGAAAAGGAATAGGGAAATGCGTTTCCCCCGCTCCGAAACTGGATCCAATCCTTCCGATCCATATCTCTTTGAATAGAGACGCCAATCTCCGCTCCCCGAATGCGAAGGGACGCCCCAACGCCACCATACAGAATTGAGTAAGAGAGGTCTCCACTTACCGGACGCTGGATGTACGTCAGCGACTGTCGTTGTAGCGGCAGGATCGTCTGATTTCGATGCTCGACGCCCCCGTAGGCCTGCACGCCCAGCTTAATGTCATTGGCCAATTTGACGACTGCCTCCGGCGGGCCCGTGTTTTGGGCGGAGACGACTCGCGGAAGCCCACCGACAAGCAAAAGCAATATGGTGAACAGCGAGCACTCGAGATACCGCATGACCCAGAGCTCACCTGCTCGCGAATTGAGGGTTGAGTAGAACCGACGTCTGCAGGCTGTAAGGGCACGCTGAACTGCACCTTTCGAAAAACAAATCGTCCATAGCAGCGTTTTAGGACTGGTTCGCCGGTTCAAACCTTGATCGGCATACATACCTGACTACGCCCGAAAAGGCAGGGGAACGGATCGAAGGCCAAACTGGCCCTCAACCCGACCCTACCTTGGAATCCGCCTCGAGAAGATTCGACAGGCTATCCTTTCCTTCTAATTATTCTTAGATTCTACTTTGAAGTCCACTTTATTATCTCCGTATGAAAAGTCATCATCATCTGTCTCAAAGCTAACTACGTCCCAACCAAGCTTATCGCAGTCCGGGTTGTAATCTCTGTCAAAAGTGTAGTCGTTTTCACCCTCTACATTGGTCAGCGTTTTCGCGGAATCGTAGTTGTATGGATCATCATCATCCCATTCCCAAAATATCCATATTGTCTGATCTGATCCATCATCATCTATCCCAAGATTTTGCTGTGTCCACGAAAACAGCTTTTCGTTAGGCGTCCCCCATTCTCCCTCGTCCCAGCTTGAAAATCTTGTAGCTTCGAGATTATAGCCAGTGCCCTCGGTCTCATCGGTTCCTGGGTCCGCCATATCTCGTACCCTGAATTCCACTTCGCCGTCTCCATGGAACCAATTGTCTTGTTCGTCGGAGAGCCTTAGCTCCTCCAGATACTCCCAGTCCCCGTACTCACGCGAATCTTCACCACCGCCTCCCCCGCCTCCGCCTCCCCCGCCTCCGCCTCCACCACCCCCGCCACCGCCGGGGGGAGCGATCTCGTTTGGTCGATACCCCGGAAGCACGTTACCCTCCGCGTCGGTCCGCTCGTTGACCCCCACAACCACGACGGGCCGATCGGGCGCCTCCTGAGCGTCGAGCCAGTGCACGTTCCCCTCCGCGTCGTAGGCCTTCACGCGCTCCAGCTTGGTGTCGTCTACCTGCTGCTTGTGATGGAACGCCACCAGCGGCGTGGCTTCCTTCGGGTTCCACTTCTCGTGGTGCACCGGTACGCCAATGTCGAA
>JBDGQN010000006.1:0-5189 GCA_042219055.1 Salinibacter sp. | reverse complement strand
GATGTCGATGTCGGGCATCGACACGCGCTCCGGGTTCAGGAAGCGCTCGAAGAGAAGGTCGTACTCAATGGGATCGACGTCCGTGATGCCGAGGCAGTAGCTCACGCAGCTTCCCGCCGCCGAGCCGCGGCCCGGCCCCACCCGCACGTCGAGCTCGCGGGCGGCCTCCGTAAAGTCCTGCACGATGAGGAAGTAGCCGGAGTACCCCTCGTCGGCGATAATGCCGAGCTCGTGGTTGAGGCGGTCCACCACCTTTTGGGGCAGCGGGTCGCCGTAGCGCTCCTTTGCCCGCTCGAAGGTGAGGTGGCGCAGGTACTCGTCCATGTCCTCGAACCCGTCCGGGATGGGGTAGTGGGGCATCAACAGATCCCCCATCGGCAGCTCGAATTTGCACTTGTCGGCCACCTCGTTGGTGGTCACGAGCGCCTCGCGCTGGAAGTCCTCCGGAATGCCCGTTAGGGCTTCCGTCATCTCCGCCTCGCCCTTCAGGTAGAACTGATCGTTGCTGAAGCGCATCCGGTCCGGGTCGTTGTAATCGTCCCCGGTCTGCAGGCAGAGGAGGATGTCCTGCGCCTCGTGGTCCTCCTGATCGACGTAGTGGACATCGTTGGTGGCCAGCACCTTCACGTCGTACTCCTTCGCCCACCGCAGCAGCACCTCATTGATGGTCCGCTGGTCGTCGATGTCGTGGTCCTGGATCTCGATGTAGTAGTCGTCCCCGAAGATCTCCAGGTACTCCTCGAACAGCTCGCGGGCCCGCTCTTCGCCCTTGTTCAGGATCGCCTGCGGCACCTCCCCCTGCAGGCAACAGGTGGTAGCCACGAGGCCCTCGTGGTGCTCGCGCAGCAGATCGCGGTCGATGCGCGGCTTGTAATAGAATCCCTCCAGGAAGGAGGTAGAGGAGAGCTGCATCAGGTTCTCGTACCCGGTCTGGTCTTTGGCCAGGAGGACCTGATGGTAGCGCGTCGAATCGGATTTGTCCTGAATGCCGCTCGGCGTCAGGTAAAACTCGCACCCGATGATGGGCTGCACGTCGGATTTCTCCGCCGTCGTGTAGAACTCGGGGACACCGTAGAGATTGCCGTGGTCGGTGATGGCGACGGCCGGAATGTCGCGGCGCTCGGCGCTTTCGATGAGATTGTCGATCCCGGCGGCGCCGTCGAGGAGGGAGTACTGCGTGTGGCAGTGGAGGTGCGAAAACTCGGGCATACGGCGAAGCGACTTCGGAGACGAGACACAATGCGAAGTGGGGAAAACGCGTCCCAAACACTCCTCAACAAAAGAGATGCCCGTACGGGAATCAACGCGCTCACGCAGTTTCCATGCCTCGACAGAAGGAGCGGTGTTCAAGTTGGGTCGTCCGGGTGGGAAGGCGGAAGACTGGGATCCAAAAAAGCTGACAGTTCACATGAGGCGGCGACATTGGGCTGTAGTATGTGGAGGGCTCCCCCGAGAGCTTCAGACTCGGGGTCAGCAGGCGTCTTCAAACAGTCCATTACAGGAGGTACCGGCGAGCCGTGTCATGTCCGGAGGCGAGCCCAACGAGCACCGCGAGATCTGCACTGAGTAGAACTGCCCAAAGGCGGTGCGGGGGATCCGATACCACGGTCGCAACGGTCGTATAGCCCCTGTATAGACCGGGGACATCCTTAACAGGTGTTCGGGGACATCCCTAACACCTCATCTTCGACCCCCCCGCTAGCGGCAGCAAATCTCGGAGATTCGGTGTTAACATTATACAATCATTATGGGAAAAGACGAATATTCAGGCCACATTCGTCCTGTTTGCTCACTTCGACCTGCGTCGAGGCCGACTGAAATTACCAATCGCGTTCCTTGCGAGCAATCCAGTCGGCAAAGGGACGCGCTGAGACCCTAAAAAGTACAACTAATGCTGCAATCTTGGGTACAATTAGCGGGCATTTCTTTAAAATCAGCTGCCCGCGGAAGGGGGGCGAAGGTCGGCTGTTGGGGGACGGACCGTTTGGCGAAGAATTCCATACACCGCAGCGACTGGACGACATCCGCAATCGACACTCCCCGATGACGACCAACTTCTACGCCCCGCCCCCCACCATTCGCGGCCGCCGCGTGGTGCTCCCCGCGGACGAGGCCCGGCACGTGCGCACGGTGCTTCGGGGAGAGGAAGGGGACGAGATTGCGGTGGTGGACGGGGAGGGCGGCTGGTATCGCACTCGGCTCGATCACGTTGCGCCCGAACAGGTGGTCGGTACGATCGTGGAGGAGCGTGAGGAGGTCGGCGAGCCGGCGGTGCACGTAACTGTGGCCCTGGGGCTCCTGAAGAAGCGTTCTCGCTTCGAGACTTTCGTGGAAAAGGCCGTGGAGCTCGGCGTGCGGCGCCTCGTGCCGCTGCGGACCCGACGAACCGAGCGGGACTCGATCCGCAAAGAGCGGCTCCACAACGTGATGGTGGCGGCCATGAAGCAGTGTCGTCGCAGTCGGCTGCCGGGTCTGGGGGCGCCGCAGTCGCTTGCGTCCGTTCTCGCGGACTCGGCGGCGGAGATGCGGCTCGTCTGTCACGCCGGGGCCGAGACCGTGCCGATTCGGCGGGCAGTTGCGAGGGCCGAACCGGTCGCATCGGCGCTCGTGCTCGTGGGGCCGGAGGGGGGATTCGCCTCCTCGGAAGTGGACGAGGCCGTGGCGGCGGGCTGTACGCCCGTCTCGCTCGGTCCTCGCCGGCTGCGGGCCGAAACAGCCGGTCTCGCGGCACTGCACGCCGTCGTCAGTGGCACGGAGGAAAGGGAGGGCCCGAACTGAGATGTCGGACGATCTGCGTTCCGTGCGAGATGGATGAAAACGTGGAGGTCCGGGAGCACAGTCCCCGGCGGCTCGTAGCGTGAACTGTAATTTGTGAAAAGTGATGCATGAGGAGTGATACGTGACGTGTGATTGCAGACAATCCTCTTTTCACGTGTTCACGCATCACATTTCACGCATCACGCCACGCAGGTCTCGCCCACGTTCAGGACGAACAGCGCCTTCGGTTTCGCAAGCTCCCTCCGCCCATGACCGACCTCACCGAAACCTCCCTCTCCTCGGAGCAGCTCGTCGACGGCGTGCTGCTGAAGGCCTTTCGCGACGAAGTGCGCCTGCCCGACGACGAGACGTCGGTCCGCGAATGGATTGATCATCCGGGCGCATCGGCCATCGTCCCGATTTTTGACGACGGGCGCACCCTGCTCGTGCGGCAGTTTCGCTACCCGCCGCGGCGCACCTTTCTAGAGGTGCCGGCCGGCAAGCTCGATGAGCCCGCCGAAGCCCCCGAAGACGTGGCCCGGCGAGAGCTCGAGGAGGAGACGGGGTGGCGGGCCGGGCGGTTCGAGCACGTCGGCAGCGCTTATCCGTGCATCGGCTACAGCAGCGAGCAGATTCACGTGTTTACCGCGCACGACCTGGAGCGGGGGACGCAGGCCCTTGCGGAGGGGGAGTTCGTGGAGGTCGTGGCGATGGAGTTTGAAGAGGCCCTCGCCCGCGCCCGTCGCGGAGACTTAAAAGACATGAAAACGATCACCGCCCTGGTTTATGCCGCGGCGCACGCGAACGGAACCTCTTCCGGCTTGTAACCTAACAGATCACGAAGTACACCACGGCCCAGGCTCGCTCTTCTGGAGCGTACGGGGGCTCACACGAACGAGTCTTTTTCGGAAAAGCGGACGATTGACATGTTTTCTTTCATGGTCGTTGTCATTGCCCTGATTGCGGCCGTCATGATTCTGGTGATCCTGATGCAGAGTGGACAGGGGCAGGGGCTGTCCGGCATTGCCTCCGGGGGAGCCACCCGGCAGGTGCTGGGCACGCGACAGGCGCCCGATACGCTCGAAAAGGCGACCTGGACCCTGGCGGCCGTCTTCATTTCGCTCTGCATCATCACCAACTTCTTCATCGATCGCGGGCAGCGGGAGAGCGTGATTCGGCAGCGGGCACAGAATAATCCGTCGCAGCAGACGCCCGCGCCTGGCGGGGGACAGGGGGGCAACCAGCCTGCGCCGCTTCCCGGCCAGGGCGGTGGCCAAGGTGGAGGCGACGGCGCCACGCCCCAGCCGCAAGGGGGCGGCGGAGGGGGCAACTGATCCCCTGCGTCCGGACGACACGTCCCGACCAAGAGAATCGGCGAGGGCCCTCCGGGCACCTCGCCTTTTCTACGTGCCCCCCAAGCCGGAGCGGTTCAATACAAAAAATGCGAATCAGGGGTTGAGGGCGAGAATCAGCATTGCAGCAGCAAGCCGACCGAACACGTGCACAAGAAGTCCTTGGTAGGAGCGCACCTTCGAGGCCTGTTGGATACCTGTTTTCTCGTCGATCCAGCTGAAAAGCGACTCGATTGGCCGAGAGGATCCGGCCTATGGCTTCTGAATAGAGCTTATCGGCCGCTGAGAGCGTCTTCTGGCCCTTTTCCTTTTTGACAGGGGTGAGCAGGTCCAGGTTCTGAGTCTCTGCAAGCTGCTCTTTGAGGGGGCCATCGCAGCGGGCCCAGTCTCCACAGAGGACGCCATTCTCGATTTCTGGCAAAACGCGGCGCAGAGCCCGAAGGTCGTTTTCGCTTCCAGGGGTCAGTCCTGCACGCCTCAAAAGCGGCAGCTGATCGCTTCTCCGCTCGGCGACAACATGAAGCTTCACCCCATGGTAGAAGGTGTCCTTCGAAGAGCAATAGCCCACGTCCACGATCCGTTCTGAAGCGACTGTTGCTTGGGAGGCTCGGCTTCCCTTGGCCACACGGGTCGGCATCGAATCGACGATACGAAGCATGTTTTTTCGGAATCCCTGGCCATCGATCTCTTCCAGGGCCTTCTCGACAAGCGGAGAAAATACGGCGTTCAGCCGGTCCGGGCGGCGGTTATAGCTCTGATAGGAGGGCAAATCTGGGAACCAGTCCGAAAAGTGATCCTCTGCATACTCGTGGATCTCGCTGATTGTCTCTCGGTTTTTGGCAAGGCCGAACAGGTATATCGCTAGCACCTCCTCGTCGGTGAAATCCGGCTCGGAGTTGTTGCTCTGCCGCTGAACAGTGGCCGCGAGACGACCTTGGTAGTGTCGGCAAACGAACAGGTAGATTCGAACGAGCGTATACTGGGCGTCCATGTCGCCAAGGGCGGCTGATCAGAGAGATGTTGGAGCATCCTCTTTCAAGCCGCCTGCGGCGACGTGGTTTTCAACCCCTGATTGGCATA
>JBDGQN010000059.1:0-8899 GCA_042219055.1 Salinibacter sp. | reverse complement strand
GTCGGGTGTCTCGGCCCATCGTATGGCGAGTGTTTCCCACTTATTGGGTGTTTCCGAATGCCGCTCCATGCGTTGCGCGAGCCGGCTCGTGTCGTCGACCTCCAATTATGTGATGCGCCCGGGAGGTCGACGACATCGCCGAAACTCGCTGTCTGTGGTATTTACTTGCCAATGACCGGACGGCTGACGGCGCTAGTGAGCCATGCGCGTTCCCCATTTTGGCCGAGGTCGACGACTCGGGTCAAGGGGCTCTAGTGGTGGACGCCCGTTCAAGATTCCCAATGCGAGGGCTCATCCGTCGGGTTGAAGCGGACGAACCCGGGCGCCGTGGATCAGACGATCTGGTTCCCCGCTTGCGCCGGCGACGATTCCGATAGCGTCAAGCCCCATTCCACGCTGTAGGGCAGCTCGGTCTGCCAGACGGACAGGTCCTGCAAAGCCGTAAAGGCCTCCGCAGCCTGAACCACCCAATAGATGGGCACCGGCACCAACAGCTCCGGCAAGCGCCATCGCTGGCCGGCTTCCTTAAGCCGATCCGCTTCCGCATAGAGCGACGCGGGCAACACCTCGACCGAGACCTGGCCGCGCCGGGATGTGAAGCGGTCGCGCATCTCCTCATCCGACAGATCGATGGTGTCGCAGCCCAGGATACGCTGAACCGCGTCCAGCGTCTCGCGGCCCTGGCGCAGTTCCGCCTGCCAGGCCGCTGAGGCCATGACGTGGTCGTACAGTCGTTGCGTCGCCTCTGCCAACTCTCGATTGTCCGGCTCATCGGAGAGTTGCTCCACCAGCGCCAGGCTCTCCGCCAGGACGTCCCCGCCGTAGACATGCTCCGCGCCCCGCGACCAATCGGTGTACACGGCGACGGGGGCGGCCGGGTGTTCGCCCTGTCGATTGACGCGCCCCATGCGCTGGACCAGCGCGTCGATCGGCGCCATCTCGGTGACGAGCGCGTCATAGGAGATGTCCAGACTGACCTCGACGACTTGAGTGGCGACGACGATGGTGCCAGGCTCGGGCGAGCCCACTTGACGCTCCTTGGACCAACGGTCCCGGAGCGCGAACCGGGAGTGCACGAGCAGACAGCGCTCAGGGCCATGGGCCTCGCGGATCGCGCGATAGATCGCCTGTGCGTCGGCGACGGTGTTGGCCACGACGAGCGTCCTCCGACCCTCTTGGGCCAACGCCAGAGCGTGCTCGACGCCTTGCTCGGCCAGCGAGCCCGGGCAGCAATCCACCCGATGGCGCGAACGGGCCCACAACCCCGCCTCGGCTTCGACGAGCGTCCCCTCGGGGAAGTGGGCCAACAGGGCGGGCGGCAGCGTCGCGCTGGCCAATGCCAGCGAGGCCGGAGGCTCGCGACGGAGCCCTTCCAGCAGAATCCCCAGCGTGTAGGGCTCGTACGCATGGATCTCGTCCAAGATGACCGCTGCCCGTTGCGCCAACGAGCGCCGTTCCTCCCAGTGGCGCCCGTGGAGGTGGGCCAGCAGATATTGATCCAGCGTCGCCACCGTGATCGGCTTGGCGAAGACGGATCCGAACAGCCGCACGTCGAGCGGCGCTTCCTCGCCGCCGGCTTCAGCTTCTAAGACGTAACCCGCTCGCCCGTGAGCAAGCCCCACGGCGTCGCGACCGTAGATCCCTTGGAGACGACGCCACATGGCGTTGGCGGTCGCCTGGGTCGGCAGCAGATAGAGGACCCGCTCGGCGTCACCGGCCCAGAGCAACAGCGCTTCTGTCTTGCCCGTGCCCGTGGGGGCCCGCAACCAGAGCGCATTGTCGGGGGTGGCGCCGGCCTCCCGTTGGAACGCCCGCAACGTCAGACCCTCCATGCCCGCCGTGATGCGTCTTCGGCCGCTGTGGAGGAACAGCGTCGTGGCCACGTCCCGGTCGGCGGAAGATTCGGACGAGGCGAGCCAGTCGGCCAAGTGGAGCACGGCTTTGACTTGGGCAAATGCTTGGGGGGGCTGGCTCCGCAGCCGGGCGCGCAGGCTCTGGCGCCGGCCGGTCGCGTCGCTGAAGACCTGCTCGAGCAGACCGGCCGGCGAGTCCTCCAATAGGGGTCGAACGCCATCCTGAATTGCCTCTGCGGACGCCTCAATATCAAGCCCTATCTCGGCAAGCAAATTCCAAGCAGCGTCGAGCACCTCCGGCCAGCTCGGATGATAAGCCGGGGCTACGCCCTGATGCCCCTGATAGAGCGTCGGCCCCAAGGGAGAATGATGGCTCAGCACGGTGGCCGTGGCGAGCAACTCCGGCTTCGGCCAATCGAGCGCTCCGGCCAATCGACTCTCGGCGGCCAGGGCGAACGGCAGCGACGCCAGCGCGTGGGGATAGGCTCGACCCCGCTGACCGCGGATGTAGGCCTGGAAGTCGGTGGTCGCCTTGCCGAGATCATGCAGCGCGCAGGCGACCAACGCTTGCGTGCGCCAGGGCTCGGGCAGCGCCAGCCGCTCCGCGACGTCGTTGCCGAGATGGACGACGTCGTGGAGATGGTCGATCAGGGCGACGTCGGGCTTGGCGAGGAGTTCAGCCATACGACGTTCCGTCCTCGATAGCGCACCGCGCTCAGCTCGGGAATCTCGACGTCCAGTTCGGTCGGCAGGAAGCTGACGGCCGTGGGGGCCTCGGGATGGCGGATGCCACGGCCATCGACCGTAAAGCGCAGCGGCAGGGTCTCCACGACGGGCGGGGCGAACCGGATGCCGGGCTCGACGACGGGCCGCATGCGCATCTGCCGGACGTCGCCGGGCAGCGCGGCGCCACGGAATCGGGGCTCCCCCTCGTCGGCCGCCTCCAACGCGACGTCATCAACCGCCATCAGCTCGTCCTCGCGGCCGAGCGAGAGGGGATAGGCGGGATCGCGGAACGCTTGTTGGAGCCGTTCCAGCAGCGCCTCGTCGCCGCCGTAGACGAGCATATAGCGGGCGAAAAACAACAGCTCGCGAACGTAGGGCGAGCGCACCATGCGGTTGTTTTGAATCTTGAGCAGGGTCCACAGGTCCTGGGCCCGTCCGGGCTCGACCTCGGCACGGACGGCCACTTTGAGCGATGCCACCGGGCTGTCGGAGGCCCATAGCTCGCGATGGCTCAGACCGAGGGCTGCGCCGGCGATGCCGACCAGCGCCGTCGGCGACGGCATCGGCAACGTCCGCTGGACGTTATGATCCAACGGCCGGCGGAACGAGGCGACGGGCGCACGGACGGCTACGCCGAGGACTTGCTCCATAGCGCGTCGACGTCGGACTGAGCGTTGGCGATGGCCTCGTGGACGGGCGCGACGGCGCCATACGCGCCCAGCGTCTCTCGGATCTCGGCCTCGTTGGCAAACACCCCGGGCTCCAGGCCGAAGAGCGTCTGTTCCCGGTAGGCGGCGAATTTGTCGAGGGCGTTGGTCAACGGCTCCAGGGCCAGCTCGTACCCGCCGTCGCCGTAGCGTGCCACGAGCGATTCCAAGAACGCGGGATGCTTGACCGCGAGCCGGCTGTAGGCGACGAACGTCGGCGACAGATCCGTCAGCATGCGGGCCGTGCGGCCGCCGCCCCACAGGAGGTTGAGCGACTCCAGCAGCGTTCGCACCCGCGTTCGTCTCGCCTCAACTTCCAACGCGTGATCGTCGTCGGCAGCAACCTCGACGGCCGGAAAGACCCCGACCCGATCCAGCTCCACCAGGACGTTGCCGGCGAAGACGTTCGCGTAGAGCTCGGTCTCGAACAGGTTCCCGCCTTCGGCCATCGTCTCGCCGAAGCGCTCGAACGACCGGGTGCCGAGGTCGCGATCGTCCTGGAAAGGAAACTGACCGATGGCTGCAGAGGCCCGCACGGGCGAGGTCCGTCGATGGCCGCCCGAGGAGTCGAGATAGCCGAACAGGTCCTCGTCGACGAAGTCCCACGGTCGGACGGGAGGCGTGACCTCCTGGCCGCTCACCTCCGCAAACGGCTCGGAGAGCTCATATCCCAAATCGGCCAGTCGTTCGCGCAACATGCGGCGAATGGCCTGGCCCGAGATGTAGGGCCGCGCGCTGCCGTCGGGAAGCGTGACTTTCTTGGTAACCGCCACGTTCCCTTCGGTGTGCGAGGCGTTGACGTTGGCGGCGGACACCTTTGACAGGTAGCCGAGTGCCAAGGCTTGGCTCATCGCTCATGCCTCCTTTGCGGCCACGTTGCTGGGATGGGACGATCCGCCCGTGGGCGAGCTCCGACGACGCAGGAACGCGTTCATGGCATAGATGGCGAGCATCGTCTTGACCCGAGTCCAGGCGATCCCCTGGATGCGTCGGTTGGTGTCCATATCGAGCAGCCCCTCCGGAACGGTCAAATCGAGCCGGAATTGGGCGTCGTTGAGCATCCGGTAGAACGCCTCGGGGTTCTTGCTGTTGCGCAGCGCGTACAGCAACCCCATCTCCTCGTGGTCGCCGGCCGCGTTCCCGAGGGCGTGCCCGAAGCCGGCCAACGTTCGCTGGAATTGGTCATCCATGCCGAGCACCTCCTGAGCGTAGTGATCCAACACGTCGAGTGTGCCCCAGACGAGCGGCTTGGGGACCTCCTCCTTGGCGCGCGCGTCGAAGAGGAAGTCGACGATGACGGGCAGCGGGTCGGCAAACGAGAGCACGGCCCGCGCGACGTAATCCCGCCACAGCGTCTCGAGACGTCCGCCCTGACGGGCTTGGAACTGTCGCAAGACCTGGTCGACGCGCTGACGGGGATCGCCGACGCCGCGATCGCGGAACAGCGCGATCCAGCGTTGATACAGTTGGTAAAGCCATTGGAACTTCGAAAACTCCCAGATCGCGTGCATGGTGAACGACTGGCCCGGCTCGCCGGTGACGGCGTAGAGCGTGACCGGAGACGCGGGAGCTTGTTCGACGTCGCCGATCAGCGAGGCCAGATGCTCTCGTGCCCTTGCCGCAAGCGGCGTTGCCTCCTGATCCGATGAGTGGATGTGATTGAACAGTCGCAGGAATAGCCCCAGCGTCGTCTCGTGGAGGTAGGGGCCGGCGAAGGCGACGTCGACGTTGCCGCCGCGGCTCCCTTGAAGCCGGAGCGGTTCGAAGACCTCTCGATGCAGGCGCTCCAGCTCACGCAGCTGGCTGTGAAAGACGAAAAAGTGCAAGGCCTCTCCGCCTTGGGCTTTCCAGAGCCAGCCGAGATACCCTGCTAGCCCGGCCAGCGCGCAGCGCGCGCACATTCGGAGCCCGCGCTTGCCCCCGGAATAGAAGTTGCCGAACTTCCCTGGGTCGACGATGAACGGATACATCCACATCTTGCAGTTGGTCGTAGGCGCCTCATCTCCGCACATATCGCATGCTTGAGACCGCTTACTCAACTTTAGCCGAAGCTCGTATCTTGGAGGATATGAATAATAGTGTTGATCAGCAACCTTCACCTTGTCGGTCTGGCCTTTGACCTTAATGAATCTATCCGTTGGATAAACCCAGCTAACTTTTTCATACTCTCGGATTTGTCCCGTTGCCTCGTCGTAGTATTCTCCTTTGTTGCCTGTCTTCTGCACAAGTCGCTCGAGCAACCAATAGAGCACGTCCTCGGATGCGTGTTCGCCTTCGCCCAACCCACGGGCCAGCACGACCAGCCCGTTATCGATCCAGACGTTGCCGGTTGGCTGATCGAGCGAGATAGTTATCTGAGCTCGGTCACTTTGGTCCATGATGCAACCTCTTTATCAACGAAGGATGGTGCCGAAATCGACACTCGAGTCACCATGATAAACGGGGAACCATCATCGGGCTTCATGTCTCGACATGCGCCACCCACCCGCCGTCTTCCCCAATCGATATTGCTGAACGGCTTCCGAAAACGCTTTCTCCAGTTCGTTGACGACGTCCTCATCCCCGACCAACACCCACCCGTCATGACCGACCTCCAGCGCCAACGCATTGGCCTCGCGCAGCATGGTCACGAACTGCTCGCGCCCGTAGACCATCGGCTGGACGATCCCTTGGTCATCGAGCGCAGCGGCTCGCTCATAGCCCGCGTGCCAGTCCACCTCGGGCTCGCGCAGAAGCACGCAGACGTCGGCGTCGCTGTGGACGTAGTAGTCCCCCTTGGCCAGCGACCCGAACAGGATGATGGCGGCCGGGCTCAGTTCATCTCGCGCCCGCCGCACGAACGTCACCAGCGCGTCAAGGTACTTATAATCGGGCAAGCTCGTCCGCAACGAATCGCACGATACGCGCTGCAAGCTCCACCGCCTCCTCGGCCGTCGGTTCGTCGTAGTAGTCCATCGGCGCCCCGGACGCGAAGCCGTTCGGATAGCGCGTCGGGATATAATAGCGATCCAGCGTGCGCGCGCCGTTGATCAGGTCCGCATCGGCCACGCCGGCGCCCTTCAGCAGGGCCTGCACCGAGTGTCCTAACTCGACCCGGCCCTGGCTCTCCAACAGCGCCTTGGCCGCCAATTCGGCGGCTTGTTGCGCCGTGAAGCAAGCGTCCTCGTAGAACGCTCCCTTCAGATCCCACCGGGCCGACGCCAGCTTCCGCTCGGCCTGTCTCATCCAGTCCTCATGACGTCGGGGCAATGGCCATTCTCCTTCTCAGTCTTGCTCCAACACCCGCACCACGAGCCCCTCGCTCGGCGGGCGCGCTTCGATCTCCTTTTGGGTCTCGACGAGCGCGAGCCACTCCGCCTCCGTCGAGGACCCGCCGTTGTGAGCCGGGTCCGAACGCAGCTCCGCCATGCGCCGCCCGATCTCGATCCAGCGGTCGACGTCCCCGCGCAGCTCCGGGTCGCGCCACAGTCGCCGCAGCGCCGCCAGCGCCCCCGCGGAGCGCTCCCATAGCCGCCGGTAATGACGGAGATAGGCCTCGGCGTGCTCCGGCCAGGCCAGGTTCGTGGACAGCCAGATGTCAGTATCGGGGAAGTCCTCACCCAACAACAGCGGCACAATGTAGATATTTTGAAAGATCGCCTCGCGCCACGTGGCGACGGCGTTCTGACGGAAACCGCCCTCGAACAGGGCCAGCCCCCAACAGAACGTGTGATGGGGATCGCCCATGTCGTCGGGATACGTCGTCTCGTAGGCCTCGTAGGCGTCGAGCGCCCCGTCGAGATCGCCCGCCAGTTGATAGAGCGGCCCGATCACGTAGCGGACGCCCTGGTTGTCGTTCGGGTTCAGCTCCAGCAGCGCCTCGAGCTCCGCGATGGCCTCGCGGAAGCGCCCGGTCTGCTCGTAGACCCAGGCCCGGCCCTCGCGGGCGCGCATATAGGGCCGGGTGTCGAGATCGAGCCACCAGACGAACGCGTCCGGCGACTCGGTCCCCAGCGCCTCGCGGGCCAGGGCGTAGGCCCGGTCATAGTGGTCTTCGGCCGTGTCGAGGTCGTCGCGAGTTTCCGCCACCTCGCCCAGGCCGTTGTGCGCGTCGGCCAGCGTCGGGTCGAGCGCCAGCGCATCGCGGAAGCAGCGCTCGGCTTTCTCGACATGGGGAAACGCCTCCCAGCCGTCATAGACCCGGTCCTGGGCCCGCTGTAGCGGGCCACGTTCGCGTTCGGTCAACCAGGCCTCCAAGGCTTCGAACGATTCCGTCGGTGGGCGCCATCCCCAGCCGCCGCTCGGCGCCTCCAGCAGGGGGAGATCCTCCGGGATCGGTCCCGCCTCCCGTTGGACCTGCGCCCGCATCGCCTCCGGCAGATAGCGGGCGTCCAAGACGACCAGATCGAGCGCTTCGGCGATCTGGCGGTACTTCTTGCTGACGCTGATCTCGGAGACGCCGAACGCGGCGGCCACGTCGGCCTGTGAGGCCCAGCCGAAGCGCATCCGTTCGTAGGCATACGCCAGTGCCGCCGCCCAGGTCTCGGGCTTGCGCGTGCGGCTCAGATCGGTCCGGTCGGCGAAGTCGCGCCACAGCGCCACACACCCCTCCAGCGCCGGTCCCTGCAGCACGTCCCGGCCGACTTGGCGCACCGATGCCTCCACCGCCTCAACCGTCCGCTCGTGCTTCGATCGGCCCTCAGCACTCATCGGCATCACCTCTGGCTCGGGGAGCGATCACTGTTACCATCCCGAACCCCATGGAGTTCTTCTCGCCGAACCCCGCCTCGTAGCCGACCTCGATCAGTTCGGGATTGCCCTCAACCGAGAACGGCGCGAGAATCCCCTTGATCTTTGTCCCCTTAAAGTCGATCAGTTTGTCAACCTTGCCCCGTCGTCGATGACAATAGCCGGGATCAAAGCGCAGCATCAACTCGACTGACGAGGGGGCGCTCCCGTGGAGCACTCGGTGCTTCCGAACGAGATTGTCGCGGATGGCATCCGACAAGCCGTCCTCGTCGTGACGATAGTAGTGGGCGATCAGTCGCCCGTTGCGCTCGACCGGCCGCGAGGCGACCAGCGGCGAGCGACAGACGAACGTCATCCGCTCCGTGAACTCGGGCGGGACGACCGTCTCCACCCGCTCGATGAGCAGCTCGGCGCTGAACGTCTCGTCATACAGTCGAACCCGCCCCTCGCGCAGCAGCCCGTCCGCCAGGTGCTCGACGAATGCGTTAACGGGGGACGAGATCTCCCAGACGAGTCTCGGTTCCAGCGCAACGAGCCACGGCGGCTCGATCCGGTAGTTGTCCGCTCTCAATTGGGAATAGGTAAACAGCTTGAAGCGCTTAGTGCCGGATCGGAACCCCTCGTCGTGTAGAAACTCGGAAAAGTCGCGCGAGGAGCGCTCGAGGAGCCGATAAATAAGCGAGGTCAAATGGTAGTTGGCATTCAACGGCAGGCGTTGCGGAACGGCCTCGCTGCGGAGCTCGATCCGAATGCGCATTGAGCGTCAAGTCTAGCTGAGTTGCCCCGCAGCGCCCAAGCCATCATACTGAGTTCAACAAGGGGGACCGATCCATGAGCTCACTCCGCTCCGCCGCTCGCGACTACATCACGCTCAACCGCTTCATC
>JBDGQN010000058.1:0-3424 GCA_042219055.1 Salinibacter sp. | reverse complement strand
CCGGACGAACGGTCCTCCGACTTTCCCCTTCAGGCGCGGTGGCTCGCCCGCGTCCTCGTCGCCTCGCGGCCCTTGGGCCCGTAGAGTGCCCGTTCTCGCTTGCCCGTGAGCTCGCCCTGGGGACACCTCGCAACTACCCGGGGTCCCTCGTGTTGCCACGGCATTCGTGGAGCACCGGAGCGAGGAGCAGTGGGCGCAGTCTCTCGATCTGATTTTGCCAGACAAACTGAATGACCACATCTTATGCAGGGGAACGGTTTCAAACTTGGACTCACAATCTTTTTCGTCGGCCTGTGCGGGTTCTACCTCTTTCCCTCCGTTCAGAACCTGTACGTCAACTACAAGATGAGCAACATGACGGCGGAACAACGCGCCGAGTACAAAGAGGAAAACCGTCAGTGGCTAAATCAGCTCGATAAAAACTCCCTTAACCTTGGGCTCGACCTGCAGGGCGGCATGTACGTGACCCTGGAGGTCGAGATCGGAAAACTTCTGAATCAGCTGGCCACCAACAAAGACGATGCCTTCCGCAAGGCCCTGAAGGCCGCCGAGCGCCAGGCGAAGAACGAGGATGTTTCCGTCGTAAACGCCTTCGTCCAGAAGTTCGAGGCCCAGAATCCCAACGGACGCCTCTCGCGCTACTTCCGTAACGAGTCCGCGGGCATTACGCGGCGCTCCTCGAATGACGAAATCCAGGAATACCTCAATAAGCAGGCGGACAAAGCTGTGGAGAACGCGATTCAAGTGGTTCGCAACCGTGTGAACCAGTACGGCGTGACGGAGCCGTCTATTCAGCGGCAGGGGGACGAGCGGATTTCGGTAGAACTTCCGGGGGTCGATGAGCGGAGGCGCGTGCGGAATCTCTTGGAGAGCGCTTCCCAGCTCAGCTTCCACCTCATGGCCGACCCGCAGAAGTTGAGCCAGTCGGTGCAACGAATCATCAAGTACTACGAGCCGCCTGCCGAGGACTCTGCGCGCATTGCCAAGGCCAACAAGGCCGACACGACCACGGACGGGGGGGGGCAGATGCAAGCGAGCTCCGATACGACCGAGACGGGGGAGGGGACTGAACTTGCCACGTCTTCCGATCAGGAGGCTCCTGAGGAAGGGACGTCCCTCACCGGACCGGGGGAGGGCAAGTCGGGACCGCAGAACCCACTCCTTGCGGCCATGCAGCCGATGCCTGCACAGGATCAGCCCATCTTTGGGCGCGTCTTTGCTTCCGACACAGCGAAGGTCAATGATCTCCTTTCGAAGCCGAAGGTGCAAGAGATGCTTCCCTCCGGCATCGAGCTGATGTGGACGGCCAGTCCCACGGTCACAACTCAGGATGGACGCAAAGCGTTTCACCTGCTGGCCGTTCAGGAGGAGCCGGAACTCGCCGGTCAGGTGGTGACGGAAGCGTCGGTGTCGTTCGGCCGGACGACAAACCAGCCCAAGGTGAACATCACGATGAATTCGAGGGGGGCACGGGAGTGGGATCGCATCACCGCCGCGAATGTTGGGGAACAGGTCTCTATCGTTCTGGACGGGGTCGTGTACTCCAACGCAACCATTCAGACACGCATTTCGGGCGGACGGACGGAGATCACCGGCCTTCAATCGGAACAGGAGGCCCAGGACATCGTGACGGTCCTCCAGTCTGGACGTCTCCAGACGGATCTGAATATCATTTCGGAGAGCACTGTGGGGCCCAGTCTTGGGGAGGAATCGACCCGGGCCGGATTTATTTCGGTCGTGTCGGGCTTCCTGCTCGTCGTGCTCTTCATGATAATGTACTACCGCACGGCGGGCGTGGTGGCCGATGTGGCTCTGCTCCTGAACCTGATCCTAATTCTTGGCATCCTCGCTGGCTTCGGGGCCACCCTCACGCTGCCCGGCATCGCCGGCATCGTGCTCACGATCGGTATGGCCGTGGACGCCAACGTGCTGATATACGATCGGGTGCGGGAGGAGCAGGCCACCGGCAAAACCCTGCGGGCGGCCGTCAATGCGGGCTACGAGGAGTCCCTGAGTGCCATTCTCGACGCCAACATCACGACCTTCTTCGTAGGGGTCATCCTGTTTTCGTTCGGGGTCGGGCCCATCAAAGGCTTCGCCGTCACGCTCATGGCCGGAATCCTCTCCTCCCTCTTTACGGCGATCATCGTGACCCGCCTCATCTTCGACTACATGATTGAGGAACGCCAGATGCGCGTGAGCTACGGATAGTACCTGCTCGCACCTGCGGACTGTTTTCACGAAGGGATTTCACTGACCGACGGACCGACATGCGTCTTTTCGAAAACGCCGACTACGACCTTATCCCCAACCGCCGGATTGGCTATATCATCTCGGGGACGCTCCTCACGCTCAGCATCCTCTCGTTGCTCTGGAGGGGACTCGCGCTCGGCATTGACTTTCGAGGCGGAATGGAGCTTGTCGTGGGCGGCACGACGGATCTCCAGACCGAGGTCGTGCGGTCTACACTCTCAAAAGCTCTCGAAGAGGATCCCGAGGTGAAACGGTTTGGGGACACGGGGCACATGATTCGCATCTCCAGCTCGAAAAACATCACGGCTGTGGAAAACACGGTATTGTCGGCCCTCCAGAAAAAATTCCCGGACCACAATCCCGCGATTGAGCGAACCCACGACGTTGGTCCCCGATTCGCCGAAGACCTAAAACGGGGTGCCATTTATGCCGTCTTGGGGGCCTTACTGGTCATTTTCCTCTACATCATGGTGCGGTTCGAGTGGCGCTACAGTCTTGGGGCGGTGGCCGCCCTGATTCACGACGTGACAATTACGCTCGGCCTCTTTTCGATGTTGGCCGGAATTGTCCCCTTCTCCTTACAGATTGACCAGTCGATTATCGCCGCGTTCCTCACAATCGTGGGGTACTCACTGAACGACACGGTCGTCGTGTTCGACCGGGTGCGCGAGTACGTGAACCTCTTCAAAACTGAATCCTTTGACGAGATCGTCAACCGCTCCATCAACGCCACCCTCAGCCGGACGGTCGTGACCTCTATTACGACATTCATCGTGGTTGCCATTCTGTTCGTGTTTGGGGGAGAGGTGCTGCGCGGCTTCTCGTTTGCATTGATTGTTGGAGTGGTGATCGGAACGTACTCCTCGATCTTCGTGGCCTCCCCGACCATTGTGGAACTAAACCGCCGCCTCGAGACGAGCATTGCCTGATGTGGGGAAGCTCGGATCTTGTCGGAGCCACCTCCCATCGGGATGGGGACTGTGGGACTGATGGGGTGTGTCTAGTGCAGAATCAAGCAGTCTCTTTGAGGTAGAGTCATTCCGAGCGGAGCGTAGCGGAGTCGAGGAATCTTCTCGAGGCCGTCGGAAACGACTGTAGGAAAGCAATCACTCACACTGAACGCTCTTTCCGCCAGATCTGGAGAGCTTCCGATCCCAAAGGGACCGATTGA
>JBDGQN010000057.1:2495-5035 GCA_042219055.1 Salinibacter sp. | reverse complement strand
TCGGCGGGATGATGAAGCCGGTCTTGTTCGGGCCGACCTTGAGGCTTCGGCAGGTCGAGTTACTCAGGCCCTGCGCGTCCCGCACCGACAGACAGACGCGATACGTGCCGCTGCTGCCATAGGCATAGCTGAACGAGGCCGACGTCTTGGAGGTCCCGTCCCCGAGATCCCACTGGTACGAGCTAAGCTGTCCCTCGGGATCGCTCGCGTCCGAGATAAACTGGATCGTCTGACCGACATCCGGTTGCGTGGGCTGCCAGTGGAACGCCGCCTCGGGTGGCTTGTTGCGTCCCTGCACGCGGATCTGTTGGCACTCCTGTTCACTGCGGCCCTGTGCATCGCGGATCGTCAAACAGACTCGGTACGAGCCCTCGTCGTCATACGAGTGCTGCACGAAGGACCGATCGCTCCCGCTGCCGTCGCCGAACGACCAACGGTAGGCGGAGACCACGTCGTTCGGATCGGAGAAGTCCGTCGTGAAGACGATCGTCTGTTCGGTCTTTGGCTGCGCCGGCTCCCAGTCGAAGTTCGGGGTTGGGAGTCGCGCGGGCTCGGGAGGTGGCTCTGTCCCTGTCGTAGAATTCAGTGCACTAACGATCAGAACTCCCGCTCCCAAAAGGATTAGAATTAATATCCACTTCGGCATCTGTATGACGCCCTCCTCAAGCTTAGCAGTCTTGGCAGATTCAGGCCATTGACTCCTGATTTTAGCTCGGATGTTTTGTTAAACGTAAGCCCGTGCCCTTCTTGAGGTTTCAGTTTACTCCATGAGTATTGTAGCATAAGAGGAGTGCGTCAAGGCAAGGGGGGAGCAGACCATGCGGGCATTGGGGACGATTCTTGGACTGTTGCTGACGGCTCTGATCACGACACCACCCGGCGATCTCGCCGCCCAACCGACCACATCAGATTCCGAGCAGGGCCAAATCCGAATCCAGGTCACGGATCATCAAGGCCTTCCCATCCGGAATTTTCACTTGGATCGGACCCGACTGCCGCTGACACAGTGGAGTCGGGAGATTCACGTTCGTCAGGAGACCGCTCGCTACTTCGCCGATCAAGAATGGGCGAACCTGCGGCCCAAGACGCCACAGACGTTTCACAGCTATCGGCGAGTGACGCCGCAGCTCTGGTGTCAGGTCTTGACCCCCGAATCGGAGGGGACCGAGCTGATCACCACGGTCACGATTGCGCCGGGCGATACGACCGTCGCGACCTCTTCGCTCCCGTCGGGACGCTACCTGGTCCGTTGCGGGACCACGATCCAAGTGGACGCCGTCGATGCCATCGACACCGGCATCGAGGCCAAGTCTGTTGACAAAACGAGCTCCAACTTCCCTCAGGTTCCGCTTGGGGGTGTTGACGACCGAGGTCGCTGGGAGACCGCGAGGCTCCTGGACATTAGCACCAAGCAATACGAGACCAAGATGGGCATGCCGGAGCAACGCTACACCTATCGGATTCTGAAGCGCTACACCTACAACACGGTCAGCACGACGATCACGCATCTCGCTCCTGGGGAGACGGATCGGGCTTTCGTACCGCTGCTGACCCATCCGGACGCCCTGGCGACGCTGTCCGAGCAACTCGCCGAGTCTCGGCGCATCGCGGATTTCGATCTGCAAGAGAGCGCCACGAACCAGACGGTCCAAGGGCTCCTGTCGTCCGGGCTTGAGGAGACGTTCAAGGCGTCCTTGCCGACCCCGAGCGGCGCCGTGGGACCCGGTCTGCTCGCCGGCGAAGTCGCCAACTTGGTCTACCTCGGCACGACGCAACCGAGCACCGAACTGGACGAACAGTTCCTGCTCCGCTTTGGCGCCGACATCGCGGTGTCGGCGCTGTCGATCAAGGTCGCAACGGCGGCCGGCAGCGCGGGCGGTCCGGCCGGAACGGCGGCCGGGCTGGCCGTCGGCGTGGCCGTCGGCACGGCGGTCGACCAGGTCATCAGCAGCTACTTCGAGAGTCGCGTCCGTGGCCTTGTTGGAGAGGCCTTCTTCGACGACCTCACGGCGAGCGTCAGCGAAGTAACCAGCGGGCAACTGAGCGTTCAGATCAACTGTTTAGGCCTCAGAGCCGGCCAGTTGCAGTTGAACACCGCAACCCCAAACAATCGCTCACAGCCCAAGTCCACGTGCGAGGGGGCCCTGTCGTCGGCCACGTTCACCGTCCCCTACACCGGCGATCCGCAGCACTTCCTTTCCGGCTGCGGGCCCTCGCTGGTCGCGAACGTGCCGATCGTGCACGGGTCATCCGAGCGACTGCGTCTCTCCACGTGCTTAAGCGACCTGGTGGACGCAGTTCCGGAGACGCCATCGCCTCCTGACCCTCTACCCGAGGAGCCGGCAGCGTCCAGCACCATGCTCGTGATCGATACCTCCGGCAGCATGGAATGGGAGGACCCAACAGGGATGGCGAAGATCGATGCCGCCAAGGACGCCGCTCGCCGCTTCGTCGACATGGTCGAGACGGAGAACCGGCGGCACGGCACGTCGCACGAGATCGGCATCGTGCAATTCAACACCTCCGCGTCGGTGCGGCTT
>JBDGQN010000057.1:1082-2485 GCA_042219055.1 Salinibacter sp. | reverse complement strand
GCTCAGTCCCAGTCGCCAGACGGGCCAAGCCCGCAACGTGATTGCCGATCTCGATGTGGACGGCGGGACGAACATGGCGCAAGGACTACAACTGGCCAACAAGCAACTCCAGAACGCTGCCCCGGATTCAAAGCGGATCATCATTCTCCTCAGCGACGGGGTGCCGACGATCTCGAGTTCGGGCCAGGAGAGGGAGCCGGACGAGCTGGAAGCGGAGCTTCTCCAAGGTCCGGTCGCACGGGCCGCGCGAAACGGGACCTGTCTCTACGTGGTGGGCTTCGGGAAACCTGGCGTAACCCGAGATGACACCCCCTCCATCGATCCGAATTTCCTCAGAACAATGGCCCAGACCACGAGCTGCGGCCGATACCACACGGCTCGGAACGCGGATGAACTGACTCGCATCTACACAAGACTTCGCCACCAGACGCTGGGGACCATCGTCGGCGAATTCGAGGGCCAAGTTCGACAAGGCGATATGGCGGACGCGGGATCGTTCGACGTTCCCGCCGATCAAGATGAGCTGCATTTCAGCTTAAGCTGGCCAGGCAGTCGTCTGGAGCCCATCCTGATTGATCCGCAGGGCCGGCGAGTTGACGAGGACTATCCGGGCGCGTCGGTTGTGATTCGAGCAAGCTTAGCCCAGGTGATCGTCAACGATCCGTTGCCGGGTCGGTGGCACGCGACAATCTATGGGCGAGATGTGCCGGAGGGCCAGATCAACTTCGACGCCACCGCCTCGATCCGAGGACCGACGTCTCGGCCCCCGCGTACGGACACCACCTCGAATCGGAATTGCACCACCGTCCGGGAGGCTGAAACGGGCGTGCAGTTGCAGGCGTGTGGTTCAGATCAGTGGATTGCTTGGTTGATCCTCGGACTGCTCGTTCTGATTGGGTCGGCCTTGGGACTCTGATTCGGACACCCTAGGGACGTCAACTCCACAGAGCCTAACGGCGGGCTTCCAGGTGCGTTCGTTTCGCCTGAGGTTTAACTCGTTTCAGCAAAGATTCAGCACGAGAATGGAAGGCCGTTGATCCCATAGGCACTCCAGCTTGGAAGAACTCGGTGAGCTCATCCAACGCATCGCGCTTGTTGCCCAAGACATACTGAGATTCCGCGATTAGGAGAGTATTCTCCAGGTAACCTCGCAGATAATTCTGATCGTCCCAGATTCTTCTTGCCGAGGCGAACTGGTCAATGGCTCGCGTATGCTGTGCATTCCGTTGACAACCTAGCCCCTCGTCAAGGTAAATATGGGCTTGGGCAAAATGACCGCTGAAGATATCTGAACTTTCATCACGAAGACGTCGTGCTTTCCTCATGTCGCCCAATTGCTCAAGAATTTTCGCCTGCCAGCGGTTGTCGAAGGCTTTGCCGTGGAAATAGTCTTCAGAGGGGGT
>JBDGQN010000057.1:827-1072 GCA_042219055.1 Salinibacter sp. | reverse complement strand
GCGCTTCACAGACTGCAATCGAATCAGCTGCTGCCCAAGCTGTGGATTATTCCTCTCAAAGCTGATCCGCGCAAGATAGTGATAGCCATTGAGCCATTGGTAGATGTTCCACGAGGTATCGAGATTCCCTCGGTACATTTCGATCCAAGCGATTCGCCCCCATAGACCGCGCTTAACATGCGCGAGATCTTCGTAGGGATCGGCAAACGCAAGCGCATTTAGCACTTCCTGAAGAGCTTCCGGAT
>JBDGQN010000057.1:0-817 GCA_042219055.1 Salinibacter sp. | reverse complement strand
CCAGGTTGAACAGAGCTGTCGAATGGATGTTCAATACGAGAGCACATTCCTTGTCATCTCCATCGTGAACGGCACACTGGAATGCTCGTTCAAGAGGATCAAGCGCTTCATGCCACCTACCATCACGCAGCAAAGACTGGCCATGCATCCGGCAATTGTACACTTCGTGATCCCCCGGAATCGGGTGCAACCCACGAGCTCGCCAATGAGAGGCATCAAACAGACGAGAACGGATGCTCTCCTCAAACAGCCAGCCGTCTCGTTCCATTTCCTTTGCACGGGGATGACGTCTCAGCTTGTACGTGTAGTTTTCAAAGACGCGGCGTATCTGTATGAAAGCCGTATTCGGCATGCGCCCATGTCGTCGAGTGAACTTCTTGAATTCGTTCTCGAATTCATCATAGCTCAACGTCCGCGCAAGGGAAATCATCTCCTGGGTGCCGCTCTCTGAAAGGAGTAGGCGTCTGTAAACGCTGTCTTCACTTAGGGTCTCTTCGACCGCCTCTCGATATAGGCGCCTTCGGATATCTTCTAGGGATTGAAGTCGGGTCCAGGCACTCCGAAGGTGGAAAGGAACGCGACGCGCAGCCATCCATGAGAGCAACTTATAGACCAACCACCAATGATCGAGACCCGTCATAGAGCCTGCGGCACCTCCCCTCCGGCACACGATATCGATTGCAGGATGGGCGCTCCAGAGAGAACTTTGATGCCGGTCCTGAGCCAAGACTCAACAGCGCAAGTCTTCGTGGCAAAGGGGATACCTCATCACGAAGGCAGATCTCGTACTCTCCCATTTCAGCTCCGCGGCGAACCA
>JBDGQN010000056.1:0-9871 GCA_042219055.1 Salinibacter sp. | reverse complement strand
TTGAGAAGGCCCACCCGGACGTCTCCAACATCCTTCTCCAGGTGCTGGACGACGGCATCCTGACCGACGGCATGGGTCGGGAGGTCGACTTCCGAAACACGATCCTAATCATGACCTCCAACATTGGTACCCAGGACATCAAGTCCTTCGGTCAGGGGATTGGGTTCGACCAGGCGGATAGTGAGGAGATGGACTATACGTCCATGAAGTCCACCGTTCAGGATGCCCTTAAGAACGTCTTCAATCCGGAGTTCTTAAACCGGCTCGACGACGTGATCGTCTTCAACCCGCTCAACAAGGAGAACATCTTCGACATCATCGACATCATGTCGGAGGATCTCTTCGAGCGGGCTGAGGAGCTCGGGCTCGACCTTGAGTTCGACGAGGCCGCCAAGGAATTTCTGACAGACAGAGGGTTCGATCAGAAGTATGGTGCGCGGCCGCTCCGCCGAGCCCTGCAGAAGTACGTGGAAGACCCAATGGCTGAGGACATTCTCCATGACAAGATTACGGAGGGCGACACAGTCCTCATTACGCACGACGGCGAGTCGGAGGAGCTCTCCTTTGAGGTGAAGGAGGGGGAGGCCCCGACGGAGGCACCGACCGCCGAGGCCGATGGCTCCGCGAACGGAGAGGCCGAAGTGTCGACTGAGGAAGTGGCCAGTGACGCCCCGACGGACGAGAACGGATCTGAGGAAACCGCCGCGGCCGACGGGGACTAACCCAACGGTTCCCATTTTCGAATCGGTTTTCCCCTTCGCCCGGCCTCGTCGGGCGGAGGGGTTTTCTTTGTGGATTGCTGTCTCCCCGGAGCCCACAGGCGTCCTTCCTCCGAAGACGAGGGCCGAATCAAGACGCCGTTTCCTCCGCAAGCGAGAGCCGAACAGTGTGCATACGCTCCCCTTCCTCCGTCGCTCCGACAGCGACGGGCACCGGGCGTCGAAACGAGGGGCCGTCGGTCACGAAGGTGTGAAAGGCCCCATGCTCCCCGCACGGATCGACCTCGTCGGGCAAGTCGTCGAGAAAGGCCTCATCGTAGGCCCGTCCCACGAACGAAGAATCGAGCTGGGTGGTGTCCACCGCAGTCACGACTGCTCGATAGCCTCGTTTCAGAAACCGCCGGGCCAGCCATTCCGTGTCGCGCCGCCAAAGTGGAAACAGTGCTGTGGCTCCGAGGGCCTCGATGGCCTGCTCGCGGTAGGCCCGCACGTCCTCGAGAAAAATGTCTCCCACGATGATCGTCGAGAAGCCTCCGTCGAGCAGCGGCGTCAGGGCCTGTTCGAGGCGGGACTCGTAGACCTCGTTCGGAGGCCGTGGGGGCACCCGCATCACGTGCAGCGGCACATCGAGAGCGTCGGCCTGCTGCTCAATCAAGGACAGCGGCGTGCCGTGCATCGTGACGCGCTCTTCGTCTTCCTGGACAGTTGTGAGGAGCCCCTCAACGCGCCGGGGCGACTGGCTGTGGAGCACGTCGAGGGCGAGGGTGGCATCCTTCCCCCCACTCCACAGAAGAACCAGACCGTCGGCGGAGGCTGATGCAGACATGAAACGACGGATCGATGGACGGGGAAAGTGGACTACGCGTCTGTGTCGTGTTCGTCGTCGACGAGGGAGCGGCCGAAGGACTTGACGGTGCAGACGGGACAGGGAGCCTGACGAATCACCTTTTCCGCCACGCTTCCCATTAGCATCCGCTTCATGCCCGTGCGGCCGTGCGTGGCAATCGAGATGAAGGTGGCTCCAATGTCTTCCGCAGCCGTGAGGACCTCCTCGGCCGGATGGCCGGACCGCGCCTCGATCTCGACGTCGATCCCGGCCTTCCGCAGCGGCTCCACCTCTTCGTTGAGCACCTCCCGCACCCGCTCCGCCGGCTTCTCGGGCCCCGGAGTCCGCCCGTACTCCCCATACGTCTCCGGAACGCCCGCCCTCTCCACGACGTGGAGGATCCGGATGTCCATGCCGTAGATCGGCGCAATCTCGCGGGCGTGGGCCAGCAGACGAGACCGCGTCTCCGAAAAATCGACCGGCACCAGCATCGTCCCTCCGTTCATGGCTTCGGGCGAGACGGCCCCTCGTCCCACGGTTACGACCGGGCATTCGGCCTGGCGGACCACCTCTTCCGCGACGCTCCCGAGCAACAATCGACGGACCCCCCGTCGCCCGTGCGTCCCGATCACCACGAGGTCTACGTCGTGCTCCACCGCGTAGGTGCGGATGCCCCCCGCCACCGACGAGTACGCCACGGTGTGCTCTTGAATGCGCGGCTCGGCGAGGGCCGGGGGGGCCTCCTCCGCTCCCCCGTGCAGATCCGCCAGAAGGTCGGCCTCAGTAATCTGCACAACATCCTCGAGTTCTACGTCCCTCGTTTCCACCTGGATGACGTGCAGGGACGCGTCGAAGTGAGCAGCGAGATGCAGCGCGTGGCGACGGGCCCGCTCCGCGCACTCGGAGCCGTCGGTCGGGAAGAGGATGCGATCGAGGTGGATCATGGGCCGGCTGAAGAGCAATGATCGGACGGGGAGTGAAGGTCAGCCCTCTGCGCTTTCGCCCGCGGACGCCTCGGGGGCCAGCAAAGAGCGGCCGAAGGACTTCATGGTGAGCACCGGACACCGAACGTGTCGGACGATCTTTTCGGCCACGCTTCCCAGCAGAAAGCGATCCAGGCCCGTACGGCCGTGAGTCGACATGGCCACGAGGTCGACCTCTTTGTCGTCTACGAACTCGACGATGTCCGGCGCGGCGTTGCCCACCTTCACGTGGGGTCGGACCTCCACGGCCGCCCCTTCGGTGTCCGACACGACCTCCTCGAGACGCTCCCGCACGTTCTCCTCAATGTCGGGGTCCATGTCGTAAATGGACTTCACGCCGCCGACGTAGAAGGCCGGATGCAAGGTTTCGGCCACCACGTGAAGGGCATCGATCGTCGCGTCGTAGCGGTCGGCCCACTGCTTGGCCGCTCGCAGGGCCTGCTGCGAGTAGTCGGAGAAGTCGAGGGGTACCAGGATCCGGTCGATGGTTCCCGGGGAACGCATCGGTTGCTCCTCGTCGTCTCCCCGCACGGTGAGCACGGGCCGATCCGCGCGGCGCACTACTTCCTCGGCGACGCTGCCGAGCAGAATTCGGCTCGGGCCCCGTCGACCGTGCGTCCCGAGAGCGATGAGGTCGATGTCCGCCTCCGAGGCATAGCTTAGAATTGCGGGGCCGGGCGATACGTCGCGTCGCCGCACTTCTTCGACGGAAACCGCGCTGAGGGCCTCCGCCGAAGCTGCTCCCCTCTCCTCCAACTCCTCCCGAAACGTCGAGAGATCGCCGGCCGGCGACCGCTCCTCCGGCGATCGGTCCTCCGTCCCGTCGGGGGCAGGGGCCTCGTGGAGAACCTCGGCGTAGAGGACGTGCAGGGTGGCCCCGGTGCGAGCGGCTAGATCAAGGGCGTAGCGGACAGCCCGGTCGGAGACCGACGAGAAGTCGCGAGCGACGAGCAGGTTATCAATCATGGGCATGATGGGAGACGAGTGTGGCACAGGATACGCGAGGGAGGCCCCTGGCGGGCCGACGGATGTGCCAACCTATCCGTCATTGCCGTGAATGTCTACACGGCTCTTTCCCCACCCTCGTCGGAGGCAATCCCGAAGCTTAGTGTGGGGGCCTTCCCCACGCGCTTCCCCACGGGAACATCGCTCATGCCCGACGCACGAGTCCCCGAACGACGGCGGCCTTTCCCTTCAGAAGTGCCCCTTCGTGAAGACGGACGTCGGCAGGGTCACACTGAAGCACGTCGTCGTCCGCGAACGCCGCGCGCACCTCCTCGACGGGCACCATCCGATCGGGCGTGCTCGGGCCCATTCGGTCGTACGAGCCGTCGAGATGCTCGGGACGGAACCATTCCCCGAAAATCCACCCGCCGGGCCGTACAATCTGTCGGAGGAGGCGGTAGAGACGCAGTCGCTCGTCGGGCAAGAGCTGCAAAAAAGTAACCACGGCCGCGTCCCACTGTCGGTCGGGCGTCCACGTGCGAACGTCGGCCGGGAGGGTGTTGAGGGCAAGATCGTGGCGCTCTGCCCACTCCTTTGCCGTTGCCAGGGCCTCATCCGAGAAATCGACCGCCGTGGTGCGATGGCCCTGTTCGCGGGCGAGCCAGGCGAGTGTGCGCCCCTCCCCCGCTCCCAGCTCCACCACGTCGCTCTCCGGGGGCAGGCGGTGCGCCTCCTGAGCCACGAAGGCGTTCGGCGACGTACCGAAGAGGTGCTCCTCCCGCTCGTAGCGGACGTCCCAGAAGTCCGGGTGGCTGCTCGGTCGGTCAGGGTCGGACACGGCACAGATCGACGTGGTGATGGAAGACGCGGATCAAGCCGAGGAGTTGGGCGCCCCGTTGCCCCGAACGGGCGACTCCACGGACGTCTGGTCGGCAAGCATTTCGGCCTGGTCAATCAGGGCCTCGATGTGGGAGAGGCCCCTCTGCCAGAAGTTTTCGTCCTGCAGGTCCACGCCGAGCTGTCCCACCAACTCGTGGGGCCAGTCGGAACCGCCGGCCCGAAGCAGGTCGAGGTACTGATCCGCGAAGCCGCCGTCACTGTTTTCGTAGCGGGCGTGCAGGGCCAGCACGAGCAGCTCCCCGAAGGCGTAGGCGTAGACGTAGCCCGGTGTGTGGAGGAAGTGAGGGACGTAGCTCCACCAGTACTGGTAGTGGTCGCCGAGCGTGACGCTGCCCTCGAACATGGCCCGCTGCGTCTCCATCCAGTGCCCGGCGAACTGTTCGGGCTGGAGCTCCCCGTTCTCCCGGCGGTCGGTGTGGATGCGGGCCTCGAACCGATTCATGGCCACTTGCCGGAAGACCGTAGCGAGCGTGTCGTCGATCTTGGCGACGAGCAGGGCCAGCCGATTCGACGGATCCTCCTCCCGACGCATGAGACGCTGGAAGACGAGCATCTCGCCGAAAACAGACGCCATCTCGGCCGTCGTGAGGGGCGTGCCGTGGTGGAAGATGGTCTGCTCGCGGGCAAGGTACTGATGCACACCGTGGCCCAACTCGTGCGCGAGGGTCTGCACGTCGCGGGCTTTGCCCGTGTAGTTGAGAAGGACGTAGGGGTGCGCACTCGGCACCGTGCCGTGGCTAAAGGCCCCGCTCCGCTTCCCCGGCGCCAACGCAGCGTCGATCCAGTCCCCATCGAAGAATCGGCCCGCGACTCGGGCCATCTCTGGATGAAAATCCTCGTAGGCCTCCAGCACGAGGGCCCGCGCCTCCTCCCACTCGTAGGTCGTATCCGCTTCCCGCACCGGGGCATAGCGGTCGTAATCGTACAGCTCATCGACGCCCAGAAGCCGCTTCTTGAGCCGGTAGAAGCGCGCCACGAGGTCGTAGCGCCCGGTGACAGCGTCGATGAGGGTGTCCACCGTCGCATCGTCCACCTCGTTGGCAAGGTTCCGCTGCTCCAGCCAGTGGTCGTAATCGCGGAGGCGATCGGTGGAGGCCTTATCCGCGAGAAGCGTGTTGAAGACAAACGTGAGCGTGCGGAGGTGGTCCTTCAGGCCGTCTGTGAACGAGAGGGCCGCTTCCCGCCGGAGCCTACGATTGGGCTGGTACAGCTTCGAGAGGATCTCCTCCTGCGTGAGCGACTCGCCGTCGAGCTCAAACCGGGCCGCCCCGAGGGTTTCGTCGAAGAAGCGGGTCCAGGCGTTTTTGCCTGTAATCCGCTTTTCGGACAGAATCTGTTCCTCCGCCTCACTCAGCACGTGGTCCTTCCGCTGGTGCTCAGTTTCCAGATAGTGCCGGTAGTCGGCGAGGGCCTCCTGCGAAAGAAGCTCGTCGACGCGCTCCTCGGACACGTCCACCCACTCGGTCTCGACGAAGACGAGCCGCTGCTGAATACGGTCGACGCGCTCCTGGACCCACTGCCGCAGTGCCCCGCGCTCTCCATCGTTCGTGTCGGCGGACCAGTGGAGGTACGCGTAGGCCTGTGCCCGCCCGAGCCGGTTTCGAATGGTGGCGAGCGCGTCGAGGGCCTCGGCCAGGGTCTCCGAATCGAGGTCCGCAATGCGGCCTCGGTAGCGCTCGGCAAAACGCTCGGCTTCCGCGGCGACCTCCGTCAAGTCTTCTTTCAACGCGTCGGGATCAGCGTACAAGTCCTCGAGTGTCCAGCGGACGTCGTCGGCCCCAGCATCCGGCGTGGGCATGGCAGAACGGACAGTTGATTCAACAGAACCTCGCACAGCGGCGAGGGCGCAAGTCCATCTCGTTCAACTGTGCCTCCACCTCCGCCGTTCGATATTGACCGATTGTTCACCCCCGCTCCGTATCATGGATTCCGCCTCGTGGTACGGACAAAGAGAGCGTTCTGCCCGAGAGATCCATTCGCCGATGTCCGCTTCGCCCTTTCACTCCCTCGCCAGCGACACCGACTGGGCCGAGGCCCGATCCCGCTCCGACGAACAGCCGGTCCTCGTGTTTAAGCACAGCAATGCCTGTCCGGTAAGCGGCAACGCCGCCCAGGAAATGCGACAGCTGGCCGAAACGGACGACCTGCCCGTCTACAAGCTCGTGGTGCAGAAGAGCCGCGCGCTGTCCGACAAGATTGCCGACACGCTCGATGTGCGTCACGAGACGCCCCAGGCCATCCTCCTCGACGAGCAGGCCCCCGTCTTCCACACCTCTCACTTCGACGTCACCGCCGAGACGCTGCGCGAAGCCGCTCACTCCGACCCCCCGACCACCGAATAAGATGCGTCGACTGCTGAAAATTCTGACTACGCTCAGTCTGGTCCTCTTGGTCACCGCGTGCGGCGGGAACGAAGGGTCGGACCCGAGCACCGCCTCCGACACCACGTCCAGCGTGCGTCTCGGAAAAGTCCAGGACGTAGGCCCCAAACCGGTGCCGGACCTCACGCTCAAAACGATGGACGGGGAGAAAATCACGCTCACCGAGCAGAAGGGACGGGCCCTCATCATTAATTTCTGGGCCACATGGTGCGCCCCCTGTCGGAAAGAGATTCCGGATCTCAAGGCCCTCCATTCAGAATTGAAGTCGAAGGGCCTAACTGTAATCGGGGTCGCGCTCGACCGACAGGGCCGAGAGGTGGTGGCTCCGTTCGTGAAGAAGCACTCGATCAACTACCCGATCGTCATTGACACCGAGGGCACCGTTGAGGCAGCGTTCGGCCCCATTCCAGGCCTACCAACCACATTCATCGTCACCCCCGACGGGCAGGTGAGCAAACGCGTCATCGGCGTCTTCCCGACGGACAAGATGAAACCGACGCTTCGGAAAATGCTCGGGGCGAGCGGATCGTCGTCCGGCACTACCTAATCCCAGCGGGGATCAATCATGCCCCTTCTCCGGGGACGAAAAATGGCCCTCTGTGGGATATCGCCCCGGACATCCAGCGATCGATGCGTCGGTCCGACGGCTCTAGGAGAGCGCCGAAGACCAGGGATCACCGATAACTGTAGGTGAGCGAAGACCTGAGCACGCAGGAACTGTGCACTCTTCGGGGAGCAGACCTTCGGGGCGGCGAACAGTGCACGGCGAATTATCGCACTCGACATAGAAACGGACCCGACGGCTACTCGTCGTCCTCGTCGCCCTCTTCCTCTTCGCGTTCCCGCTCCATCAGGTAGTCCTCCAGACTGCCCACGACGACGCGGGTTTCCTCGTCAACCTCGACGTCTTCCACGTCGCCCGCCCGGATCAGCTTTTTGATTTTCTTCCGGTCAATTTGCTTCAAAATGCGGCGCGCCTCTGTCCGGCTCACCACGTCCTCCCGGTAGTCGGCAGCGAAGTCTTCGAGGAAGTCCAGGGTATCGTCCGAGAGATCGATCATGCGGATCTCCTCGTTGGCGTCGGAAAGGGACCAGTAGAGATCCGCGTCGATCAGGTGACGATCGGTCCAGCGAACAAGGGTTTGCTTCGAGAGCTGAAGGTGCTCCGACAGCTCATTCAGCGGCATCGCCTTCGGCTGTCGCGAAGTGGCAGGTCGGTCAGGCACAATACGAATCTGATGGCATTAAGAATTTTGCGTATCGTTTTTCCACTCAGAAGGACCATTTTTGTTCCTTCTCTTTCCCCCTACCGTCGCCGCTTCTTTTCTTCTGTTTCCCCAACGGATGCCCGCTCCCTACACGAAGAAGGACTGGAAAGCCCGCATTCAGCCCCATCTCTCTCGCTCGCTCCGCGCCGTGAGCGATACCATCACGCGCACCGAGGCGGTGCAGCAGTGGCTTCACGACGCGTCGCTGGAGGCGGCGGAGGGCTTAGGCGGCGTCTCCGGCATGCAGGGCGAAATGCAGGGATATATGCGGATGCTCAACGCCCTCGAAGACCGCTTCCCCAACCTCCTCGACGCAGTGAACGAGTTGACGGAGGGGTGCGGGACGGTGGATCTGCACTGGCGGCCCATGAATCCGAACTTCAGTCGGGTACAGGTGACCTTCGAACGTGACTTTACGGTAAAGCTGTTCGTGCGGCTCGACGCGCTCTCGCCCGAAACGGCCCGCTCTGCCATCGAGACCGTGGGCGAGGCCCTGCCCGAGGGCAAACCCTTCCCCAACCGCCCGAACACGGTAACTGGTATCGTGGCCCATGACGGGGCGTGCCTAGGGGTGCGGGCGCGCGAGCATTTCGGCGACGAGGAGCGGAGTTCCTACCGGACCGTGACTCTGCTGCCGGAAAACCGCTCCCCCGTCGAAAACCTCTCCGTACGAGACGCCGCTGTGCGCCTCCGTCAACTGCTGGCGGCCGACGAGTCCGCAGGGGCCGATTGAGGATCCGTTTGCTCGGGAGTTACGGAGACGACGTCGTCCACACCGCGCACCTCCCACTCCTCGCTCCGTTCCTCATTGGCAAACCACAGCCGGGCACCCGGCTGCAGAAATTCGCTCAGAAACCGGACGAACGTCTCGGGCGCGACGTTGGCCGGCACCTCGTCGCTGACCAACTCGAGCGTGTCGCCCCGAACCTTGAAGTAGCCAAGCGCAAACGGCAGGGGACCCTCGGTCTCCGTGCTCAGTTCCTCCCGGTACACCCGGCTCTCCTCCCGAAGCGACTGCACGAGTTCGACGGTGAGCCACTGCTTTTCGCGACCCGCAATACGGTCGTGATGGCGACGCTCAAACAGGGTCCACACGAGGTCCTCCAGGGCGTCGCGTCGATCGGCCCGGACGACGGTATTCTCGACGCGGCAGCGGAAACGATCGGGCATCGGAAGGTCGTCACGGGTTCGCAATTGCCGACAAGTGACCCGGCTGAACGGGTCCGATGCGCCGTACAAAGGGGGGCGTTGGGCGTTCCACCGTTCGTCGTCCGGAGTCGGAGCGGGTCCAAGCAGTCGGTCCTCGCTTCACCCACAGCATCGACGTACGCCCCAAGGTACGATACGCGGTCACGGGAGACTCCAGGGCGGACCTCCGTCCCGACATTTCGAACCGGAAAACGCAGCACATGGATACAGTTACACAAATTACGCTCGGTGCCGCCGTCGGCGAGGCCACGGCGGGCCGCGAGGCCGGAAACAAGGCTCCGCTCTGGGGGGCCGTCTTTGGCCTGCTCCCCGACCTCGACGTGCTCGCCAATCCGTTTCTGTCGGAGGCCCAGGCCCTCACCTTCCACCGAAGCCTCACGCACTCCCTGCTCTTCATTGCGGTCGTGACGCCACTGGCCGCATTCCTCCTCCGGCGGTTCGCTTCTGACGAAACCCCCTCTGTCGGCCGCTGGGCCGGGCTCGTCGGGGCGGCTCTGGTCACGCACGTGGGGCTCGACTGCCTCACCACGTACGGCACGCAAATCTTCTGGCCGTTTAGCACCTACCCTGTGATCTACGGGACAATCTTCATCATCGACCCGCTGTACACCATCCCGCTTGCTGCCGGACTTCTTACGGC
>JBDGQN010000055.1:10440-10816 GCA_042219055.1 Salinibacter sp. | reverse complement strand
GACGACCCTGGGCGACACCGAGGGCATTCCCCCTTGGCCCGACGTGCAACCGTACCTGGAGGATACTTCCGAGGCGGCCTCGACCGATCGATGAGTCGCATCCGCAAGGAATCCAGCGAGCAAGCATGACCGAACTGTCCCGCGACGAAGCGGCCCGACGGGTCCGAGAGACGGGCCTGATCGCCATCATTCGGGGGGACTACCCCCGTTCGCAGCTCCGGTCCATCGCGGAGGCCCTGCAGGAGGGTGGGGTGGACGTGGTCGAGATCACGCTCAACAGCACCGACGCGCTCGACGGGATCACCGCGCTGCGCCAACACGTCGACGACTCGGTGCTCGTGGGAGCCGGAACCGTGCGGACGGGGCGGGACGTCGA
>JBDGQN010000055.1:8137-10430 GCA_042219055.1 Salinibacter sp. | reverse complement strand
GCGGGGGCCCAGTTTTTGGTGTCCCCCAACTTCGACCCGGAAAGCGTGGCTCGCTCCCGCGAGGCGGGCGTTCTTCACGTGCCGGGCGTATGTACCGCGTCGGAGGCCCAGCAGGCGTTCGCCGCGGGCTGCCCGATGCAGAAGCTCTTTCCGGCCACCCACCTGGGACCGTCCTACCTGAGCGCCTTGCGCGGCCCGCTCGACGACGTGTCGTTCGTCCCGACGGGCGGTGTCACGGCGGACCGCATCCCGCCGTTCGTCGACGCCGGGGCGGTGGCCGTCGGCGTGGGCAGCGCGCTGGTGACCGGCCCCGATCAGCCCCGGAGCGACGTTCGGAGCCGCGCACAGGAACTCGTGACCGCCCTGAACGACGCACGGGCACCGTAAGCGTCGGATCGTTTCGACGAGAACGACCTGTCTCCTCTGTTTCACAAAACCCAATTCCACATGATCGTCTCATCGCTTAAAATAGGGAGAGCAGGAATCCGGTGGCTCGCCTCCGTCTTCATTCTGGCGGGGATGGGGAGCCTCTGGCTGGGATCGGCCCGCGCACAGTCGACGGAGAACATGGCCCTACGGCAGCCGACCACCGTCGGCTCGGCGGTCGCAAATCATCCCGGCGCCCTCGCGGTGGACGGAAACGATCACACCTACTGGCAGCCGAACGGGGACGGGGCCCTCGCCACGTTCGTCCTGCACCTCGACCGGGCGCGACGTGTCGACCGCGTGCTCTTGCCCTGGCGCTTCGGCGCCGACTCGACCCGCATCGAGGTGTGGACGGACTCGTCGTGGACCGAGGTATTTGCGGGTCCAACCGAGGACCAGGTGCTCTTTGGGTTCGACCCGGTCCGGACCGACCGGATCCGCCTCCATCCGAGGGGCGACGAGATTCAGCTGACCGAGGTGGAGGTGTACGCCCCGACCGATCAGCCGGTGTTCGTGAATCAGAGCGGGTACAATCTCCATTGGCCCAAGCGATTTACCGCTCCGAAGGCCGAGGAGGGGGCGTCGTTCACGGTTCGCCGGACGACGGATTCGACGGTCGTGCATCGCGGCACGATCACCGGCCACGTGGGCGATTTTTCCGACTTTCGGCCCGAGGACGAGGGGCCATACGTGATCACCGTGTCGGGCGAGAATGGCGCTGGGCACTCGGTGCCCTTCAAGGTCGGTTCTCACTGGATGGAACGGATCTCCTACGGGCCCGCGCTCGACTTCATGACCGACGCCCGGTGCTGGTGGGGCGATTCGCGCGACTACGCCCCGACCGACGAGGAGCCGGACTGTCCGTCGCGGGGCGTGGCATGGCGCGACGCCACGCAGTACTCCTTCGAGGTGCCGACCCTCATCTGGCTGTACCTCTCGAACCCGAGTGCCTTCACGCCGGACCGCATGCCGGTCGAAGGGGCGTACCTGGGCCTCCGTGAGGAACTGCCGGCGGACACGCCGGAGATTGTGCGGCTCATTTACTGGGGCGTCGATATTTATCTGCGGGGGAAGGTCGACCACGCGCTGTTGAAGGAGCAACTCGCGTACTTCGTGTACGCCTATCCGCATCTCTCCGACTACATTCCCCGCGAGGTGTACGTCGAGGCCCGGGACTACCTGTTCGACCACTGGGGCGATCCGGAGTTTGAGCGATGGGAGGACGAGGACTTTGGCTTCGGCCCCTTTTGGACCGTCGAACACACGGCCAACCTCTTTCAGACCTACACGCAGGTGGGGACGGGGAAGGGCCAGTTTCCGCCGGGCCACTCCGTGATTCCGAACCTCCTGATGTACGAGGTGGCCAAGCGGGAGGGCCGAAGCGACGCCGAGCGGTTCTTCCAGGCCGCCCACGACCAGACGCGCTGGATGATCGACAGCCTGGACTGGAGCAATCCGCGCGTGACCAAGGGGCAGCGGATGTCCGAGCACGTGACGATGGAGGGGCTGGCGTACTTTCTGGAGACCTATCCCGAACGCGCCCCCGACGGCCTGCGCGAAAAGATTCGGGCCTGGACCGAGATCATGGTGGACCGCTCCGAAAACATGTGGGACTTCCGGCGCTACTCGGAGGACCGCTGGGTCATCCCGAGCATTCTCCCTCCGAAATATCAGTCGGAAGGGGAGACCGGCTTCAACGAGCCGGGCAACGTCGCCGGGTTCCCGGCTCCGGCCCTGGCGGCCGCCCGCGTGCTGGAGGACGAGGCCCTCACGCACCGACTTCGGGAGCTCGCCATGGCCCACTTCGACAACGTGTTTGGGCGCAACCCGATGGGCCGCCACTTCTCCTACGACGCCGAGGCCGACT
>JBDGQN010000055.1:7226-8127 GCA_042219055.1 Salinibacter sp. | reverse complement strand
AGGGATGGTTGAAGGAATATCCGGGCGGCGCCGCGAGCTTGCAGAGCGCCCGGGGCGTGCTCGACGGGTCTCCGAAGGAGCCGACGTACCCGTACAATCCGCACGCCGGAGATCCCGGCCACACGGAGGGATGGGTGGCCTTCAACACCCCCTGGAACGCCGCGCTGGCCTACCTCTCGGCGGCGGACATCGAACTTGATATCCAAAACTCTACGTTCGAGCAGTCTCGCTCAGTGGCTCGTGTCGGTGAAAAGGTCGGGATTCACTTGTCCGCGCCGCTGAATCTGGACGAGACGGTCGTCGAACCGGCCACCGTTCAGGTGAGAGTCAACGGGGAAGAGCGTCCGGACATTCGAGTGAAGGAGACGAACCGAGGCGCCCCGTTCTTCCGCGCGACGGTGCCCATTCGGGCGGGAGAGACGGGTGGAGATGCCGATGTCATTCGTGCGCGTCCGGGCGATCGGATCACCGTGTCCTACGGCCACGGCCCTTTCGAGCGGACCGCCGCCATTGAGGTCGAAGAGTAGTCGCGTGCCGTTGCCGATCCGGTCTTCCTTCCCCTTCCGGAGGACCGCTTGCACGCGGGTCCCTATCGCGAACCGGGTTTAGGCCCTACTCCTGAAACGAATGGACACCCTGCTCCGGTTGAATCCGGGATCTCGGAGAAACAGATTCTGATCGGTATCCCCATCCACGCACCTCCCATGTTCATGCAGAGAACTGAAAACCGTCAGCAGTAAGACAAAAAAGTGTGGAATGACCGCCCCGTCTCGCCTAGGAAATTTCTCCCTATCGACTTGCCTGCACGTGTCCCCCAATAAAACCATGGCACGACTCCGTTCGCTCATCGCATTCGGAGGAATTCTGGTCTTGTGTCTCGGTGACCTTACGGCCAGAGGCC
>JBDGQN010000055.1:0-7216 GCA_042219055.1 Salinibacter sp. | reverse complement strand
TCTGAGCGTTCACACCGACTTTGAAGGCGCCTCCGCCGAGATCGTAGAGGTAGACACAGCGGCACAAACGATTCGCCTAAAGCCGGGCGGAGACCCCGACCGGGGCTGGCCCGTCTGGTGGTACGTCCGGGTGGACGGCATTGCCCCGGGGAGTGATGTGACGATCGTCGTGCAGAACCCGGAGATGGGCGACTGGGCCCGGCCACGACGCGCCACCTACAGTCTCGACCGTCGGACCTGGCGACACACAGCCCCCGGCACGACCAAAGGGAAAAGCATCTCCTATACCCAGACGATCCCGGCGCGGCAGGCGTGGTTTGCCTGGGGCCCTCCCTTCGTCCCCACGGACGGCAGCGATCTCGTGCACCGACTTGCCCGGCGCTGTGCAGGCGCTGAGGCATTCGTTCTGACCCACTCTCCGGAGGGCCGCCCCATTCCGGCCCTCCGAAGCCGTTGTGGGGACACCCCCACCGAGGATCGACCGGTCGTCTGGATCCAGGCCCGTCAGCATGCCTGGGAGTCGGGGTCGAGCTGGGTCGGGCGAGGATTTGCAGAGTGGCTGATGGGCAACGATCCAGCGGCTCAGCGGCTTCGCGCTGCGGCAGAGATCGTGTTCGTTCCCGTTATGGACGTGGACAATGCAGCGACGGGCAACGGGGGGAAGAATCAGACGCCCCACGATCACAATCGGGACTGGACCGACGACCCGGTGCACCCCGCCGTCGCGGCGGCCCAGAAGAAGCTCCGGGCGTACGCTCGGGACGATCGGCTGTCCCTCTTTGTCGACCTTCACAATCCGAGCTTCGCCGACGATTCGACATTCGTGTTCACGCCTCCTTTCAATCGAATGGACGCCCCAACACGGAAGGCCTTCCGGCGCTTCATCGCTACGAACGCGGAGTACATTCAGAGTCCCATTCCCTTCACGCCGGACCCGCGCGAGATGGGGCCCGACTACGGCGACCGATGGGACGCGATTTCCAACCACTGGGTCGTCCAACACTCGCCCGAAGGCGTGGTGGGCCTGACCCTCGAAACCCCTTGGAATACACGCCACTCTACGACCGACGGATACATGGTTGTAGGCCGCCAGCTTGGGCAGGCGATTGCCACATGCATTACGAACGGTTCCTGAATGGAACCACTCCTCTCACAGAGATTTCCGAGGGAGACCCAAAAGGCTGGAGCGGGCGGGACAGCTACGTGTGAGATTGGGAAGAAGGGTCCTTAGATTCCCTGCACGTCAGAACCAAACCACTCTCTGCCATGAGCACTTGGACTTACAGATGTCAATCAGGGGTTGAAGACTTGGGCCTTCCGCGTCCCGCAAAATCCCTTGGCAGGTCATTCCGCACCCCGATGCGGAATCTTTTTGATGCTGGCAGCGCCAGTTTTCGAAGAGATTCTGAATCGAGTTCAGAATGACATGCTCGAATTCGGGATTTTTCGGGACGCGAACAGAATACGTTTGCAGTTAAAACTCAACCCCTGATTCGCATTACAGTCCGGGAGTCATACTACGTCCAGTCGTACTCGAAGCCAAATCGCAACCGAAACGCTATGAGTGACGCGGACCCCTCAGGATTTGGGCAGGTGTCAAGACGCGAATTTTGCCGGGGAGCGCTACGTGCGCTGGGGAGCGGCGTTCTGCTCGGCACGGTCCCCTCGTTCAGCCTTGCTCAGTCGGACCCTCGTTCCCTCTCCCAAGCCTCCCCCCAACGGATTAGCGGCCGGTACCCGCACCTCGCGATGTTCAACCACGGCGGGGAGTGCGGCATCGGGGCCGTGGCGCCGTGGGGCAACCGACTGTGGGCGGTCACTTACAGCCCCCACGAACCCCGCGGCTCCGACGACGGCCTCTACGAGATTACCCCGGATCTCGAGATCGTCAAGCGGGAGGAGTCGATCGGAGGGACGCCCGCCAACCGCATGATTCACCGAGAGTCCGACCAGCTGTTCATCGGGCCGTATGCCATTGATCGGGAGCGGACCGTTCGTCCGATTTCTTACGAGGAGATGCCGGGACGGCCCACGGCGAATGCGCGCCACCTTACCCAGCCGGCGGACAAGATCTACTACCTGACGATGGAGGAGGGGGTCTACGAGGTGGATGTAGAGAGCCTTGAGGTGAAGATGCTCTATCCGGATCAGAACGTGACGCCAGGTGGAATTGGGGGGGAGCGCCTGCCCGGATACCACGGCAAGGGGGCCTATACGGCCCAGGGGCGCCTAGTGTACTCCAACAACGGCCGTCCCGACGGAAAATCCCTCTCCGATTACCGGTTGCCGTCCGGGTGCCTGGCCGCCTGGGAGGGGCGCGGGGAGCACTGGAGCGTCGTCGCCGAACGACAGTACACTGCGGTCACGGGGCCGGGCGGACTTCGGGGCAATGCGTCCGAGGACGATCCGCTGTGGAGCGTCGGGTGGGACTACCGCTCACTGGAGCTCCGGCTCTTTGACAATGGAGAGTGGCAAACCTTCCGGCTCCCGAAAGGCGACTTCACCTACGAGGGATTGCACGGCTGGCACACCGAATGGCCGCGGATTCGCCAAGTTGGCCCCGACGGGGAGTACCTGATGAACATGCACGGCACGTGGTTTCACTTCCCCGGCAACTTTTCGGCGGCGTCGCATCCGGCCCCTCGGCCGATCGGGAACTACCTCAAGATTACCGGCGATTTTGCGCGGTGGAACGACGAGATCGTATTTGGCTGCGACGATGCGGCCGTGAACACGTTCTTCGAGCAGGAGGGCCTGGTGGGCCAGTCGCAGTCCAACCTGTGGTTCAGTTCGTGGGAGGGGCTCTCCGACCACGGCCGACCCTACGGGTACGGCGGGCCGTGGACACACGACGACGTGGCGGCCGGCACGCCGTCGACACCCTTTTCGTTTGCGGGGATGTCCAACCGCCAGCTTCACCTGAGTCACGAGAGCGATCATTCGATCGCCTTTACCGTGGAGGTCGATCGGGAAGGGACGGGGGACTGGCAGTCCCTCACCACCCTTGAGGTGCCCGCCCACGGCTACCTCCACCACCGCTTCCCGGACACGGTCGAGGCGGAATGGATCCGACTGGTGCCCGATCGGGACGGTCGATACGTAAGTGCTACCCTCCACTACGGACGCGGTGGGGGAGCACGGTCGGATCCGGAGCCCTTCCGCGCCCTGGCGCCGCCCGAGCCCGACGCGCCGCGAAGCGTGGGCCTCGTGCGGGCGCGAGGCGGAGACCGGGGGACGCTCGAATTTGCGGCCTGGACCGTCGACGAACGGGGTCGGGCGAGTGAGGCCGGCTACTACGAGCTCGATGCCGACCTCACGCTGCGCCGCGTGCAGAATCGTGAGGCCCACCGGTCCCTCAAATCGGAAGTGATGACGGAGGCTCCCGAGTACAGCGTGGACGATGCTTCCGTCCGGATCGAAGGGCCGGGCGGAATCTCGTATTGTCTACCGAAAGGGCCGGCGGCCTTCGAGGCGCCGACCGATTTTGGCTGGCCGCGCACGCGGAGGGAGGTCGTTACGGAGCGCGATCTTTTCAACGTGCAGGGAACCCTCTACTATCTGCCTCGCCCCAACTCCGGAGGGGTGGCGCACATGAAGCCGATCACCACGCACGACCGTCGCATCGTGGACTTCTGCTCGTGGCGAGGCCTTTTGGTCATGACGGGCTGCCGGACGGACCTGCCCGACGGGGCGGGCGGGGAGCATTTCATCGAGAGTGAAGACGGACGGGTTGGTCTCTGGGTCGGGGACATCGATGATCTGTGGCAGCTGGGACGGCCGACGGGGGTCGGCGGCCCTTGGAACGAGACTGAGGTGGAGGCGGGCACCCCCTCGGACCCGTACATGATGACCGGATTCGGCGAGAAGGTGCTGCGCCTCTCGCACGATGCACGCAGCCCCGTGACCGTTGCGGTGGAGGTCAATGCCACCATGAACGCAAATCTTAAGGGCGACGCCTACAGCCGGTGGCATGTCTTCAAGCAGGTTTCGGTGCCGCCGAACGAGACCGAGACGGTCTCCTTCCCCGAGGGGTATAGTGCCCACTGGGCCCGGTTGACTGCCGATCAGCCGTGCCGGGCTACGGCCACGTTCACGTACACGTAAACATCGCTCTCCATTCCGAAGATGCGGCGGCCGTCTCTTTCAACCGGTACGATCATGCGATTCGTCGGGCCTTGGTGCAGATTCAAGAAATCTCTTTAGGTAGAGTCATTCCGAGCGGAGCGTAGCGGAGTCGAGGAATCTTATCGAGGTCGGTGGAATCGCCGGAATCAAAGCACTCCCTCCTGCTGAACGCTTTTCACGCCAAAGCTGGAGAGCCTTCACCCCAAAGGAATCGATTGATGATACATTGGGGACCCGCCGAGGTCCCCGAGGCGACGAAGCGAGCCTCAGTCCATCGGCAGGGTCACTTTAAAGGCGTAGGCGAGTTGATCGGCGGCGCCGTCCGGCCATTGAATCGTCAGCCCATCGTCTGTCGCCGACCACTCCGGCGACCCCTCCGCTCCGAGAAGCGCCACCGACTCCACTGACGACGCCTCTTCCGACGTCAGGGCCTCAAGCGTGAGTCCATCGGTCGGCTTGGTGAAGGATACGGCGTACAAGGTATCTCCTTTCGTCGTATACCGAATGGATCCGCTTCCAGGGGTCCGCCAGGGGCGGGTTCCGTAGACCGCTTCCCCGTTGCGCTCCAGCCAGTCTCCCATCGCTCGGAGCCGCTTCTTCTGCGGCGCTGGAATGGTGCCGTCCGCCTTCGGGCCGATGTTCAGCCATAAAACCCCATTCTTGCTGATCACGTCGACCAAAAGCTGGACCAGCGCGTCGGAGGATTTATAGTCCGGGTTTTGGATGTGACTCCAGGCGATATCGTCGACGGAGGTGATCATCATCCAGGGCTTCTCCTGAGCGGTCTCCATTTTCTCGCGCTCGAGGGTCAAAATCCCGACTTTGCCTGTGAGGTCGCCGGGTAGATCTTCGGATTCCGCGATGATCGACACCTCCTCGCCCCAATCCCGGGCCTGATTGTAGTACTCCGCGACGGTTTCCCGGAAGAGAGGCTCATACGCTCCCTCTTCCCACTTCACGCGTTCTCCTCCCGGCCCACTGTCGAAAAACAGCAGCGAAGGACGATACCGATCGACGACCTCCCGGACCTTGCCCATCGACATCGAGAAGTATGACTTCGGCGCCGGGGCCTCTTTTTCGTGCGGAGGGGGGTAGAGCCCATCCAGGCCCGCATATTTGGGATTTTCCGTGTTGTATCGGTCGTCCTCGGTGTAGGACGGCTCGTAGTACTCCCACTTCCGCAGGTGGTGGAAGGAGGTGACAAATTTCATGTCCTGCGTCCGGATCGACTGGGCCAGGGCCTTGAGGATGTCCTGCTTGGGGCCTTTCTCCGAGGCGTCCCACTGGGTGTACTTGCTTTCGTACATGGCAAACCCATCGTGGTGCTCGGCGACCGGGCCCGCAAACCGCGCCCCCGCCTCGTTGAAGAGCTTTGCCCATCGGTCCGCGTCGAACTGGTCGGCAGTAAATTTCGGAATCAGGTCGTGGTACCCCACCTCTTCGAGCGGGCCGTAAGTTTTCTCGTGGTATCGCCGGAAGTCCTTTTTCGTGAACAGTCGCCGCGGGTACCATTCGTGCTTGTAGGCCGGGACTGCGTAGGGCCCCCAGTGCGTCCAAATCCCGAATTTGGCGTCGTGCAGCCACTCGGGGAAAGAGTGTTTGCTGAGCGAGTCCCAGGTGTCCTTGTAGGGTTGGTCCTGTTCCTGCGAGGAACTACAACCCGGAATGAGGATCAGCAGGGCGATCGATAGAAGAAACCACCTGGTCCAGGAGGATCGCGGAGTGCTTTGTACCATAATCTCGGCTTGGGGTATTTGGATTGGGTGATTGGTAACTGCCCGTGACCGTCGGGAGTGTGGTAGACAACCGTGCCTCGTACCTGGCCATGTGCCCTCCCAGGGACTCCCGGCGCGGATCCCGGAGGATGAATCAGCCGCCGGAAATTGACGGCGTGGGGAGATCCTGTTTGGCTGGGACAATGCGATTGTCTACTCCCCGGTGTATATCGGGCCCTTTCCTCCCCGCCTGCGCGGCAATTCCGCGGGGACGCCTGCGGAGTCCGATCCTTACTGCAGGATGTCCATCGCCTCGTCGGGCGTGGCGCCGTCGTGCACGATGGCCATGAGGGCGGAGGTCATGGCCGAGGGGGTCTCGTGCTGGATGACGTTTCGGCCGTACACAATGCCTTCGGCGCCCTGGTCAATAATCGCATGGGTGCGGTCGAGCACGTCCCGGTCGTTGCCCTTGCTTCCGCCGCGCACGAGCACCGGGATGTCGCCCGCAGCTTCGATGACCCCGTCGTAATCGGAGACGTCGTCCGTGGGATCGGCCTTGATGATGTCCGCGCCCATTTCCACCCCCTGTCGCACCAGCGGAATGATCTTTTCCGGGTCGCCGTCCGAGTCATAGCCGCCCCCGGAGCCGCTCTTCATCACCAGGGGCTCCACCATGAGCGGCATGCCGTACCGCTCACAGCGCGGCTTCAGCTCCGACACATTTTGGAGGCAGGCGTGGTGGATTTCGGGCGCTCCCTCCAGGAAGAGCACGTTTACGACGACGCACGCCGCGTCGAGGGACAGCGCCTGTTCCACGGGACGGTCGATAAGTTCACTGAACAGGTGGTCTGGGAGTTCGTCCCCGTAAATATTGGCCACGTCCGTGCGGAGGACGAGGGCCGGCTTTTCGTCGAGGCGGAGCCCTTGAAGCACACGGGCCTGTCCGGGCGTCAATTGAATGGCGTCCGGCTGGGCCTCGCACACCCTGCGGATGGCGTGATCAATGTCTTCGATTCCCGTGAGAAACGGGTATTGATTGAAGAAGCCGTGGTCGATGGCGACGTCAAAACAACGACCATCCGAGGCGAGCAAGCGGTTGAGGCGGGGTTCTACAGACATCGTACTTTGTGCTTTGGAACCAGGATACGATTTGAGGGGAGAGAGAACGGCGAGTCTCCTTATGTTCTGTCCAACGCAGTCCAGTCGAGGGAAATCGTTTCGGTGTGCTCCTGTGACCGGAGGGCGGCCGTAAAGATCTCGTGGGTTTGCCAGGCCTCCTCGGGGGTGGCACAGTGGAAGGGCTGGTGCATGCCGCTCGTCCCGTGTGCGAGCTCGTCACAGAACGCGGCCCACATCTGCTGGATCGCGTCCGTAAA
>JBDGQN010000054.1:8038-17652 GCA_042219055.1 Salinibacter sp. | reverse complement strand
TCATCCCCACCCAGCCGAATACGGTGGCCGTCCGCGGGAACGTCGCCAATGAGGGCCTCATCAAACACGAATCGGGAAGGCGCGTGGGGTACTATCTCGATCGAGCCGGAGGAACCCGACAAAATACCCAGGCGATTTTCCTCACGCAGGCGTCCGGGGCTACTTTTGAGGTCAACGTGGGATGGTTCCGGCGCGCTCCGGTCGTCGACGACGGGGCCGTCATCCGGGTGGAGCCCGAGCCCGAGCAGGAGCGGCAGATCAACTACACCAAAATTGCATCCAATGTGACCCAGGTCCTCACGAGCGCCCTCACCATTCTGGTGCTCGCAACAAGAGCCTTCAACTAATATTTGATTGGAGTAGGTGACCACGCACCCCAGCCCCAACGGTTCCTATCGACGGTTCCCCTCCTTAATTGGGGATCTGATCAACAGTGGAACCGGATTCGAGGGCGGTCCATTGGCCGAATCTACGATCCCTTTTCGACCAGCTGCTTCCGGGGCGCTAACCGTCGGTGGGAACTTTGCCGACTTTCCCTCCCCGTTGGAAATGTCCTAGACGTCCACGTGCTCGGCCGACACGTCGCCGAGCGTGATTTGGGATGGGTGGACACCCTTGGGGGCGTCGACGTGAAGCGCCGTCTGAACCTGTGTGCGCTGGACCTTTCGAGGTGGATGAAGGCGAACGAACGCGAGTCCCAGAACGGATTGGGGGGGCGCGTGGAAGACCTGATCGGCAAGGTGGAAATCCGCCAGCCGGACGTTTCGGTACTCCCAGAGTAACGCCCCCATGCACGTTTTGGACATGGACCCGAGTACCTGAGGACTCGCTCGTAAAGGTACCCTACCGGGCCTCGTAAATCTTCGACTTTCTTAGCCGAAGGCTTCTCCAATGAGCAGCGACGCTTCGACATCCCCTGATTCGCCGACCGGGCCCTCGGGAAACGGAACCCCGAAGTACGAGCGGTCTCCCCACGAGGATGAGATCTCCCTGCTGGACATCCTGCTCGTGCTGGCCCGCCAGAAGACGCTCATCGTACGAACAGTGCTTGCCTTTTCGCTGCTAGGTGTGACGTACGCGCTGCTGGCACCTGAGCAGTTCACCTCGGAGGCGCGGGTGGTGCGGGAGGTGCAGGGTGATGGAGGAAACCTGCCCGGTGGCATCCCGCCGGAGGCACTCTCTGGGTTTGGAATCAGTTTGGGCGGGAGCGCGAGCGGGCTGACTCCCGCGGCCTTTCCGGACGTTCTCCAAAGCCGGGAAGTGCTGCTGACAGTGGTGCAGGATACGTTCCGCTTTCCGGATGCCAAGCGCCCAATGACGTTCGTGAGTTACGCGAACCGACCGCCGGGGACGCTGAGTCGCGTGCTGAACTACACGCTCTGGTTGCCCTGGACGCTCAAAAGAGCACTCGGGAACGCAGTTTCGGGGACGCTTGTGCCGGCCGGAACGACGGACACCGGGGAGCAGCTAGTTCTAAGCAAGGAGCAGGACGAGGCGCTGGAGGCCATCCAGCAGAAGGTGTCGGCCTCGGTAGACGAAGAAACGGGATTAATGACGATTTCCGTGACGGCGGGCGGTCCGCGGCTCGCGTCGGCCCTCGTGAAAAGCTTTCTTGATCACTTCACAACGCGGGTCCGCGAAATTCGGACGGAAAAGGTCCGGGAGCGGCTCCAATTTGTAGAGAGGCGTTTTCAGGAAGTGGAAAAGGAATTGGCGGCAGCGGAGGACCGGCTCGCACAGTTCCTAGAACGGAACCAGAACCCGACCACGGCGACGTTGCAGTTTCGGCAGGACCGACTGCGGCGGCAGGTAAGCTTCAAGGAACAGCTCTACAGCGAGCTCCAGAGTCAACTCACAAAAACCCGACTCGACCTGCAGCGACGGCAGCCGGTCGTGACGGTGGTCGAGGAGCCGGTTCCTCCGGTCGACCGGAGTGCCCCGAGACGGACATTCATCGTGCTGGTGATGGTTCTTGTGGGGATCCTGTTCGGAGTCATTGGGGCCTTCCTAAAAAGCTACTTCCAGTCTGTAGACGAGAGCAGTGGAGAGCGAAAGAAGCTCCAGGAAATCAAGGAGTCTCTTCGTTCGACCTGGGGAGTTCGAAGACTTGTGTCTGAGAAGGAGGGATGAGGAAAGTGGCATGCGAGGCCCGTCCACCCGCCTGCGACGTCGGAAGAACCTCTCTTCTCTGTCTACCTCAGCCGAGGGACGCTCATGGCTATAGGTAAGAAAATCGGTATCTATCTGAAGAGCTCCGGAACGGGGCTCCTCTCGCAGGTGGTGACGAAGCTCTCGGCGTTCGCCGCGGTCTGGCTCCTCAACCGCATCTTGATGAAGGGCGCCTACGGCGACTACGAGTTTGCCCTGGCCCTGGTAAGCATGCTGCTGATCCTCGGCTCGGGAGGGTTGCAGTACGTCGCCATGTACCGGCTCTCCCGGCTCGACGCCGATCCGGAAACACTGGCCGGACAAAAACTCGCCGGCGCCCTCCTGGGATGGAGCCTGCTTTTGAGCGCGGCGGTCGCGCTCGCGGTGGGGGGGCTGGCCCCGCTCGTCGCCTCGGCCTCGGGAAAGCCGGAGCTGGCGTTTTGGGTTGGGGCCCTGGCGTTCCTGATTCCCATCCGGGTGGCGCTCGGCCTCTACCGAAACTGGTACCGCGCCCGCCAACTCGTCGCCGAGTCGCTGGTGCTCGGACAGATGGGACCGAAAGCCGCCCAGGTCGTGCTTTTGGACGGCGCCTGGATGGTGTGGCCCACGCCCGAGGGCGTCGTGACGGCGGTGCTACTCGGCGAAGCCCTCCCGCTGCTGATCTGGATCGCGCGAGCCCCCCTCACGCCGATTCCCCGCATCGATCTCCTCTCGGGGTGGGACGTACAGTATGCCGCCAAATTGATGCTTACGCGGGGGCTGAGCAAGAGCGTCAAACGGACCGACGTGCTTATGATGGGGGCCCTGGCCACCAGCGGCGCCACAGCCGGGTACGTGGTGGCCTCCAAGGTGGCCATGTTGCTTCTGGCGGGGCACCAGCTCATGAATCTCATTCTAACCCCTCGGGTCGGACGCTTTCTCGATCAAGAGAAAAAGGAGGCGGTCCAGCAAGAATACCATCAGAGTCGGGTCGTCGGTCTGTCGTTTGCCATGGGAGGGACGTGTGTTCTCGCCATCGGGGGGCCCTGGATATTGTCGCTCTTTGGGGAGTATGCCGAGGCGCTGCCGGTTATTCTAATCCTGGCGGCCACGTACGTCATCCAGGTGAGCTTCGGCATGTGTGGGGGGTACCTCAACATCGCCGGCTACGCAAACTGGACCCTGGCCACTACAGGTATGGTGCTCCTGCTGAACGTTGTTCTGAATGCTGCCCTCATTCCGGTGCTGGGGGCCGCCGGCGCGGCCCTGGCCATGCTGGCCTCCATCACCGCAACCAATGCCTTCACGGCGTACCTGGTGCTCCGCCTTGATGGCGTCCAAACCTATTCCCGCTGGATTGCGGGAGTGGTGACCGCCACCACGGGCCTTTTGATCCTGGCGGCCTTCGGCCCGCTCTCCCACATTCAGGCAGGCGGGGCCCTACTGGCAGTGGTGGCGGCCTTTCTGTGGAGTGAAGCAGCCTTCATCCAGTCCCTCGTGCACGCCTGCTCGGAGGCCCTCTGGCACGTCTTCTCTGAACGTCGCCTGTAATCGCGTCAATCCCGAATGGTATGGAGCCGGTAGATCTGTTTCACATTGGCCCGCAAAAGTCGGCCACCACATGGGTATACAACTGCTTGAAGGAGCATCCCGACGTTGCTGCTCCCGAATCGGACACCATCCACTACTACGACATGTTCTACGCGAGGGGGAAATCGTGGTATGAGCGGTTCTTCGACCACGCGGCGGAGGGGCAAATTCTTTACGATCCGACGACGACCTATATCCGGTCCCCCTGGGCCCCACGGCGGATCGCGAAGGAAAACCCCGACGCAAAGATCATGGTCTGTCTTCGCAACCCCATCGACCGGGCCTTCTCCCATTACTGGCACGAAAAGAAGAAGGGGAGCATCAACTTTGACTTCGCGGAGGTGCTTGAGAACTACGACCTCTACTCGTCGTGGATCGAGCCCGGGCTCTACGCCGAGCATTTGGAACGGTACCTGGAATACTTCGACCGAGACCAGCTGCTCTGCCTTCGCTTCGAAACCCTGAAGGCCGACCAGCGCGCATTTCTGAGACAGATCTACCACTTCGCTGGTATCGACGACACCGTCCGGCCTTCGTGGCTGGATCGAAAGTCCAACGAAGCCGAAGGACGCCGCACGCCGGCCAATCGAGTGTGGCGGGGGATCAAGAAGGCGGTTGTGCGCTCCAGTCTCGAGACGGCGGCGCGCAACATGCGGCTGGACGAGGCGGCCCAAACCCTTGAGGAGATGCCTCTCATCGGAGAAGTGCTCCAGGATAAGCAGGAGTACGAAGAGGGAATTGACCCCGCGCTGCGCGCCGAACTGCTTCAGCTCTGCGAGCCCGAAATAGAGCGCCTTGAGAATCTTCTCGACCTCAGCCTCAACACCTGGCGTGAGTAGTGCGACAGCGCCCCGGAGCTCGTTGGCGGAGCGCGCCGCCGTGTCGTTCGACGGAGCCTGCAAGTTCCATTCTCCATGGTCGAAATTCCTGTGCTTCACCATGTGGCCGAGGCGAACCCCGCCCGAATCGGGCCGCGGGCACAGTACGCGGTGTCTCCCGACCGTCTGGCGACCTATCTCGAGTCCCGGGAGGAATGGCCCTCGGTGTCGCTCGGGAAGGAGGAGCGCGGAGAAGGGATCCTTCTGACGTTCGACGACGGGTATCGCAGCGTGCTCACCGAGGCGGTCCCGTTGCTGGAGCGCCTCGAGGCGCGGGCGATTGTTTTCGTTACGACCGGTTTCGTGGAGGGCGACGTGTATCCATACGAATTGGAGCTGGCCGCGGCCGTTGAGGCCCACGACCGTTTTCGAACTGAGCCGACGGCCCCGCCCACAGACGCTTCGGAGACGAGCGCCACGGCTGATTTGTACCAGGAGCTCCGCCGCCCCCTCAAGCCAAAGTCGCACCGGGACCGGGAGCGACGACTCGCGCAACTCGCGCAACTGAACGGCTACGACCGATCGCGTTTTCAGGACGAGCCGTTCCTGTCCTGGGAGGAAGTGGCTGAACTGGACCGCCACCCCCTCGTCACCATTGGGGCTCACACGCACACCCACCCCGTCCTAACGCGCCGGGCGCCCTGGACGGCCTACCGCGAAATGAAGACCTCGAAGCGCCGGATTGAAGCGGTGCTTGGACGCGAGGTCCGCCACTTCTCGTATCCGTACGGGCGGCATAATTTTCTCGTCCGCCGCCTCGCCCGCCTTGCCGGATTCCAGTGGGCGTTCACGACGGAGTCGAAATGCCCGGAGAACATTTCCGAGTGCGCCCCGATGGCCCTTCCGCGTCCCGAACTCCAAGACCTTCTTTAACGGTCGATCCGTTTTAGTATGGTTCCCGATAGCTACTTCTAACTCCCATCGCCCCGTGCGCGTCCTCGTCGGCACCCTCTATACCGGAGAAAATGAGTTTGAGCAGAGCAAGCGCTCGCTCCAGCGGCAGACCCACGGGAACTGGGAACAGGTGGTCTTCGAGTACCTTCCGAACAAGGAGGCCCACGACCGCCTGTACCGGACGTTCATGGACCATGCCGATGACTTCGACCTCTTCGTGAAGCTCGACGCGGACATGGTCTTCCGGTCGAAGACGTCACTCCGGACGCTGGTCGAGCTGTTCGAGTCCCATACAGAGCTCGACGATGCCCTTCTGGCGGTGCGGGACTGGGCCTCCGATTCGCTCATTATGGGACTCCACGCGTACAGCCACCGCGCGGTCTGGACGCCGAGCGGAGAAGAGCTGTTCGTGGACCACAGCCCGTCGGTTCCCGGCAAGCGGTTGTCGACGAAGGGCCCTCCCGCGCCCCTCGTGGACCACAGCCCGGATCCATCCCCGTTCCAGGCCTTCCGGTTCGGCATCCATCGCGCGCTGAAAGTGGTTCAACGGGACCGGTCGGCCCTGGCACTCTTCCGCTCCCGCATGCAGTGGAATCTCCTGAACAATGTCCGGCGCCGGTTTGCCGAGACCGAGCACCGACGGCTCGGCCTCATTGTGGCCGGGGCGGAGGAGGTCTTCGCCGGACGCGCGACGAGAAGCGAGTACGACGATGCCGGAGATGCACTGCGCGAGCGGTTCTGCCAGCACTACGCAGACCTCTCGGCCAACGAATTGACGACCGCTCTTTCGTCCTGGGGCGACAGCCCCTCCCAGCGGTGGAGCACCTACGTGGAAACCGTCGGGGCCGGCCGCATTGCCAAGTCGGCCTGTGTGGCGATTCCGAAGCGGATGGCCGCGACGGTGTACCGGCGCCTCAGCAGCGAATACATCTCGAGCATCGACGAGCCCCCCAACACCCCCGAGCCCACGCCCGAACTGTCATGAAGAAGCTGATCTTTGCCGTCGTCCTGGTGATGGGGCTGAGCGGGTGCGACAGCGCGCCCCAACCGGATCCCGCGCCCCTCTCGAAGCTGGAATGCGTGGGGCCGGTGGATTCGGGGGACGTGGCGCTGCGCCAGATTGACGCCGAGGCGGTCGTGGACGTGATGCAGGACGTGCGGGCATTCCACACGGCCCACATTCTCACGTACGCCGATCGGGAGCGCTACAACAAGTGGATCGATTGCGCCATGTATACGGGCCTCACAGCGGCGCACCGGGCCACGGGAGATCCGGTGTATCTCGATTCAACGGAGGCGTGGGCCGAGCGCCTCGACTGGCAGCCCGGGCCCCGCGTCCGCCACGCGGACGATCAGTGTGTGGGCCAGGTGTACCTCGAGATGTACGAGGAGCGGCCCACCGTGGCCGACATCGGTCCCACCCTCTCCCGAATGACAACCGTAATGAGCGACCCCAGACCCGGGGCCGTGATGTGGGACTGGGCCGATGCGCTCTTTATGGCGCCGCCGGTCTTCTCGCGAATGGGACGCATTACGGGGAGGACGCGGGCGTTTGACTTCATGGCAGAGCGGTTCCGGGAGGCCTCGGCACCCCTCTACGCTCCGGCCTACGGCCTGTACTACCGCGACCGGCGGTTCGTCGACGCCCGGAGTGAGAACGGAAAAAAGGTGTTCTGGTCGCGGGGCAATGGATGGGTCCTGGCGGGCATCGCCCGCGTGCTTCAAGACCTTCCGCAGGACCACTCGGACCGGTCCTGGTTCGAAGAGCGCTTCCAGACGATGGCGGAGGCAGTGGCGTGCACGCAGCAGGAAAGCGGCTTCTGGCGCCCAAGCCTGCTCGACCCGCAGGCGTATCCTCAGCCCGAAACCAGCGGCACGGGCTTCTTCACGTACGCGCTGGCCTGGGGCATCAACGCGGGTCTGCTCTCCGAGGCCACCTACGGCCCTGTCGTGGCCCGGGCGTGGGAAGGAATGATGCGGCACTCTGTCAACGAGGACGGTCGCGTAGGGTGGGTGCAGCAGCCCGGGGACCGACCGGCCCCCGTAGGAAACGAACGCGCGGAGCCGTACGGGGCGGGGGCTTTCTTGCTTGCGGGGAGCGAGGTGTTAGCGCTCACCAGTGCCTCAAGAAGTGATTGATATCTATTTCCTGCTTATAGGGTGTTCGCATTTGTAAAATAAAAATTTAAGTAAGGTGGTATGTATGAAATATCAAGACGAAAGACATGAGAAGATATCAGAAAAAGAGATGGTAGAGCTAGAAAGAGGTATATTTAATGAGAATTACGATGAAGAAGCAATATTAGGAAGGGAGGGACTAGAGTTCAGCTTGGAAGAGTTCTGGGAAGTGAACAGCAAGCCTTACAAGAGAGGGGCTCACAAAAGAGGGTATAGGAAGAGGAGGTTGTTTGAAATGATGGACGTAGAAAATATAGATGGGAAAAGAATTCTTGATGTCGGCTGTGGGAGAGGAGTAGAGAGTGTGGTCTGTGCAAAATACGGAGCAAGTGTTGCTGGTGTGGACATTTCAGGAGAAGCAATAAAAATTGCCAAGATGGTTTCTGATGCTAACAACGTTTCAGATAGATGCGATTTTAGCGTACAAAACGTACAAAATATGGAATTTAAAGATAGGAAATTTGATATCGTATTTTGTAATGCAGTTTTGCACCATATACTGAAATATGAAGGCGTAATACAAGAAATGGTGAGGGTGTTAAAGGAAGATGAGAAATTTGTTTTCGGAGGCTCTCTTCGGAGGAATCCTGTATACAATAAAATGAGGAATCTTAAGAGATATATTAGGGGGAAAAGAGTGGATGGAGACGTAGATCTGAAGATGTCAGACATAGAAGACATTTCGAAATATTTCGAGAAAAGTGAATATGAGTTTTACGAGAGCATCAGAGAATGCCCCGTGCGGAAGCGCGGGGATGAATCTTGCGGATTGACCGGTCTCGATGACCGGTCAATCCTAGCGAAAAAAGAAATCCAAAAAAAGCTCCGCCCGGAAGGGCGGAGTAGTTTACTCATTTTTGGGTTCATTGAAGAGTATATTTCCCGAGTCATACATGTATTATTTGCCCAAAAGAACGGTAATTTATATACTGGATAAGTTGGATGGGGTACTGACAGAAACAAGATTAGGGAGAAGGTATTCTAACGAAATAGTTGGGAAGCTAGAGATTAAGATAGGGGCTGAGGTGTAAAAAAGTGGCTCCTGTCAACCGCCGACCAGATTATTCCATATCTTATCTCCGCGTACGATGGATGGCTGACGCAGGATTGTCCTGCATACGCTATGATTTTGGAACTCTCGTACGCTCCGTCTGCCGTGCTGCTTCTGTTTCCATGCTGCCGACCTTTCTTGTCATCGGGGCCATGAAGTGCGGGACAACCAGTCTGTACTACTACCTCGCGGAGCATCCCGACATTGGGATGTCGCGGCGGAAGGAAACGAACTTTTTTATCGAGACGCACAACTGGCAGCAGGGCCGGGACTGGTACGCCCAGCAGTTTCCGGACGAGCCGCCTGAGCGGGGCGAATGTTCGCCCAACTACACGAAGCGGCATCTTTACGACGGAGTCCCAGAACGCATTCACGCCGTCTGCCCGAACGCAAAGCTGATTTACCTTGTCCGGGATCCCATCGAGCGGACGGTCTCTCACTACGTGTCGAACTGCCGACAGAGACGCGAAGACCGCCCCTTCGAGACGGCGGTCGCGGACGTAGAAAATAGCAAGTATGTGCTCACGAGCCGCTATCACTGGCAGCTTCGGCCGTATCTCGAGCGGTTCGCGGAGGAGAACCTACTCGTGCTCTCGACGGAAGAACTGAAGAACGCGCCCACGGCCACGCTCCAAACCGTGTATCGCTTCCTGGGGGTCGATCCTACCGTTCAGAATCAACGGGTGGGGCGCCGCTTTAACTCGGCTGCGAAAAAGAAACTGGGTCCGTGGCTGCGGTGGCTGTCGTGCCAGGTGCCCCAGCACATCAAAGATCGTTTCCGACCCCATCTTCGACACCCCCGATAGCGGCCCAGCAAACCTCGTAGATTGGGTGTTAACATCGTACAATCATCGTGGGAAAAGACGAATATCCAGGCCGCATTCGTCCTGTTTCCC
>JBDGQN010000054.1:0-8028 GCA_042219055.1 Salinibacter sp. | reverse complement strand
TGGTAGAGAGGCACGCTGAGGTCCTAAAAAGTACAATTAATGTTGTAATGTTGGGTACAATCCGCACGTATCTCTTTAAAATCAGCTGCCCGGAGAAGGGGGTGTCGAAGGTCGGTTCCGACCGTACCTGCCTCTTCATTGGCTCCCCGGCGAACGAGTGTCGCGTCCGGACATCCCCCCGGACCTGCGGACCCGCCTGGAGGAGGCCCTGCAGCCCGACGCCGAGGCGCTCCGATCCCTGACGGGACGTGACTTCGAGGAGTGGAGCGTGTGATCCACGCAGGACAAAGGCACACCCCTCACTCGGAAAGGGCAGATAAAAAGACGAGGTTTATGCTCTGCCCCGCCGGGAGGGAATACCGTCCCTGGCTTCCCTCATTCCGCCCGACGCCGAGCACGAGTTTGTTTTTCGTGGCGTCTGTGATCACACAAAGTGGGGATCCGCCCCACCGATGCCAGTACAGCGGCGTCCCGTCCAGCTCCATGACCTGCACCGAGCACTGCTGATCGCCGGTTTCACTGATCGAGCCGGTCGCGATTTCGGGGTCTCCGTCTCCAGTCCAGTCGATGAGGGTTGTATGCTGCATGGACGCATCGTACCCGAGTTGGGCGGCCCACTGAGGCGTCAAGGTTTCGTCGTACAGGACCGACTTTGCGTTCCCGTCCCGAATATGTTGCGCGAAGAGCCGCGGTCCCTCGGGCGACTGAATCAGAAAAAGATCCTGGAGGTGCCCACCGAGGCCGTCGGTAATCTCGCGGTGCTGGAGAATCTCTCCTTGGCTGGACGCCACCCCGATGCCGCGAATCCCATCGGTGTAGATGATCTCGTCGCCCGGATGATCGGGGGCCCAGCCGCTGAAGAGTACTTTGTCGGGATGACCGCCGTGCTGCATTGGCAGCGAAAACTGTCGGCTGCCCCCCGCTCCGAACGCGATAAGCTTGTCCGCTCCGATCGCAAACACCTCCGCGAGGCCGTCGCGATCGACGTCGTGCGCCCACGTGTTGTGGCCGCGCGAGTTGCTCTCGTCGTACTGCTCGGCGATCCAGGCCGTCTCGCCGTTCGATTGGAGGACGAGGAGGGACGGATTGTGGATCAGGTTGATGCGCGGTCGGTTGCGGGGGCCCGGCTCCACCTCGGTGCCCACCGTGAGGGCCAGTTCCAGTCCCTCGCCCGCGGTGATGTTGCCGAGCGCGCCCTGCAGGTTGGGATTGTTGATGTGGTAGGGAAGCTCCCGTCGCCACCGGAGCGTACCGTCCTGCCCGTTGATGCACAGCACGTGACCGTCGTAGGTGACGATTAGAACCTCCAGGTTTCCGTCTCCGGTAATGTCTCCCACGGCCAGGTCGCTGGCCTGGGGGTGCTGGAATGCCGGGAGCACGGAGGGACTCATCCAAAGCGTCTCGCCGGTTTGCGGGTTCAGGGCACGAACCCGGTTCTCGTTCATGGTGCGGGTGAGAAGTTCGCGTCGCCCGTCGCCGGTGAGGTCGACGAGGCGGGCGTTTCGGGTAAATTCGCGTTCACCGTGCAGCCGCGTGAGGTTCAGCCGGGTGTCGATGCGTCCCTCCCCGTATCCGCAGGCCACGCGTGGAATATTCCGATCGGGGTGCCAGTGAATGAGGGACACCCCGGCAATCGAACCTTGTGCCGCGGAAGGGGAGTTCGCAAAACAGTCGTCAGGGGTGAGAGAGCGCTCCTCAGAAAAAAGAGAGCACCCGGCGAATAGAACCAGCGCAGCCCCGAAGAGGGCTCCGCCCCTCCAGTACCCGTTGGATGTCATTGGCCAGGCCATTTGGTGGGAGGCAGGTTCAGGAAAGGATCAGTGCTGCACTTGAAAAAGCAACGATTGAAACGGCACGGTGTGTGTGCTGGGCCGGATGTGTGTTATCGTACATGTGAGCAAAAACCTGTGCCTCCCTTGAACGCCTTACAGCGGCCCGTGAACGTCGGAATTGTATTGCCCTACCTGAAAGCAGGGGGGACGGAACGACAGGCGCGCTACATCGCCCGCCACCTGCGCAGTTCAGGGCATCGGGTCGTCCTCATCGTTGCGGAGAAGAAAGGGATCTTTGCGGAGAACGTCGACGGGGAGACGGTTTTTCTCAACGTCCCCTTCAATAAAACGGCTGCGCCTCTTTTCGTCTACCGCCTGGCGCGGACGGTCGTGAACCGGGGCATTGATCTACTGTTGAGCCGGGCGTGGAACACAAACATGGTCACGGCCGCCGCCGGCCTTGTGACCCGGACCCCGTACGTCCTCTTCCTCTCAGGGCCCACGACCCGCGAGGGCCAGCCGGGGCTCAAGCTGTGGGTCGAGGGATTTTTCCTGCGCCGCGCCGCACGGATTCTTGCGGTGTCGGAGGGGGCGAAGGACAACTGCGTGCAGGCCTACGGGCTGCCCCGCTCGCTCGTGGAGGTCGTGCACAACGGGATCGAGGTCGACAGCCTCCAGCGCCTCGCGGAAGAGCGCTCCGGGTCCGTCCAGCGCTTCGACGAGGAGGCCCTCAACGTCGTTTTCGTGGGACGGATTAATCATCGCAAGGGACTCGACATTTTCCTGCGCGCCCTCCACCAGGCATCAGAGGCCGTGCCGCACCTGAACGGATGGGTGGTGGGCACGGGGGACGTGGAGACGTACCGGCAGCTCGCTGACGATTTGGGTGTGCGGGAGCGGGTGGAGTTTCTCGGAGAGAAGGAAAACCCGTTTCCGGAGATGAAGCAGGCCGACCTCTTTGTGCTTCCCTCGCGGAGCGAAGGGTTTCCCAACGTGCTTCTCGAAGCCATGGCGCTGGGACGGCCCGTCCTGGCCGCCGATTGTGAAACGGGGCCGAGGGAGATTCTCGATGGAACGAATGGGCGCCTGTTTCCTGTCGAAGATGCGGGAGCGCTGGCCCGCCACATCGAAGACCTGGCCCGAGACGAAGACGCACGCCGGGAACTGGGCACCCGGGCCCGGGAAACCGTCCGCGAGGACTTTCGGCTGGAGACGCAGTTGTCGAAGATGGAGGATCTCCTCCGGCGGGCGGCACAGCCGTCCCGTAGCGATCGTGAGTGATTCACGCGAAGAACGAGCGGTATGAAAGAGGCATTGGACTGGATTGTCGCCTACTCGATCGCGCTCCTCGCGGGCCTGCTCGTCGTCCGTTCGTTCGTGGAGGTGGGTGTGTTTGTGTACGGGGTTCCGGCGCTCACCCTTGCCGGAGTGGGAATTCTTCGCGTAACGAAATACACGCAGCGAATTCCTCGTCCCGTTAGCTTTTACTTCGGCGGATGGGTGCTTTTCATCGGCTGGCTCCTGCTGTCCACGCTGTGGAAGCCCCAAGGCATTGGCACGATGCAGGAGTCCATTCTGCTGAGTGTGATGCTCGGGGTAGGGGGTGCCGCGTTTTTTGCGCTCTCGTCGCGGGCCGTGGAAAAGCTCATCCCCGCGTTTTACGTCGTGGGGCTGTGCGTGGCAATTTTCGTCTTTATTCGGTACGCGCAGGCGGGCTCTCTTCGGGGGTACGGCGCCGTGTTGAACAAGAAATACCTCGTGGTTGGCCGGGTTCTTGGGCTGGGAACTGTGGCGGCCAGTTTGCAGCTCCTGACGTCGCGGGAACGGCCCACGTATCTCTGGTTCATTGCGCTCACGACCCTCGTGGGGCTCGCCATGTCGCTGGCGCGCGGGCCCCTTCTCTGGACGCTGGGCATTTTGCTCCTGGCCGGCCTGTTTCTGTCTGCTCAGATGAGGACACGCCGCGAAAGCGTGTGGGCGTGGCTCGGGAGTCGGGCGAAGAAAGCGGCGCTGGGAACGGGGGTGTTCGTGTTGATCGGCGGCATCATCGGGGTGGCTCTCCAGATCGAACGAACGGCCCGGCGCCTCCGACGCCTGGTGTCCGGGAACGAGCTTGAAGCTGGCGGCCGGGGGGCCTTATGGAGCACGTCGCTCGAAAACATTGCGCAGGCGCCCATTTCGGGGTATGGCCTCGGGTCGTCGGGTGTGATGGCGGGGGCGTACGAGGGGTACTACCCGCACAACCTGTTTTTGCAGGCGTGGCTGGATGGGGGCGTCGTGGCCTTCTTGCTGCTTTTCGGCCTCGTTCTGTTTCCGTTTGTGCTGGCCGTATGGCACCTGTCTGCCGGGCAGCTGCGGTCGAACGCCTGGATTCCCGGCCTCGGGCTGTTCTTGTTTCTGGTCCTGGAGTACTCGAAATCCATCAACTTCTACGCAGCTCGGCTTCTTCTCGTAATGGGCATTGTGGCGGTGTGGGGAATCTGCTCCGCCGTCGGGAGGTCGGAGGGAAGGGCGACTGGGTCGGAGGCTGCGTAGGGCCGCAAGGCGGTGTGGCCCTTCGCCGTTCGGACTGACACCTTTCAGAGGAACTCGGTTTGCACGATGACGAAGAAGAGTGGAGACGAAAGTGTGAGCGACAACACCGTATCCCGTCGATGAAAGTCCTGTATCGAATCCCGTATCCGTACTTCTTCGGCGTCCACGACTCTGTGGGCGGACACATCGCGCACAGTCTCGGGGTCGTGAAGGGACTGGTGGAAGAGGGGCACTCCGTAACGGTGCTGGCCCACGAGGGGAAACAGTCGTTTGAGGGGGCCGGGGCGGAGTTTGTCCGGGTGGAAGGAACCGAGAAAGGATTGCTGAGGCGTCAACTTTGGCTCCGTCGATTCTTCCGGCGATCGGGAGCGCTGCTGGACGAGAGAAACTTTTCGTTTTCGTACACGCGGTATTCGGCGGGGGCGGCGCCCCATCTCTGGTGGGCCTTCAGTCGGGAGACGACCCCGAATGTGATCGAGGTAAACACATTTGGGGGCCAGAAACTCGACCTCGGCGTCCTCAAGTGGCTCGACGCCCGGGTGCTTCGGGCCGCCTCCATGTCGGTCGTCATCTCAGAGTCACTGAAGACATGGGTGCGCAAACACCTCGGGTCCGAGGTGGCTGACCAGGTCCTGGTCGTTCCGAATGGCGTGGGGCGCGAGCGCTTTCGACCCTTTCGGCGGACGGAGCCCGGAGAGCCCTTTCGGTGCGGCTTTGCGGGCCTCCTCAAGCCCGACTATGGGTTAGAGACCGTGATTGAGGCGGCCCGCCTGTTGCCCGAGAACGAGGTGTCCTTTCACATTTTTGGCGCAGGCCCCGCCAAGGAGGCCCTCCAAGAGCAATCAGAGGACGTAGACAACTTCGTCCTCGAAGGCGAGATTCCATTCGAGTCGGTGCCGGATCGCCTGAAGGAAATGGACGGGCTGCTCTACACCACCAGTTCGGCGTACGCGTATCAGTCGCCGACCAAGCTCTTAGAATACATGGCGGTTGCCCGTCCCATCGTGGCGGCCCGAACACCGCAAACGGAGGCCCTTTTGGGCGACGGGGCGCTGGGGGAGTTGTTTGAACTGGGATCTGGAGAGGCCCTTGCCGAGGCCGTGCGGCGGGTCAAGCGCTCGTACGATGAGGCGCTGTGCCGGGCCGAAAAGGCGCAGCAGACGGCGCGGAACGAGCACGACTGGCGAGCGCGCGTTCGACGGATCGTCCGCGAGGTGAGTGCACACTGATGCTCAAATCCATCGAGAATGCGATTTACGACCGGGTCAAGGACAACGTCCGGCTGAAAAACGGGCTCAAGTGGGCCTATCAGTGGCTCTTTTCGGGACTGGCCTCGTCGAGCGTCGAGACCGACCTTCCCCTGACGGAGCGTCCGCGGGCCTTCTTCGGGTTCCACGACAAAAGTCCGTGGTCACGAGACGGGGCTCTGCTCCTGGGTCACGAAGCGCCCGGCGACGGGGCGGGAGAGGCGTGGAGGGAGGGCCGTCCGATCGACATTCTTCTCTTCGAGGGGGAGCACTGGACGCAATCGACCCGAGTTGCGCGGACGCAGGCCTGGAATTGGCAGCAGGGCGCACAGCTCCAGTGGATGGGGCCGGGGCGGGAGATCGTCTTCAACGACTTTCGCGACGGGGCCAATGTGGGCGTCATTTGCGATCTCAATACAGGCCGGGAGCGCGTCCTCCCGTACCCGGTGGCGGCGGTGTCCCCGGACGGGCGGCGGTACGCCTCGGTCTGCTTCGAGACCTTCGGCCGGGCGATGGACGGGTACGGGTATGCGTTTGGGGAAACCGGGGCTACCTCTCCCGTAGACCCAGCCGCGCTGGTTCTTCGGGGGCGGGAGGGAGGAGAGCGGCGCGTCACGATCGCCGACGTGCCGACCCGGATCGAGCCCAGTGAGGATCCGGATGCGATCGATTTTTTCTCGCACTGTCTGTTTGCCCCAGACGGAGCGCGCGTCCTCTTTCTGCGCCGACAAGCGCGCCCGAACCGGCGCCTTCGGAGTGAACTGTTCTCGATTCACCTGGACGACGGTGCGATCCGGAGGGTCGAGTTCGAGAGCATGGTTTCACACTTTACGTGGCTCGGTCCCAAGATAATTCTGGCGTACGCGAACACACGGTCCGGAGGCGATGGATTTTACGTCGCGGACGCGGCGTCGGGGCAGGTGACGCCCTGGGCGCCCCACCCCGACGGCCGAGACGGCCATCCCCACGCGTCCCCCGACGGCAACAGGGTCGTCTTTGACACGTACCCCGACCGGGCGCGTCGACAGCACCTGTACCTCTGGGACCGAGGCGCGGATCATCCCCGTGAAATTGTGAGCCTCTTCTCCCCGATGAAGTTCTGGGGGACCTCGCGCGTGGACCTTCACCCGCGGATTCGCGCCGACGGAACGCACATTGCGTTCGACGCCGGACACCGCGGAACGCGCTCCCTCGTGACGGCGTGGCTTCCTCCGTCGTCGGAGGCGGAAGGAAAGTGACTGTTCCCGGTCCTGTTTGTTGACGTGAGATGCGAACGAAGGACGCTGCCTCCAAGATGTCGACGGATGAAAGCTCTGCTCTCGTGAGCGTGATTGTGCCGGCCTACAACATGGCCGAGTACATTGATTCAGCCGTCGAGTCGGTCCTGGACCAGGACTTTGAGGGGTTTGAGCTCCTGGTCGTCGACGACGGGTCGACGGACGAGACCGAGGACGTGGTGGCCCCATACACCGATCCGTCCCGCCCCGAGTACGACGAGCGGGTGCGCTACGTGTCGCAGCCCAATCAGGGCAAGGCGGCCGCCGTAAACCACGGGCTGGGCCTGTCTACCGGCGGCTACATCACGATCCTCGATGCCGACGACCAGCTCCCTCCCGACAGTCTCTCGACCCGTTATGCACACCGCAAGGACGAGCACGGTCGGAAGCGCGACCTCATCGTTGGGGGGTTCGAAGTGTTCGACGAACAGACGAGCTACGGGACCCGACTGCCCCCGATGCAGGCGGACGCCGAGGAGCTCCGACGCGCCTTCTACCTCCGGTGGAAAACCCCCTTTCATCTCAACGCGTGTCTGATTGCCCGGAGCCTCATCCAGCGGACCGGGACCCTGGACGAGCGATTCCGACGGTGCCTCGATGGGGACTACGCCATGCGGCTCCTGGCCGTTGTGGGACGTGTGGCCCTCGTGCAGTCAGTGGTCTACTGGTACCGCAAGTATCGCGCATCGAGGACGGAGCGGCTGCGCAAGCGCGTGCAGACGGCCAAGCACCGCGTGGGCGTGGTAATGAAAAACTACCACGGCCTGCGCCGCTGGCTCGCCCTGCCCTTTGGGATCGCCATGGACATGGCCAAGCTCGTCTACGAACTCGTCGCTGGCAACTACAAGAAGTGACGCGCTGACAGCGAAACGATGCATGTTCTCGTTACGGGCGCTGCCGGTTTTATTGGGCCCTTTCTCATTCGGAAGCTGGTCAATTTAGGGCACACCGTCCATGGGGCCGACCGGACACCGATGGACGACCTGCCTTTGGACGAGACCACTAGAGGAGATTTGGCGGATTCGTCGGTGGCCCGGGCAGCCATGACGGACGCCGAGTGCGTCTGTCACTTAGCCGCCGCCCGGGCCGACTGGGGGCTCTCGGAAGGGGAATACTACCACGACAACCTCGACGCGACCCGAACCCTCATTGAGGCGGGCCGAAAGGAGGGGGTGACGGACTGGGTGTTCTACAGCA
>JBDGQN010000053.1:0-6416 GCA_042219055.1 Salinibacter sp. | reverse complement strand
CTTCACGGCCCGCAGCTTCGGGCCGTTCGCCTGGATGCAGCAGACGACGCCCCTTATTCCCGCGCTCGTTCTGCTCATCCCAGTGGGATACATTTGCTACCGCATCTTTTCACGCGAGGATCTGTGGTGGATTGCCAAGGCAGGAGTTGCCCTGCTTAGCTCACTCGTTCTTGGCTTCTTTGGATACGTGTCGTATCAGATGGCCTCGGGCTGGACGATGCCGGCGAGCATTCTTCAGAACATCAATCCTACCTTCATCGTCCTTCTCGCCCCCGTTTTTGGGTCCCTCTGGACGTGGCTTGCCAACCGCGACGCTAACCCGTCGATTCCCGTGAAATTTGGACTCGGCCTCCTTGGTTTAGCCGCGGGCTTTTTCGTTATCGCCTGGGGCGCCGTGCGGGCCACTGCCGAAAACCCGGTCGGGGTGCAGTGGTTGGTCGTGACGTACTTCCTCCACACGTGTGGGGAACTGGCTCTTTCCCCGGTCGGTCTCTCGTCGATGACGAAGCTGGCCCCGGAAGGACGGGTGGGGCAGATGATGGGCATCTGGTTTGTGTCTACCGCCCTCGGCAACCTGTTCGCGGGCCTCATTGCCGGTCAGCTCGAGACACTGTCGGAGTCGAGCCTCTTTCTGACCGTGGCCCTCATCGTCGGCGGGGGCGGCCTCCTGGCGCTGCTCGCGGCTCCGCCTGTGAAGCGGCTCATGGGCGACGTGGAGTAGTCGGCAGATTAAAGATCGAAAGATTAAAAAATGGTGGGATGAACACCGGTGATCAGCCAGTCGCGTCCGGAACGTATGGGAGTTCGGGTGTGTGAAGGACGACGGGTTGGTTCTGTTCGGGTTAAAACGTCTGTTCCAGAAGCAAGACGTGATAGCCGCGGGGCGCTGACTCCGTTCAAATTTTCAATCTGACATCCGAAATTTGCGATGGTCGACGTTGCCATCACGCGCCTGCCCCATGCCGAGGGACTGGACCTTCCGACGTACGAGACCTCTGCGAGTGCAGGCATGGACCTGCGGGCGGCGGTGCCGGACGACGATCCGGTGACGCTTGCCGCGGGGGCTCGCTCGCTGGTGGACACAGGCCTGAAGATTGCGCTGCCGGAGGGCTACGAAGGACAAATTCGTCCCCGAAGTGGGCTGGCGCATCGTCACGGCGTCACGGTGCTCAACAGTCCCGGCACCATCGATGCTGATTATCGCGGGGAGGTGAAGGTGCTTCTCGTTAATCACGGGACCGAGGTGTTCACGATTGAGCGGGGCATGCGCATCGCGCAGCTGGTGGTGGCGCAGCACGCTCAGGTCGAGTGGGTCCGGCAAGACACGCTTGAAGAGTCGGTCCGCGGGCCGGGGGGGTTTGGGTCGACAGGGACGGGATGAGAGGGGAAGGTTGGAGGGCTCGAAGATTGACAGATTGAAAATTGGGGCTTCTCCGATCTGGAGGGAGAAGCCGGGGGTTTCCCTCTCCGCTCCATATTCTCAACTTCATAATCCGCATTCGCTAGAAGTTGGGGGTGATGCGGAGCCAGATCGATGGGGAGGAGCTGGTGACGGAACCGTTGCGGAGAGGCCAGGACACCTCGAGGCGCACCGCCCGCTCGTCGAGCCCGATGCCGAAGCCGGCTGAGGGGTACACGTCGTTCAGCCGAACCGGCTGCCCCGGCTGCCCCACCCACCCTGCGTCGAAGAGACCAACCAAGAAGGCGTCTTCGAGGAGTTCGGTGTCCAGAGTGGCCTCGTCAATGATGTACTCGGCGTTGCCCAGGAGCATGCGGGTGCCGCGGAAGGCATTCTGGGGGTAGCTGCGGAGGGAGCCGATGCTTCCGATCGTGAACTGCATCTGGGGTGGGGCGCCGGAGGTGGCGTAGCCCCCGCGGAGACGAAGTCCGAGGTGCGTGTCGGGGGCGAGCGGCACGAAGACGCGCCCGTCCATCTCGTAGCGGTTCGCGTTGATGTCGCCCCCGAAGGCCGTTCCGAGGGTGGCCGCGACCCGGATCGCCGCGCCGGAGGGCAGGTCGTCGTGATTCCGGATGCGGCCTCCCTCCAGGCTCAGCACGCCGGCCTGCAGGCGTTTTTGCTCGACCGCCGGATTGGGGCGGACGGTGCCCACGTCGAACAAGGACCACTGGTTGTTTCGGGAGAGAGAGCGGTGCTTCTCGGTCCGAACCCCGGCTTTGAGGCGAACGCTTCCGGGTAGTGCCTGCACGGCGTAGAAGGAGAGTCCCTGCGCTTCGTAGTAGTCGAAAAAGTCGTATCCGAGTCCGAGGCTGCTGAGAGAGTTCTCCAGGAAAGATGTTTTCCAGTGGTCGGGGGTGCGAGTCTGCCTCCGGTACGAGACCCCGAGCTTCAGTCCCGTCTCCGGATCGTGAATGATTTTTGATTCGACCCCAATGTTGTAGCGAAGGTCCTTCAGGGCGAAGGCGTAGCTGACCTGGCCGTAGATGCGCGCCGTCTCGTCCGGGTCGCGGAGCGAGAGCGGGTCGCGCCGGACGCCGAGCACCAGCCCTTCGACCCGATTGTAGCGGAAGGGGGGCGCTGTGGGATAGAGGACCGACGTGCGCTCGTGCGGTCGCGTCCATCCCGCGCCGGCCCCTACGTAATCGTTGAGGTGGTCGTCTACGTAAGACTCAGTCCACTCCCACGGGTCTGGGTCGTCGTCCACCGGCTCGGCCTCGGGCGCGGTACGGGCCGACGGCTGGGCAGTTGCGGTGGAGGGTGCTGACTGGGCGGCAGCATCCGGTACAGCGACAAGAAGCAAGACCAGTGCCAGGACCGAGGACGAGAGGTAGCGCATGGCGGCGTTGAGGGATTTTTCGGGACGGAGGGTGTCGAGGAAGAAAGGAAAACGGGTTTTCTCAAAACGCCCCTGCCTGTCGGACTGTTACAGACGAAAATGCAACTGGGGCGACGTTATGGAGCTCCCGCACCGGGCGAGCGCGAGCCAGCAGGCCTCCCGTTCGGCGATCAGGAGGCTGGCTATTCGCGTCTCAGTTCAGTATTTTTGCCAATCGTCAACGCGGACCCCTTTCGGAATGCTTTCGTTGGGGGTGGAAGACAACGCTAATCCCTCCCATCGACCACGTTTGATCATGCGCACGGTCCCGTTCGGTGTCATCCTGATTTTGTTCGGTGGGGGACTCCTCTTCGGGGCGTGCAGTGGTCCCCCCACCTTACAGACCTATTCCCCATCGGAGCCCCCTGTGGTGGACGGTACGCTTTCGGAGTGGGACGGAGCGCTCCGTCGCGTCGGAGACTCTCCGGTCTCCATGAGCGTTGCGCCCACCGACAGCCTTCTGTACATCACAGTCCTCATCCCGGACCGGAAGCTGCTCCGCTCGGTGGTCAAGCACGGGCTCATCGTGTGGGTGGACCCGGCGGGCCAGAGAGCACACACCTACGGCGTCCAGTATCCGATTGCACTTCAGGCTCAGCGGCCTGCTCAGAAGTCCGACGCGGCCACAGAGGAACCTGGAAAATCCTCCCCACTCGATCAGTTGTTTCCGTCGGATCTGGCCCTTATACGGAACGACACGATCCGCCGCCGGATGCCGGCACGTCTTGCGTCTGGGCTGCAGGTTCACGCAACGATGGAGACTGGAGACCTCATCTATGAGCTTGCCATCCCAGTGTCCGACACCAAAAAGGGGGGAGAGGCAGACGCTTCGGATTTCGGCCTCCACGCGTCTCTGGGACCGACTCTCACTGTCGGCCTGGAGACCCCCTCCGAGGACGATTCGAAGCTTCAGGGGCGCCAGAGAGGCATCCCCTCTGTGACGGGACGGGGGCGGGGGCGACGAGGACGCACGCCCCGGGGGCGCCGCCGGGGACGACGCGGACGCCAGCAGGCCGCGTCCACGCAGACACCGAGCGTCCCGACGCTTGACCTGTGGGCAAAGGTGGTGACGGTCCAGCGATGACGGTTGTTGGGGAGGGGCGGGAACCGAGTCGTCGTCCCGATTGGGACGAGATCTTGCGACACTGTTCCGTGGTCGGAAACGAGGCTGGTACGATCCGCTGTACGTTTCCGGCGATGCGACCGTGAGCGAGGGGACCTGTCGTCGTCGTTTTCCCCTGCGCCGCCGTGGGGGAGGCCCAATCGGCTTTGACGAGAGAGTCCGGGGGGCCGCGCTGCGGGGCCGGAGGATTCAGGGCTCTGCTCGCGACTGTTCTCGTATCGCTTCCGCTGCTCGTCCACGCAGGCATCGAGATCTACCCTCGCCGCAAGGCCTAACAGACTCCCTTTCCCCGTAGACAGAAACGTCCGGTTCATCCGCGACGTTGAACACTCGATATGCCAGACGTAAAAACTGCCTCTCATACCGTTGGCACTGCCGAGGACCGCGTGGACCTGAAAACGATGGACCGTGCGGCTCTGAAAGACTTCGTCGCCGACCACGGCGCGCCCCGCTACCGCGGCGATCAGCTGTTCAACTGGATCTACGGAAAGGGCGTGTCCGACTTCGACCGCATGTCGAGCCTGCCGAAGCGCATGCGGCGCGGGCTGCAGCGCGACGCGACCGTGGAGGACATCGAGATCGTCGATCAGCAGCAGGCGGCGGATCAGACGGTGAAGGTGCTCTTCGAACTGCCGTCGGGCCGGGAGGCTGAGACGGTGCTTATCCCCGACATCGACGAACGCGGGGAGGCGCGGCGCCTCACGGTCTGTGTATCGAGCGAGGTGGGCTGTGCGATGGGGTGCGAGTTCTGCGCCACCGGCCTCATGGGCTTCCGCGAGAACCTGACGCCCGGCGCCATCTTCGACCAGGTGTGGCACATGAACGAGGTGGCCCACGAGCGCTTCGGGCGGCCGGTGACCAACGTCGTGTTTATGGGGATGGGCGAGCCGCTCCTCAACTACGACGCGGTGCTCGACAGCATTGACATCCTCACCGACGAGGACAGCCTCAACCTTTCGGCCCAAAAGATTACGGTGTCGACCGTCGGCCTTGCACGCCGCATCAAGGACCTGGCCGACGACCAGCTGCGCACGAACTTGGCCGTGTCGCTCCACGCGCCGGACAACGAGACGCGGAGCCGCATCATGCCGGTCAACGAAGCGGAGAAGACGAGCCTGCCCGCGCTGAAGGAGGCGATTCAGTATTATTCCGAGAAGACCGGGCGCCAGGTGACCTACGAGTACTGCCTGTTTAAGGGCGTGAACGATAGCAAAGCGGATGCACGCAACCTCGCCGAGGTCAGCCGCTGGGCGCCGAGCAAGGTCAACCTGCTCATGTACAATCCGGTGAAGGGCCTCAACTTCGAGCGCACCTCCGAGGCCCAGCTCGACCGCTTCGTGCAGGTGCTCGTGCAGGAGGGCGTGACCGTCACTGTGCGGCGGAGTCGGGGGCAAGACATCGACGCGGCGTGCGGACAGCTGGCAAACGACGAGACGTAGGTTTTGCCGTTCGGGGACAGATTGGGCTGGCACTACAGTCCGATGTCTGAAAGGCGCCAGGTGTCGCCAATGATGCCCCGATACTCCTGCAGGAGCGACTGCGTGCTGCGGGTTCCGGTGCCGTACACCTTAACGGATTGGGGATATCCTAGCGCCGACGGGCGAATGCCGAAGGCCACCTGCTGAAGGACCGCGGCGATCAGTTCGGCCTCAATCTCGCGGGCCCACCGGGCTCGCCTCAGCGTACGTGCCGTGCCCCAGGCGGGGCGGGGGTGTGGCGCCGAGAGTCGTGGGCTGATAAAGTGGCCCAGCTCGTGAGCCAGGGTATGGGTGCGGCGGGGCGACGGGGCGTCCTGTCGCACCGAGGTCGCATTGGCGCGTCCAAACAGGTACGGCCCCGTTCGAGAGAGGCTATCCGGAGCCCGGAATCGGTCGTGGCTCAAGTAGATCATTTCCCCGTCGAGGGGGGCATACACGCCGAAGTGGACGGAGTCAACCCGAATTCGAATCGTGTCGGGGAGCGGAAGCATCGTCTCGTCGAGGCGCCGCAGAAGCTTCGCTTCCGCGTCCGAAAGTGCGCCCGCTTTCTCGTCGACGTACACCCCCGCGACCATCCGGTGATCGGGCGGCGGGGCGGTGCTCTGGAACGCGGAGGCCGGGAGGGGAACCGCGAGAAAAATCAACGTGAGAAGCAAGCACCGGGGCACAGGCCCCCGGCCAACGGCGGTGTAGACCATGGGAGGCAGACGTCAGTGTTCGAACGACGTTTAGAACCGATCTATCAAGAAAAGGGAGCTGTTCAGTGTAGGCCTGCGTGATTATCCGCGGGACTACAGTTTCCTGCTGCGTCGGTGCAGATGGCTACACGGTCTTCTCCACGTACGCGTTCAGCCGTGGCTCGACCTCTGCAACTTTTTCTCCGAGGTACAGCGGGACTCGCTGATTGGGGTTCGCGATCATCACGGTAACGATCAAGCTCAGCTGCAAGGGGCTCTTCCCCAATAAACAGAAGCTGCCACG
>JBDGQN010000052.1:0-7467 GCA_042219055.1 Salinibacter sp. | reverse complement strand
CCCAGCTTTGACGCGCTCGATCTGGGCCTTGGTCAGCTCGCCCTCGAAGACCGAGTTCTGCACCCAATGCAGATGCTGGCGCAGGTATTGGCAAACCTTGGCGACGCGCTCCTGCTCGACGTCGTAGACGAGGATGAGGTACATGGTTACCTCCTGAGCCAGGCGGCAACTTCTTCACAGTACTGTTTGGTGTTGCCGACGGCGGTGTTGGCAGGGATCGGATCAGTCCGCATGCCGGCATGATCGATGTCGTTACGAATTTCGCCGACTTTCAGCCAAAGGTTGGCCACTTCCCGTTCGGCGCCTGACTGTGACATTCGGCGCTGACCATGTGCCAATGTATTCAAATAGTCTTCGGCTTGCTTGCGGCCTTCCTTCTCAAGGGGATCTTGTTGCAATTGTGTGCATACTTTGGAGACGATAGCCTCGCGTGCCAACGTTATTGCTTGGGGATACTGCTCCGTTTGTAAATAAAATTCAATCATATTGGCTTGTTGGTCGAAGCCTTGTCGTGAGAAGAGTCCCTGTTGATTGGCAAATGGCGCAACCCGTTGCTTGACGGTTTCCAGGATGGCGCTAAACGGGCGCGTTTCATCGAGGTTTTCCAGGTCCTGTCGGGCCTTCTCTAGTGCATTCAGGACTTGTTGAGAATTGTCGAGGATTTCTTGAGGTCGAATCATCGCCGATGCGCGGCTGAAATCCGAAAGGCGATTTCCAAGCGTCGATAAGCCTTGAGCCTTGTAATGATCGGTGTCGATGTGACTCTGCGTGTGAATGGCTTGCAGGAGATCTTTCATCGGGATGGCGTTTCCGTGCCGTTGGAATTGATGCGCTGCCATTGACCAGTCAATCAAATCCAGAAATGGGGTGAGATCAAAAACAGGTGTAAGGCCGTGCTCATCGGTTGCCTCATATGCTCCATAGACAATTCGTTCGACCTCGACTTGTTTCACCGTCCGAAGATAGACGCAGATGGCAAGTGCGATCATCGGCTGGGAGCGGAACCCGTGCGTCACATCGACAACTAAGGAGCAGCCCTCTGGAATGGCTGTCTCGATAAGGTCGAACATCTCCCAAAGCTCTGATTGGGATTGTCCTGACGGAATGATTAGCGGCTCGTATTCGCATACTTCACTGAGCAACTGTCCATGTTCATCTTGAGCCTCGCGTGTCATCACAACCTTCAATTGATGATCAACGAAAAATTGATTGATGGCGTCGGCAAAGTATGGAGTCGTATGCTGTTTGGAACCCCATTGGTACGTGGTTTGCTGGTAATTCCCCGTTCCCAGGAACGAAAGAACGATTCGACCAGTCGAGTTCATGCTTCCTCCAAAAGCCCCAACATCCGCAGGGCAAACGCGCGCTGGCGCTCCTTGAATTTGAACTTATCCTTCTTCTTGCCCGTCTTGGCTTCCGGATCATCCAACAATCCAGGGAAATGGTGCTCGATCAACTCAGACAGATACTCGATCGCATCCGGCTGGCAATCGGCCTCCAACCGATCGAGCCAGCCTTCGATCAAGCCCTCGCGCGCGAACGCCGCTTTGTCGTTGGGCCAATCTTCGGCCTGGCTGGCGCGGAACAGCTCCGCGTAGAGCGACGACTTATCCGCGAGCTGGCGCTCTAGCTTTGCCTGACGCTCCGCTTCGGCCCGTCGGGCCTCCAGTTCCCGACGGCGCCGTGCCTCGGCGGCCTGGAACGCTTGCTCGGCCTCCGGATCGGGATCGAACCGCCCGTAGCCCACGGCCGTCTTGGCGCCGGTGCCGATCCAACAGAGCGCGTCTTGGAGCCACACCTGCGCTCGCCGACAGTCCGCTTGGGCACCGTCGCGGCGTGGCAACACGCCGAAGAGAAAGCCTTGACCGTCATCGACAACCAGGAACGGGATGGGCGTCGGCGGATGCCAGTCGGTGGGCGGCGTCTCGCCCGACTCGTCTTGATAGTAGGGTCCGTAGTGCGGCGTCATAACGTCGGCTTTGAGCTGGACGGGCTCAGTCGGCAACGCATCCAGAAAGATCACCGAGCCGACGTGCAAATCGCCCTGCTTGGGACCGAAGATGCGGTTGATGGTATCCGTCTTCTGAGCGTCATCTTCCCATGTTTCCCACCGTTCTGCCCAGGCGCGCACCATGCCCTTGACCGACGAGCCGGGCAGGTAGGGCACGCCCAGCGTGTGGTGCCAGGCGAAGCCGTTCTCCACCGGATGCGCCCGTCCCAGGCCGGTGACGAAGTTATACGCGCTTTTGAAGAACAAGGGGGATTGGTCATGGGCTCGAAGCAGTGCGGCCCTTCGCAGCTGGGCCTCCTCCAATTGGGCGCGGTGTCCCACGGGCCCATCGGTGACCGTATCGATCCAGCGCTGCTTCCCCTCATCGCCCAACCCTTCCGACCATTTAGGTTGCCACTCCTCGCAGAACTTGTCGTACCAGAGGCCGGCGTTGCCGTCGGCCCGGTGGAGCGGCTCTTGGGTATACAGAGGCCGCATCAGGCCGACTCCTCCAGCAGGGCCGCCGCGAACCGCTTCAGCCATTCGAGGTAGGCGAGCGCCTCGGCCTGGGCTCGAATGTAGTGATCCTCATCGTTCTGCGTGATCGCCTCAAGCAAATCCCCGGAATCGTACGGCGCGTCCCCGTCGTCGCGACAGAGCCAGCTGGATAGGTGCTCATAGAGCACATGGTTCGGATCGTCTCGACTGCCGTTGGCTGCCGACAACAACGTCGCCGCCGCTTGGCCCAGGCCGTTGGCCAAGATCGTGGCCGGCAACCCCTTCACGTAGCTGACGTACTTCCCGTATTGCCCTTCGGCTTGGAGTTTATGCACCTTGCCCAGTGCGTCCGCGGCCCGGCGCTGCGCCAACGTCTGCTCGCTCATGATGCGCCTCCATTGAGCCACTCCACCGCAAACCAACCTTGGCCCACGGTCTCGTTGCCGCCGGTCTGGAGGTAGGGTCTCTCGTCGAACAGCGTCTTGACTTGCCTGAGCGCATTCGAATCGTTGCGCTCGCTGACGAGCGCGTACATCAGCGTGTCGGGCGGCAGAGTCTCCTCATACCAGAGGTTCTGGCTCGTCTTCGTCTCATCTTCCAGCACGTTGCGTGCCTGCACGGCCAGACCGTAACGGGCGAACCAGGCGAAGTCGTTGTCGTTCAAGACGATCAGTTGCTCACTGAGCCTCTGCTTTGCCTCATCGTGGACGATGAGCGCTGTCAGCACGTCGACAATGCGGTCGTCCACCTCGTCCTTTACTGTGAAGCTGCGCTCTTCAAGAAACAGTTTGCTTTGTCCGTTGGACTTGCCGAGTGCTTCTTTCTTGTGGACGTCATGGGGAACGGCCCAGGACGCATCAGCGACGTTCGAACGGCTCAGGTCCCGTTGCAGGCGTTCTAACAGATGCGGACACGTCGCCCACTTGTAGGCCCCGTCTAAGCTGCGCACTGGCAACAGCAGCAATCGGGCGTCCGAGACGAGCACGCCGCCGGCGTCGTCCTGTTTCCCAAACACGTCCTTCACGCGCTCACTGTCCGCCCCCCAGGCGTGCTCCGCTTTGTCGCGGAGCGAGCCCTTGAAACTCGACCCCGCGATGAACGGGTAATCCGTCGCCACCTCGCGCGCCACCGGCAGGTCGATGGCGCCCTCGTTCTGCCCGCGGCCCGGATGGACAAACGTCTCAGCCAATAATCCGATCAACACGCTGTTCATTGGGCCTCCTCCCATGTGCCGATCAAGATCTGTCCGTAACCCCACGCTTGATGCTCGCCCATGTGTTGACCGTGTCGCGCAACGATCGCATCATGCCGCGACGAGTCCGCCTCCATGAACCACGTGCTGCCCGGCGGCAAATGCGGCCGCAGCGGCAGCGGCTCATGCTTGAGCGAATCCCAGCCGCCGATCGGCTGCGGCTTGCCCACGCAGGCGCTGACGATTTTCCCCGGCAAGCCGAACAGCGACTGGCCTGCACGAGACCAACCCTCGTCCGTCGGGTCGCACGGCGTGATGAGCGTGGCGGTGTAGCGGATTGTCCCATCTCGCTCGCTGAGTGTCGGGCATTCCGGCAAGGCGATTCCGTCGCCAAGCGACTGGATCCAGGCCATGCGGCTCTCGCCCCCCAACGGCGCGGGGCTGGCCGGTGCCCAGCCGTCCGGAAGCCCGGCAATGCATGCCCCTAGCCCGATGTTGCGGCACAAGCGCACGTGGCTGCTCTGATAGAGCGCGTCTTCCGGCGTGGTGCGCGTTTCCCGATCACGAAAAATGCCGACGCGCGGTTCGCTGTGCCAGAGCGCCTCTTGGGGAATCACGTGGTCGCTGTCCGGCAAATTGCCGTCCAACACCCGTGTCATGCCCTCTGCGGTCAGGTAGGCGGTCTCCAACACCGTCAGGTCATCGGCAGCGTCGGGGAGTTGGGGCAAGCGCAGCGCACCTTGGTCGGTCGTCAACGGGTCGCCGGCGGCCAGACGCGCTAGGTCATGCCACTTGGTCTTGTCAGGCGAGTCGCTGCCGGCGGTCTCGTTGTTCCTTTTGCCCATCAACAGCAATGGCGCGGGAAAGAGCGCTTCGTCGCCGCGCATCAGGAACGGCCCTTGATAACGGGCCTGACCCAATTCAGGGCCGTCGCCGAGGACGCGTCGCAGGTCGGGATCGGTGGCCCAATTGGACGACCCATCCCAGCCGCGCTGACGGGCTAATGCCGCCCGCAACGCGCCGACAAGCGCGGTCGGCGTCGGGGGGAAGCGGCCTTCGACTTCCATGTGGCCCGTCTCGCCCGCATGGAACGGTTGGCCGTCGCGGAAGAAGAGCGTGTCCAGCGGCTCAAGCCGAAACGCGGGCATCCCTCACCCCCTGCTGGGCGAGAAAGCGGGCCAGTAACGCGCCGTCAATCGCCAAAGACGCGCGATCGCCGTGAACGGCGCCCGTGTGGCCATCCCGCCAGCGGCGGCGACAGACCCGCACCAGGTCGTCGATCAGCGCGTCGGCGTCGGCCTTGTCGAGATGCGCTTCTCGATTCTTGTCGTACTCGGCCCACAACAGCGGCTTGGGGTCCAGCGTCCTCGTCGTGAGTCGTTGCCGATCGTCCAACAGTGGCTCCAAGCGCCGACGCACGTCGTAGATGAACTGGCTGGAGAGCTGACTGTCGGCGAAGCGTTGCCCGAGGGTCTGGAAACGTTCCGGAATCAGGTGGCCAGTGTCTTCGTCTTCCCAGGTCGAGACCCACTGGACGGTCCGCCCGCTGCCGCCGAGCACGGCGATGGCCACGCTGCCGCGCCCGTTCTGGGCCTTGGCCACGTCATCCAGTTGATGATGCGCTTCGTCGAGCACGGCGCGCAGGCTCAGGTTGTAGTGGGCAAACACGATCGCCGCCGAGATCGTGGCCTTAGCCTCGGCCACGGAAGACGCCGCGAACGCCTCAAGGTAGCTCTGGCGAAGTTGACAGGCCGCGTCGATGGCGCGGTCCAACGGCAGCAGGGCCAACACGTCGTCGCCGCCGGCGTAGATCGTCTTGCCGCAGCAATCCCTGACGGTCTCATCCACCTTGTCGGTGAATCCGCTCAGTGCGTGAGAAACCTCGGCCTCGTCAGAATCCTGCAACAGCTTGCCGAGGTGGTCGCCGTCCATCAGGAGCAGGGCGTAGAAGGGGCTCGGTCGACCGACTTCCCCATTCACGCGCTCCAAGCACTGTTGGAACGTGCGGCGCTGGTCGGTGCTCAGCTCGGGTAGATTGGCCGTGTTCTCCAACGCCGCCGAATGCAGGAAATCGCCGCCCAGGTTGGCCAAACGGCCGCTGTCTTGCAGACAGGCCAGATCGGTTCGGGTTTCGCTGTACGCCCAATCCAATCTTGCGCGATCGACGGCATCCGTGTAGTCGCGGGCAACATGGGTGTCCTGCGCTCGCTCCAACCACGGCACGGCAGCCATGTAGGGCGTGCTGGGCCAGTGCTGCACGTCAAGCTCCCAGCCGATCGTCTCCCTCGCGATTTGGGGGTAGAGCCGCTTGATAAGCGCGATGGCGCAGAGGCGTTCGGTGAATCCAAGATCGAAGGTGCCGAGTTGCCGTTGCTCCCGAAGCGCCCTCCAGAAATCGTCCTGTTTCTCGCGTTCCCGAGCGCGCACGTAGCCGGACAGTTCCGTCCACTCGCCCATGAGCGTGCAGTGGTCGCCGCCTTGCTGGGGTGGGTGATGCGTGCGCCAGTTCTTGCGACGATCGAGCCAGGCGTTGTCGCTCTTGTCTTCCGGGTCCGCGTCGCAGACGCAAGCCATCTCCCAAAAACGGGCCACTTGCTCGGCCCAGATGGCCTCGGTGTCGTTGCCACGACCGGCAATCTCCGCTACGTAATTCCGCCAAACCTCGTGGGCAATCGCTTCCCATCGGCCCTGGACGGCCCGCCGGCATCCGTCAGGGTCGAAGTCCTGCGGCACCGTCGCCTTGAAGCGATTGGGCAACGAGCCGATGCCCGGGCTGTTATGCGGCGGGTTCAAGATGGCTCGCAGCAGGTCCTCGTGGATGACGCCGTTCTCATCCGCCACCGAGGGAAAGTCAATTCGGCCCCCTGCATCCAGGACGGCCTTCATGGCCTGCCCGCTCAAGTACGACAACAGGAACGAGCCGGCCCAGAGATCGCGCGTGCGCCGGGCTTGCTCAACAAAACTCTGGACGGGGCCAAGGGTAAAGTGGAGGATTTTCATTGCACTTCCCCGTTTGCCACGTTCGCTAAGAACCGCTCGACGTGTCGCCAAGCTCCATCGGGCTCCTGGCGATCCGTCAGGAATCTCGCCGGCATGAACAGCGCCACGGGGACGCCTCGACCGTCCGGCAGCTCATGGACGTGCAAAAACAAGGGGCTTGCCCGGCGATGATTCTTCCCCTTGCGCGGCAGCCCGAACTGCTCGCGCTCTGCCTTCTCCGGAACGGTCTTGACCGTGGCCTTGTAGAGCTGAGCCAGGTATCGATGGGCCTCGGCCGCATTCCGTTGGAGCGGGCCGAATTCGACGCGCGTTCGAGATGAAAAAGCCGTGTACTCGGGGAGACCCGCCTCGCCATTGGCGCCATCGGCGGGGATCAGGGAACGGACTTGGCGTTCCAGCCCATCGAGATCCGGAGGCGGGGCCCAGGCGAGTCCGTCCCGGTCACCTCGAATTTCGGTGAGGCTGAGACTTCCCCATCCCTTGCGGGATCGGCCGCCGAGTCCACCGAGCAGGCCGAGCGCCCGAACGGCGGCGTGCGGATCGTCTTGGCCGTCGGCGGCGAGCCGCTCTCGGCTGATCAGCTGGAGCGCGAACGAGCTGCCTGGCTCAATGTAAGCACGTGAGCCACCCCCGGCCGTTTCGGTAAGCCCGTAGCCGACGTAGGCCTCCCACTGGTGAGGGCGCCACTTGCCTTGCTCGGCCGTGGAGATCGCTTGATCCGCAAGCTTAAGAAACGCGATGTGCGAGTTTTCAGTGAGAGATCAAGTTGTCGAACTGGAGCAGCTCA